>CBCPMW010000008.1:0-70680 GCA_965120375.1 uncultured Eubacteriales bacterium | reverse complement strand
AGGATCATCACTGAAAAATCTCTTCAATATTATCGAATCGTCCTTACTTAACCTGCCTGCTCTTGCTGAACATACCTGTTGAAGATTTCTCAACGCTTTACATGTTCTTCTCAGCATTGCTTCTTTGTGGGCTGGTGAATCCAAATAAAAATTGCTTCTCTCAGAGACAATATCATTAGAGGTAATCTCAGATTGAATATCCCTAAGCCAGATTCTTAATTTATCGTCTAACTGTCTAAGTTTATTATTTTGTTTTTTTCTTATAGACTCTAAAGCAACTGGACCACATATTTTAGAAAACCCACCATTTTTACAGCTTCCATAGAGCTCACTAAGAACATGTTCTTCACATTCTTTTTTAAACTTAGCAATTTGTTTTAATTTTTGTCCAATAGTTTTTGTGTCGTCATTCTGAACTTCTGATATAAACTCTCCAGCGTGACATTCTACCCTCTCTCTAAACACTTGTACAACAGATGCTACGTCACCTGAAAAACCTATCATATAACTCCTATGGCACTTATATTTTCCTTCAAAAATCTTTTCAAATATTCCATTAATTTTTCCGAGTGCAAAATCACCTAGATCACAAATAAAATTATCAATCATTTCTACTATTTCATTTAATCCATTTACAAGTTTTTTTAAGTCTTTTTTCTTATTAGCTTGTATCACATAATCATCTTTAAATTTACAATCCTCTGGTTTTACCTTTTTCATCGGCATATGAAACACCCCCTTCTAATTTTATGTGATCAAATACACAAGAATGTTGTATAAAATTAGATTATTTTTGTCAATATAAACTTTTAAATTGTGAGTTTACGATATAAATTAACACAAAAATATCACGTATTTAGATGGTTGGCTTCCAGAAATTGCTTACATATTTTGTGATGTGTTCACAGCTTAGTCCGTTAAACTCTACTTTCATGCTTTCAAAAATGTTCATTTTAAAACCTATTAACTTAATTTATTCGGACTTTTAAAATCCAAAAATGTGCGTAAAGGTAGTGTTTATTTACTTTTATCCCCTATGTATGCCTAAATCACCTGTTATAAACTTACACAAAATAATGGATAGTTTTTGAAGCTGTAAATTCTATAGATATTTTGCCATCCATAAATCTTAAATATAAAGAAATAACCGGCTTCATAAACGATCGTAAAATAGAACTTTTAAATTCTTTGTTAGATTGAAACTTTCCGTTATGTGTTCTATAAACACAATTTTTGTTCATGCGTTAATTTTAAAAATAGCTGAATTTATTCAAACCACCTCAATGTCGAAATACAAAAACTGACTCAGATTAAAAAAATTCGTAAAGCCGCCTCTTTTCCATTTCAACTGGGTCCCCTGAGGAAAAAGTACCTCAACTTCTTCTGCATACTTATTATGGGTTAATATGGTGTTGCACTTCAGTCCTCCTTTTGTTCCTTTAGGAACGGTAATATCAAGACGAACTATTCCGAAACCCCACGTGACGTACCTTTTCTCACTAGTGCTCATAAAAGATTTTTCTCTTGTTATAGGATTCCGGGATTCAACCTCTTCCAAAGCGTGTTTAAGCTCATCAAGCCTAGCGCGTTTAACAGCACCTTTTTCTTCTCCTTTTAAAAACCTACCCAAATCCGGAAAACTTATTCTCACACTACCCATTAACGATCGCAAAACCTCATAAGGAATTCCTCTATAAACCGTCATATCTTCAATTGTACAAGCTCCTTTTAAATATTTTCCAAGTGTTCTAAGTTCCACTGTCATCTTTTTAAAAAGTTCTGGACTTATATACTCTTTTACGAGTTTTTCCTGTTTAGAAGTTAAAAGCTTGTCAAACGGATTCCCAGTTATTTTATAATTACCTCTAGGTATACCATTGTAGTAATAGCACTCTTTGCATTCAACATATTTGCGTAGTAACGTTTCAAAAATTGTTCCCATCTCTGCCATCTTAGGAGATTTTGTTTTTCTACACCTTTCAATAAGGTCATTAAGAATATCTATAGAATCCCATTTTCTAGACTGTTTTATTACCGTGTTTAGATAATCAAATTCTTTGTCAATCTTACTATTTTTTAAATAACTATCATCCTTACTTTTACCTGACATTTTAATGCACTCCCTTACTCTTAAATATTGTCATTGTATATTGTATAATAACTAAAAAATAAAGTCAATAATTTTCTATTTTTAGGACTTTTTGCAATTATTTGTGCATTATACTTAATTAAATTCCCTTTATTCATCAATATTTCTAAAAATTCAAAGATGCTTCTTGACCATTTTTAAACTGACAAAAAAAATAATTTAAGAAACAAATAACAAATCCGTCAATAAAAATATTGGCGGATGATTATTTTTATAAATTTCAACTGTGTGAACATATTCAACCGGTTGCATACATTCATACGGAAAGCTCAAAAAGGAGTAAAAAATCCCTTAAAATTCATATATAAAATTAGATTCAAAACGCTACAAAGCCCAGTAATACTGGGCTTTTACATTGTATCAATTTTGTATACATTATATGGCGGAGAGATGGGGATTCGAACCCCAGAAACCAGTTTAATGGTTTACACGATTTCCAGTCGTGCTCCTTCGGCCAACTCGGACACCTCTCCACACCTCCATGAGGGTAACACAATTATTAAAAATAGTCAAGCTTTTTCCAAAATTAGTTATTTAATCATAATTGACATGAAAAAACATATGTGGTACCATGCTATATAAAGATGGATCACATATTAGGGGAATCTTTATGAAAAATATAATTAAACTCTCAATTTTTTGTGCTATTTTGTTGATATTTTCCGCGTGCTCGTTTTTTAAAAATAGTGACAAAATAACAAATCCAGAATACGTAAAAATAGTGGTAAAACAGAATCTAAAATTTAACAACATGATTGGAGACGTTTTAGATCAGATTGAAACGTTTACTGGAACTTCGGCTTCAGTAGAAAGACTCAATGGCCTTATTGATTCCACAATTGAACTTATTGACTACCTAAAAAACGATCTCGGACCCAAAGTTCCTGACGAATCGCTTGACCATTACAACAGCATGATGGAAGCGTATGATCTTTACAAAGAGGGTCTTCTGCTATACAAAACCAACGTTCCCCTCGCACTAGGTAATGAGCGTAAAGAAAATATAAAATTGGCTGAAGATAAATTTGAACAAGCAAGAGAAAAACTTCAAAGCATCAAGTAAAAAGGAGTGACACAAATGACGAGCAGATATTCCACGCTAGAGATAATCGTCTTGAATTTTTTTCTTATAACGATATGGAATACTCTGGTTTTTATATTTTCAGTAAATATAGATAAAAGACGTTTAGACCCAAACGGAAAAATTTTTAAAGAAAAATCTTGGGAAAAAAGTGGAAAGTTTTATACAGAAACCCTTCTCATAAAAAAGTGGAAAGACCATCTTCCCCAACACATTGGAAGAAATGGATTCTCTAAACGACATCTTATAAAATTTTCGAGGCTTTCTATTGATTACATCCAAGAGTTTATTTTGGAAACTTGCAGAGCAGAATGGAACCACTTCATGTGCTGCTTTTTCGCTTTAATATCATTTGCAATAAATTCATTTTACTACGCTCTACTTTTTTCATGTATATCTATAATGACAAACCTACCTTTCATATTCATACAACGATACAACAGAATAAGACTAAGGAGACTTCTACATAAAAAGCTAAGAACACCACAAGCAACTCATTAAATCTAATCTACCTAAAATGTTTCCGTAACAATAAATTTAAATTTATCCCATGTACCTTCAAACTGTCTCCCTTTCATGTTTCTCATAACTTTCGCAATTTTAAAAGGCATTCCAGCACAACTAATAATGGTAAGTATAAAACATGAAGTAAATCCTACCAGTTCAAAAATACGATAAATCGTTTCACTATTCGATTTTGCCATAAGCAATTCTCCTCGTAATATATTTTAATAATCACTTGATTTATTATTTTTTAGTGGATCTTGAATCAGTCGTAGAACCGGATACAGCACTGGACTCTGAATTAGAATCAGCGTTGGATTCAGTACTGGACTCCGAACTAGATTTGGAAATGGACTCTGAAACTTTCGAAGCAATTTGTCTTATCCCAAGATACTCTTTCCAGATTCTGAACATTTTAGAAAAAACAAACAAAACAGCAAGAAGAGCCACCACTCCACCCATAATCGGACCTGCACAACTCATAAAAAATTCTAACCCCCATTTTTTATTAACAATTAACTTAAACGCCTAATAAACTTCTTCACAAACCGCCATCGCTTTACTAAATATTTGCTCAATTCTTTCCATTTTATTGTTAATGTACAAATACCCAAGCAAACACTCAAACCCTGTAGCTTTGCGATATTCCGAAAAAATAGCTTTTTTAGAAAAATTATTTATATGCGCACTTTGCCCTGATTTACAAATCCGAATTTCTTCTTCTGTAAGAAACTTTGATATTTTTTTTAGTATAAATGACTGCCCCCTGCAGCAAGAAAATTTAGATTTTCTCTCGTTTAATTTTCCAAGTTTCTCTCTATATTTATAAACTAAAAATCTTCTTACATAAAGCTCAAAAACTGCATCACCCAAAAAAGCAAGTTTCAAAACACTCAACTGCTTATTAAACCCGGAATCGCAACAAAAACTGGCTTCTTGCACTAAAATGCCATCCCTCCTTTCAGTTTAATCAAAAAAATCAAACTCTATGCCACAAAGCTTTACAGTGTCCCCTTCTTTAGCTCCAGATCCTTTCAAAGCTGAAATTACACCATACTTTATTAGCATCCTTTGAAAATACTTCATAGAATCATAATCACAAAAATTAACGGAATCTACTAAACTTCTCAGCCTTGAGTTTTCCTTTAATTCATAAATTTCGCCATTTTTAACAACACAAACCTCATCTTCATCTTTCTTAACACTAATGTATGTCTCATCGGGACTAAAAATCACCGTATCTGGCGATTTTTGCAAAACCTTAACAACTTCATCCAAGAGATTTCCCACTCCAGTTCGAGAAACAGCGCTTATCGCAAAAAACTTATAGCCCTTTTTCTCAACATACCTTCGAAACAATTCTATAGACTTACTGTCCGAAAGCTCACATTTATTTCCAACTACAATCATAGGTCTTTGCATAAGATCAGCGCTGTAATTCTCAAGCTCTTTGTTTATTATTTCAAAATCTTTTACTGGATCTCTGCCCTCGCTCCCAGAAATATCAACAACATGTAAAAAAACCCTGCATCGCTCTATGTGTCTCAGAAACTGATGCCCCAGTCCAATACCTTTCCAGGCTCCTTCTATCAACCCGGGAATGTCAGCCATCACAAACGAATAGTCACCACTATACTTTACGACACCTAAAACCGGGGAAAGTGTTGTAAAATGATAATTTGCTATTTGAGGTTTTGCAGCACTAACCACAGAAATGAGAGTAGATTTGCCGACATTTGGATACCCAATGATTCCGACGTCTGCTATAAGTTTTAGCTCCAATTTCAGCTCCAGCTCTTCTCCTAAAGTTCCGGGTTTGGCAAATCGAGGTGACTGTCTTGTAGGTGTAGCAAAATTCATGTTTCCAGCTCCACCTTTGCCACCCTTCGCAACAACCACAGACCTAAAATCAGACAGATCCGCAATTATTCTCCCGTTTTTGTTATCTTTCAAAACCGTTCCCAAAGGAACTGTTATCAGCATATTGTCGCCACTTTTTCCGGTTCTTTTTGCAGACGATCCATCTCTTCCGTTTTGTGCCAAATAATTCCTTTTGTAGCGAAAATCGACGAGCGTAGAAAGCCCTTTATCAGCTTGAAATATTACATCTCCACCATTTCCGCCGTTACCCCCATCGGGCCCACCGGAAGATGTAAACTTATCTCTGTGAAAAGAAACGGCTCCATGCCCACCAGACCCCGCTCTAACCGTTATAACTGCCGTATCTGCAAACATGCTCCACACCTATCTTTACAAAAACCACCAACCAAATCTGCTAACTGCAAGCATAAACGCTAGCTTTTTTGCGATGTTTCCCCATGCGCTCAAACTTAACTCTTCCATCAATTAACGCAAAAAGAGAGTCATTAGAAGCCCTTTTAACGTTTTTTCCAGGATGAATCTTAGTTCCACGCTGAGTAACAATAATGTTTCCAGTCAACACGTATTGACCATCAGACCTTTTAACCCCCAGATATTTCGGATTAGAATCACGACCATTTTTAGTCGACCCAAGCCCTTTTTTATGGGCAAATAGCTGTATGTTTATCTTTAGCATAGTCAAACAACCTCCACATAATTAACCTTAATATTTTTTGGGTATATTTCCTCTAGCGAAGATAAGTGTAACTTTAGCCCCTGAAACAGTAATCTCCCCTGCGATTCATCATGTTTATGTATAATAAATCTCATCTCACCATTGCCCACATACAAACCTTTGGGACTCACCCCAAGTATATCAGTAAATGTGTTTACCACCATGTAAACCGCCGACGAAACAGCTGCACAAACGATGTCCGTTCCAGATTCACTAAATCCACAGTGACCCTTTATACAAAAACCAACTAAACTGCCATCCTGCAAAGCGCAAAATTCCACATTAAGCATACGAGCTTACATCTGGAACAATCTCGCTAATCTCAAGTTTTGTTACCCACTGGCGATGCCCCATCTTCCTTTTGCAACTTTTTTTAGGTTTGTAAGTAAAAACAGTTATCTTTTTTCCCCGCTTAGTTTCTAGGACACTCCCTAAAACTCTCGCTGAATCGATATAAGGGTTACCTATTTTCAGTCCGTTTTCGTCACAAAGAGCCAAAACTTTAAATTCAACTGACGCTCCTTCCTCACCCGAAAGCCTTTCAACAAAAATAATATCCCCCTTTTTTACCTTGTACTGTTTTCCTCCACTCTCTAATACTGCGTACATAAAACTACAGCACCTGCCTTGAAATATCTCGCTATTGGATCAGGTAGAACAACTCTTTTAAACCTGCAATAAGCGGCATGTACATTCTACCACAATTAAAGCGAATAAGTCAACAGTTATAATGAGCTTAAATTTATATTTTGTATAACCTTCGCTTTTAAATTAAAAAATTTCTTAGATTAATATTTATATTCATCATAATTACTACCATACACCTATAAAAATAATAAATTTTTAACTTTATTTTTTATAATTTTAAACTGGATAGAAACAAAACCTTATCGACTATACAATTAGTCACAATTTAAAATTAAATTTCTAGTGTAAATTTGTAAATATTAAAGAAAAAATCGGATAAAAAATAGCTTTAGTTGACAAAGTTTGATTTAAAATTTAAAATCGATTTAGATTCAGAAATTTCTTATTCGGTTTTGTTAATTTTTAGCAAAATCTAAATAGAGTCAATTAAATTTCATATATGCAAGAGTTCGCTTTTTATTTAAAATCTTAAAATTTAGGTGAAAAAATATGCAAAATTTAGGTGAATTACCGGTAAATATAATAATTGGCAGAAATCCTGTCATGGAAGCATTGAAATCTGGTAGAAATATAGAATACATCTTAACCTGCTTTGATAAACCTTCCGGATCCTTGATTCCAATAGTATCTAAAGCGAAGGATTTAGGTGTAGAAATAAGGAAAACTAGTAAAGAAAAATTAAATTTGATGTCAAGAGAACATTCTCACCAAGGAGTTATTGCTATAAGCTCAGTAAAAAAGTATTCTAGTGTTAATGAAATATTAAATTTAGCTTACAAAAAACAGGAGGATCCTTTTATTATCATTGCAAGTGGAATCGAAGACCCTCGTAATTTGGGTGCGATAATTAGGACTGCAGAATGTTCCGGAGCGCATGGTGTAATCATCCCTAAGAGAAATGCTGTCGGTTTAAACTCATCAGTTGAAAAAACATCCTCCGGAGCACTGGAGCACATTTTAGTTGCTAAAGAAACTAACATTTCATCTACTATTAAAAAGCTAAAACAGCAAAATATATGGATTTTTGGTGCTGACGCTTCTGGAGAAAATTTATATAAGCGGAATTTTAAAGGGCCAATAGCTATAGTTGTAGGGTCTGAAGGAAAGGGCCTTAGCAGAATAGTTAAAGAAAACTGTGATTGTTTAGTTTCTATTCCTATGTTTGGAAAAATCAACTCGCTAAATGTCTCTGTTGCATCGGCCGTAATAATGTATGAAGTTGTGCGTCAGAAATTCTATTAGATATAGAACTTCTCTCGAATAAATCTTCTGGGAATATTTATTCTTTTATAAGTAATTTTGAAAATTTAGTATATATCGACAAACTACTAACTGAAACTTGGGAAAATTCTTAGTCTTTCTACAGATCTAGTTTTCCCTGTATTTGGATCCACATCAAATACTACACATTCGATTCTAGCATCCCCTGATGCATTCTTAAATTTAATCGGGAGCTTTTTTCTAAATCTTTCTATTGATATTTCTTTTTTTATTCCTAAAACCGAATCAATTGCACCAGTCATACCAACGTCTGTTATGTATCCTGTACCTAAAGGTAATATAGTTTCGTCAGAAGTCTGTACATGCGTGTGAGTACCAAAAAATGCTGAAACCTTACCGTCAGAATAAAAACCTAAAGCGCGTTTTTCTGCCGTAGCTTCTGCATGAAAATCTACTATCTTTACTTTACAGTCACTAAGGTTTGTGAGCGCTTCGTCAAGTACTTCAAAAGGAGACTGTAAACTTTCTAGATAAACAGTTCCTAGAATATTTAAAACTCCCACTTTTACCCCACCTAACTCCAATTTACAAATCCCTGTTCCAGGCGTTCCTTTCGGATAATTAAAAGGTCTAATAAGCCTTTTATTGGAGTCAAGATACTCTCTTATTTCTCTTCTTGCAAAGGTATGGTTCCCAGCAGTTATAACATCTACACCACTTTTGAACAAATGCTCAGAAGAAAGTACCGTAATTCCGTTACCTTCAGCTGAATTCTCTCCATTTGCTATAACCAAATCTATATTTTTCCTCTCTTTAATTCTCCTTAGCTTAATCCGCAAAAACTCGCAACCACACCGTCCTACAACATCACCTATGCAGAGAATTCTCATACAAAATCCCCTTGTTAATAACATTAATTACCTTGCATATTCTATGACTTTACTTTCCCTTATTATATTCACTTTAACTTGGCCAGGATACTCAAGTTCAGATTCTATTTTTTTACACATACTTCTTGCAAGAGGTATCATTTTTTCATCGTCAATTACTTCTGGTTTCACCATAACCCTGACTTCTCTCCCAGCTTGAATTGCAAAACACGCACTAACCCCAGTGAAAGAAGATACCAATTCTTCTAGTTTTTTTAATCTTCTTATATAGTTTTCAATATTTTCACGTCTAGCCCCTGGTCTAGCCGCTGATAAAGCATCTGCTGCTTGCAATATAAAAGCTTCTACAGTTTTTGGTTCTACATCTCCATGATGAGCATGTACCGCATGCATAACTGATTCATTCTCTTTATATTTTTTCATTATATCAAGACCTATATCGACATGAGATCCTTCTATTTCGTGATCAAGAGCTTTCCCTATATCATGCAAAAGACCGGCGCGCTTTGCAACGCTTGGATCTAATCCTAATTCACTAGCTATCATACCACAAAGGTGCGCAACCTCTATAGAATGCCTAAGAACATTCTGCCCGTAACTTGTCCTATATTTCAATCTACCAAGAATTTTTACTATCTCTGGATGGAGATTATTTATTTTTACTTCAAGTGCAGCATTTTGGCCTTCCTCTTTTATATCTTTCTCCACGTCAGCCTTAGCTTTTTCTACCATCTCTTCAATTTTAGATGGATGTATTCTACCATCAGCTATCAAACTTTCAAGTGCTACTCTTGCAATTTCTCTTCTAATAGGATCAAATCCTGAAAGTGTAATTGTTTCCGGAGTATCATCAATAATTAAATCCACTCCTGTGAGATTTTCAATCGACCTTATATTTCTTCCTTCTCTTCCTATTATTCTGCCTTTCATGTCGTCATTTGGCAAAGGAACAACAGACACAACAGTCTCGGAAACATGGTAAGCTGCACACCTTTGCATAGCAATAGAAAGTATATTTCTAGCCTTTAAATCACTTTCTTCTTTTATCTTCTGCTCGTATTCCATAATCTTTACAGCTTTTTCGTGAGCAAGTTCTTCGTCTAAGCCCCTGAGCAAATATTCTTTTGCCTGTTTAATTGTAAACCCAGAAATTTTTTCAAGCATTTCGAACTGACTTTTTTTAATTCTTTCTATTTCTTTCATCTTATCAGCAATTTCTTTTTCTTTGCCTTTAAGCATATTCTCTTTCTTTTCTAAGCTTTCTACCCTTTTATCTACATTTTCTTCTTTTTGTTGTATCCTTCTTTCATGATGCTGAATATCCCGTCTCATATCAGAAATTTCCCGCTCTACACTTACTCTAAATTTGTGAACCTCTTCTTTTCCTTCGAGTGCTGCTTCTTTTCTCCTTGCTTCTATCGATTCTTTCGCTCCCCTGACTATCCTTTCAGCCTCTTTTTCAGCTGACTCTATCGCTTTCTCTCCTATCTTTTTTCTATATACAATACCGCTTACAAACGAAATTATACACAATAAAACTAGTAATAAAATCAAAAATACAGTCACCTATGACCACTACCTCCCACAAATAATACAATTAAAACAAAAAATCCGTAAATTTTCTGCGTCTACACTGAATATAGCGCAAAAGCACACTTATATAGTGTATTATTTATACATAGCAGGTGTCAAGAAAATTATTCGTATATTAAATAAACTCTTACTTTTTAAATGTCTTGTTTTACAATGTCATCTAAAGTTTGTCTCTTCACAATTAGTCTATGCTCGCCATTTTTCACCATAACTACTGCAGCTTTTGGAATACGGTTATAATTGGATGCCATCGAATAATTATATGCCCCTGTACTTAAAACTGCTAAAACATCACCTACTTCTGAATTGCAAATATTTACGTCTTTTTGGATTAAATCTCCACTTTCACAACATTTTCCTGCTATAGTGACTACTTTCTCTTTTTTTTCTCTCATTTTACCTGCATTTACAACTTCATACTCAGATCCGTACAATATGTACCTTGGGTTATCTGTCATTCCTCCATCAATGGATACATACGTTCTAACATTTTTTATTTCTTTTATATTTCCTACTTTATAAAGAGTTAATCCTGCTTCCCCTACAATCGATCTTCCTGGTTCAATTGAAATTTTTGGTGTTTTTATAGAAAATTCGTCGCATTTATTCTTTATAGTTTTAGAAACTTTTTCTATACATTCCCTGCAATTTAATGGAAAATCGCTATCTAAATATTTTATTCCGAATCCCCCACCTAAATTTAATTCATCTACCTTAACATTAAATTTTTTGCTAAGTACATTAACAAATTCAAGCATAACTTCAGCTGCCCTAACAAAAGGCTCCACCCCTATAATTTGGGAACCTATATGACAGTGAATACCTTTAAAATTTATAGCTTTTGTATTTTTCAATTTCAAAATTATATCTAAAGCCTCGCCATTTTCTATAGCAAATCCAAACTTAGAATCAATTTGCCCAGTTTTTATAAAACTGTGCGTATGGGCTTCCACTCCTGGTTTTATCCTAACTAAAACATTTACTTCTTTACCTAAATTTACCGCAATATCTGATATCATTTCGGCTTCATATTTATTATCAATAACAATTATCCCGACTTCACTAGAAATGGCAAGCTTTAGTTCGTCATATGTTTTATTGTTCCCATGAAAATATATTTTTTTACTATTAAATCCAGCTTTCACAGCAGTGTAAAGCTCTCCGGAGGAAACTACATCGATATTTAAACCTTCACTTTCTACAATTTTACAAATCTCTTTACACATAAAAGCTTTACTTGCATAAATTACATTAAAATTTTCTCCGTAAAATTCCTTCATTGTACCTACAAAAAACCGGCAGTTACCCCTTATAACCTCTTCATCCATAACATAAAGTGGCGTTTTATAAATTTTAGCTAATTCCAAAGTGCTACAAGACCCTATCATTAAACAACCTTGACTATTTACGCTTATCCCTTTCATTTTAGTTTTTCCCTTTCATTTTCACACATTTTTATTCTTCTACTATAAACTACTTATAATCTCCCTTATTTTATCCGATCCTTCTCCCGTAACTGCAGAAAACAAAACTATCTTTATACCATTAAAATTAGAAAGTTCCTCTTTCAGTCCAATTGTTCTTTTTTCCCTCTGCGTTTTGTTTAGCTTATCTAGTTTCGTCGCAACTACAACAAAAGGAATTTTTCTAAAACTGAGATACGATATCATTTCCATATCCTGTTTTGAAGGTGGGTGCCTTAAATCTACAATCTGAAAAACTAGTGCTATGTTTCTAGAGGAATTAAAGTAACCTTCCACTAATCTAGACCAGCGTTCTTTTTCAGAAACCGAAACCCTAGCATATCCATATCCTGGCATATCTACAAGTCTTATATTTTCAACTCTATAAAAATTAATTGTAACTGTTTTTCCCGGTTTACTACTGATTCTAGCCAAAGATTTTCTACTAAGAATTTTATTTATAAAGGAAGACTTTCCAACATTAGATCGCCCAGAAAAAACAATTTCGGGACATTCAGACACGGGAGCTTGCTCAATCTCACCTATACAATATTCAAACTCGGCTTTATTAAAGTTAAGCATATATCCCCCATCTTTATTTAACAAATAGCCGTAGTAAGCACTTCGTCCTTAGTACACCTAATACCTATCCTACTTCTTTTTCCCGTATATTCAACATCAAAAGAATGTTTAAAAACTGAACTCAAATCATTTACCATAACGAATTTCAATGATTTTTTAACTTTTTTATCTATCTTTTCTAGATCATTTTTATTTTCAGACGGAATTATAACAGTTTTTAATCCTTCGCGATAAGCCGCCATCGTCTTTTCTTTAAGACCTCCTATAGCTAAAACCCTACCTTTTAACGTAATCTCTCCGGTCATTGCAAGATTCTGCTTAACAGGAATACCGCTTAAAGCCGAAACCAATGCTGTAGTCATTGTCACCCCTGCCGAAGGTCCGTCTTTCGGTACGGCACCTTCAGGAGCATGAATGTGTATATCTGTTTTTTCATAAAAATCTGAACTTATACCAAGCATACCTGCATTACTTCTAATATAACTTACAGCAATGTGGGCCGATTCCTTCATAACATCGCCGAGTGATCCCGTAACTTGAACCTTACCTTTTCCTTTCATCAAAGTTACCTCAATCGGCATAGTTTCGCCGCCAACTGCAGTCCAAGCTAAACCATTCACTACCCCTACTTGACTATCTCTATCTATCTCATTTGTTTTATATTTTTCTGGCCCAAGCATTTTAATTATCGCTTTCTTGTCAATCTTAACGGAACTTACTTCTTTTAAAACAATTTTAACTGCCGTTTTCATCATAAGTAAATTTATCTTTTTCTCAAGTTCCCTAACTCCAGCTTCTCTGATATAATTTTTGATCAAAAAACTAATAGCCTCGTCGCAAATGGAAAAATTATCCGGTTTTAAACCATTTTTCTTAAAAAGTTTAGGAATTAGATGTTCTTTTGCTATATTAAACTTTTCCTCGTAAGTATAACTATACAGGTTTATAATTTCCATTCTGTCTCGTAAGGGTTTTGGTATTCTAGATTTATCATTAGCTGTAGTTATAAACAAAACTTCACTTAAATCAAAAGGTAAATCTATATAATGATCAAAAAATTCACTATTTTGTTCCGGATCTAAAACTTCTAACAAAGCTGCATAAGGATCACCATTATAACCAGTTGTCATTTTGTCAACTTCATCTAGTAAAATCAGCGGATTTTTCACACCACTTTGTTTGATAGATGAAATTATCCTGCCAGGCAAAGCTCCAAGATACGTCCTTCTATGCCCCCTTATTTCCGACTCATCTTTTATTCCGCCGAGAGATATTCTCTGGTATTTCCGCCCCATAGTTCTGGCAATTGACCTTGCAACTGATGTTTTTCCTACTCCAGGTGGCCCTTCCAGACAAATAATTTGCCCTCTACTAGTTTTAGATAACTTTCTAACAGCTAAAATTTCTATTATTCTATCTTTAACTTCAGAAAGTCCAAAGTGCTCCTGATCTAGTATTTTTTTTGCTTCATTTAGATCAATTTTATCTTTAGTTCTTTTATTCCACGGCAAACCAAGACAAGTTTCAATATAATTTCGGCTTATACTCGCTTCACTAGATGCTGCTGGAAGCCTTGAGAACCTGTCACATTCTTTTGAAAGTTTTTTTAATACTTCGCCTTTTAGATTTAACCTTTCTAGTTTAGATTTGTATTCAACTGCCTCAGCTCTTAAATCGTCTTCTTCACCAAGTTCTTGTGAAATAACCTTCATTTGTTCTCTCAAGACATAATCTTGGTGACTTTTGTCCATGTTATTTTTTAGTTTAATGGCTATTTTTTCCTCTATCTCCATAACTTTAATTTCGTTTGCCAAAAAAGAAAGGAGTTTTTCCATTCTTTCCTTTGAATCTAACAGCTCTAACAGTTCTTGTTTCTTATCAGTATTTAAAATAATATTAGAAGATATATAGTCAGAAATTTCTCCTATATCACTAATATTTCTCATTTTCATAATCAAATCTGGAGGAACTTTTGATAAAAATCTTAAATAGCACTCAAAAAGATCTTTAGCTTTCCTTCCTAAAGCTTCTATCTCGTGTGTATTTTCATAATCTATCACTTCACATCTTTCTACATCTGCGTAAATAAAAGGTCCATCATCTAAAAAATCAGACATTCTCGCTCTGTAAAGACCCTCCGCTAGTACTCTAACTGAAGAACTGCCTTGATGAATAATATGTTTGACATTTGAGACTATCCCCATTTCATAAAGATCTTCCTGTTTGGGACTGTCCTCTAATATTTCTCTCTGTGTAACAATAAAAACCTTTTGGTCAGTTTTTATTGCTTCTTCGGCCGCTAAAATTGACCTTTTCCTAGAAAGCTCAAAGTTAAAGCTAGAACTAGGAAACATAACAAATCCACAAAGTGGTACAACAGGCAGTATATTTTTACCTTCCATTGGTCTACCCCCACTCTAAGTCTTTAAAAAACAAAACCTACGATGCATCAATATTATTTTTATCAAATTTATTATTCGGGTTTTTATTATCCATAGATATCACGGTAGGATGCCTGGTTTCATCGAAAACAAGTTCAGGTTCAGAATCACCCTTAACTGTCGCTTCTGTTACTATAACTTTTTCTATTGTATGTCTAGACGGAACCTCAAACATTATCTTCTGAAGCACAGACTCCATAATCGCTCTTAAACCACGCGCTCCATTGTGTCGCTCAATAGCCTCTTTAGCAATGGCCCTAAGAGCCTCTTGTGTTATTTCAAGCTCAACATTATCAAGACTGAATAATTTTTTGTACTGTTTTAGAAGTGAATTTTTAGGTTCAGTTAATATCTTTACAAGAGCATCTTCATCAAGTCCATTTAAAGCGGTTATGACCGGAAGTCTTCCTACAAGTTCCGGGATCAATCCAAATTTAACTAGATCCTGAGGCACTGTCTTACTCATCCAATCAGTTGTATCTAGTTCTTTTCTGCTCATAACTTTAGCTTCAAAGCCCATAGAAGAGGACCCTACTCTTTTCTCAATTATCTTTTCTAAACCATCAAAAGCCCCGCCACATATAAACAGTATATTCGACGTGTTAATCTGTATAAACTCCTGCTGCGGGTGTTTTCTTCCTCCCTTGGGCGGCACATTCGAAACAGTTCCTTCTAAAATTTTTAAAAGCGCCTGCTGCACCCCTTCTCCACTTACATCTCTTGTAATTGAAGCATTTTCGGACTTTCTTGCTATTTTATCTATTTCATCTACATATATTATCCCAAGTTCCGCTCTTTCTATATCAAAATCAGCAACTTGTATCAGGCGAAGAAGAATATTTTCAACGTCTTCACCGACATATCCAGCTTCTGTAAGAGTTGTTGCATCAGCAATCGCAAAGGGAACATCAAGCTTTTTAGCTAAAGTCTGTGCAAGCAGCGTTTTTCCTACCCCTGTTGGGCCAAGAAGAAGAACATTACTTTTTGCAATTTCAGTATCATCACTTTTACCAAAATAAACCCTTTTATAATGATTATAGACAGCTACACAAAGAGATTCTTTCGCAGCATCCTGACCTATCACATACTGATCTAAATACTCTTTTATCTCGTGCGGTTTAGGTAAAACTTTTTTTGATTCTGCCTCATCTTTTTTTAACTTTATATTTTCGCTCGATTTAGCTTCATCCTTTCCTTCTTCTATTATAGACAAACAAAGATCAACACACTCATCACATATACAAACCCCGGGACCTGCAATCAACTTTTTAGCTTGATCTTGAGGTTTTCCACAAAATGAACAACAAAGTTCTCTGTCTTTATCCCCTCTACTCATATTCAATAAGACCCCTCCAATTTATTTCTCTACTCTTCTATCTATAACTTTATCAACAATACCGTATTTCATTGCTTCTTCGGCAACCATAAAATTATCCCTTTCAGTATCTTGTTCTATTTTTTCAAGGGGTTGACCAGTTCTTTCAGCTAAAATTTTGTTCAGTCTTTCTTTAGTTTTTAAGATGTTTTCAGTATGAATTCTCATATCAGTTGCCTGTCCTTGGACCCTTCCCAGCGGCTGATGTATCATTATTTCGCTGTTTGGTAGTGCAAATCTTTTTCCTTTTGCTCCCGCAGCAAGCAAGAAAGCTCCCATACTTGCAGCCAAACCCATACATATCGTCGAAACATCACATTTTATATACTGCATAGTATCGTAAATTGCAAAACCGTCAGTAACAGAGCCCCCTGGACTATTTATATAAAGGTTTATATCCTTTGATGCATCCTGACCTTCTAAATACAAAAGCTGAGCTACTACTAAGCTAGCTGTTGTACTATTAACTTCTTCATGCAACATTACAATCCTATCATTTAATAGCCTAGAATATATGTCATATGACCTCTCACCGCGGCTAGTCTGTTCTACAACATAAGGGACTAAACTCATAAAAATACCTCCATAAGTATTAGTTAAAAACTTAAATCAAAACTATATTATTTTTTACCAATTCCATAGCTTTTTGAAACTTTATATCTTTTTCAATATCAGACTTATCTACAAGTGCATCTAAATGTTTTCTATCGACTTTATAATTCTTAGCCATATCATCGTATTTTTTCTCTATCTCTTCCCCTGTTACGCTGATTTTTTCAAGTTCAGCTATCTTTTTCAGCGCAAGACTCAATTTAACTTGTGACTGCGCTTGTGTTTTAAACTGCTCTCTAACTTTATCAGAGCTAAAACCCGTTAAAGTTTCATAGTCCTTTATACTAACACCTTGTGAATTCAAATGGTACTTAAATTCTTCAACCATTGAATCTATTTTCTTTTCTATCATAATATCGGGTATATCAGCTTCTGTCAGCTGAACTAACTTATCCGAAATCAATTTATCAAGCTCTTCTTCTTTTCTTTTTTTATTTCTCTCGTCTAGCGTTGATCTTAAATTTTCTTTATACTCTTCCACAGTATCAAATTCACTTATATCTTTTACGAATTCATCATCAAATGCCGGCAGTTCTCTTTCTTTTATTTCATGTAATACAATCTTAAACACAGCTTCCTTTCCCGCGCATTCTTTACTGTGATACTCTTCTGGAAACTTTACTTGAATTTCAAATTCATCCCCAGTTTTGTGACCCACTATTTTATCTTCAAATCCCTCAATAAACTGCTTTTTCCCGAGCTGTAAATTAAAATTTGTAGCCTTTCCTCCATCAAAAGCTTTTCCATCAATAAATCCTTCAAAATCAATCAAAACTGTATCGCCAATTTTTGCATTTCTAGAATCTACTTTTACTAATCTGCTATTTTTCTCAAGAACCCTTTCAATTTCTTTATCCACATCTTCTTGACCGATCTGTTTATTATCCTCTTTTATTTCGATGCCTTTATACTTACCTATATTTACATCAGGTTCAGAAACAACAACAACTTTAAAGACAAGCCCTTCTTCCTTGCTTGACTTAACAATATCCAACTTATTTACTCCTACGAGATCTATTTTTGACTTTTTACTAGCTTCTTCGATAGCGCTTGGGTATAAATTTTTTACAGCATCCTCATGAAATACATTTTCGCCATAATACTTTTCCACAAATGCTCTCGGAGCTTTTCCTTTCCTAAATCCAGGAACAGCAACACTCTTTATTTCCTTTTTATAAACTTTATCAACCTCCTTATTGAAAACATCAGGAGAAATAGCTATCTCAAGTTCATACTCGTTCGCCGAAATTTTGTTTTTTGACTTCAATTCCATTTTCAAACCAGTCCTTTCTAAAAACTATCCTAAAATTTAAAACTTTACAACACGCATTTGATATTTTTACGAATTTCACTAAAATTCCTAAACAATCAACTTTGGACAAAAATCTAAGTAGTCACACGCAATAAGCTCTAAACTTATCCCTTTATACACACCTGTTTTTAATTTTCCTGAAGATTTTCCCCCATGAATATGACCATAATAACATTTATTTATATTTCTTTCAACTAAAATATTTATAATTTCATCAGATTCTTTATCTCCATAAACAGGTGGATAATGTAAAAATACAATAGGATTCCCACCTTTGCCCTCAGCAACCTCAATAGATCTTTTTAATCTACCCGCTTCACGAACAAGTATCTTTTTATCACTTTCCTCTTCAGAATTATAAAGCCATCCTCTTGTACCACAAATACATGTCTCACCAATCTGTATTGCTGAATTATGTAAAATGGAAATCGAATTTATAGAGTTTTTACTAAAAAATTCGTTTATTTTATTTGCACTTGACCACCAATAATCATGATTACCTTTAATTATAATTTTTTTACCAGGAAGCGCCTCTATAAATTTAAAATCGTTCACAGATTCTTCTAATTTTAAAGCCCATGATATATCACCAGCAATCACTACTGTATCCGTATCTCTTACTACTTTCTTCCAATTTTCTTCTAATTTACTAACGTAATTGTCCCAACCTTTGAATATATCCATCGGTTTCTCCGTACCTAAAGATAAATGCAGGTCAGCTATTGCATAAATAGACATATATTTCAATCCCTTTTGACTAAGCTACAACATTTTTTTGAAAAAATCAACAGAATTCTTATAAAAAATCCTATCGACTAATTCTTCACTGTAATTGTGTTTTAGTAAATACTCATACAAAATCCCTACAGATTGTATTCCTTTTAAATCTTTTGGAACATCTGTCCCGTCAAAATCACTACCAATCGCAAGTATTTTTTCTCCTCCCATAGAAAGAAAGTGCTCTATATGCTTCATAATATCACATATACTAGCTTCTTTTTCAGAATTCAAAAACTTTTTACAAAATGTAATCCCTACAAGTCCTCCTTTTTCCCGTATTATGTTAAACTGATCATCAGTAAGATTTCTGCTATGTTTACAAATACTATCAGCATTGCAGTGAGTTGCAATAAACGGTTTTTTACTTATTTCACTTACATTATAAAAAAGTGGCTTACTTGCATGCGAAACATCAACTATAATCCCACTTTTCTCCATTTCAGCTACAGCTTTGATCCCAAATTCTGTTATTCCTTTTGGACTTTCAACCTCATTCCCATCTCCAATTTCATTTCCACCGTTCCATGTAAGCGTAATAACTCTAACACCCATATCATAAAGTCTTTTCACCATTTTTAGATCAGAATTTAGTACTGACCCACCTTCAATTGTCAAAATAATTCCAGGTTTTTCAGTGCAAACTTCATTGATATTTTCCGAACTTTTTATTAAAGTTAAATTAGAAGCATTTTTTACTTTCTCTCGCTCAAATTTTTCATATATTTTATTGAAAAATTCAACTGCATAATTCCCACGATAATCATCTGGCATCCAAATAGCAAAACAACCTATATAATATTCAAGTTCGCCTATATCTTTTAGGCAAACGTGACAATCATTTTGATACAAACAGGATCCTCTATTATACATTTCATAGAGAGTATCACAATGTAAATCAAAAAATTTCATCACATTCCTCCAAACCAAATGCATCATTTATATATATTATCTTAACAGGATTCCCTTGATTATTACACCTAATTTCGGCGACATCAAATCTTGGTTGTGTTTCTATATTATTTTTCTGTATATAAGAGTATGCCGTTTTTATTATTTTCTTTCTTTTTCCTTTACTAACCAATTCCAAGCCATAAATAGGTGACCTTTCATTCCTCATCTTTACCTCAGTAAAGACTATATGATCTTTATCTTGACAAATCAAATCTATTTCCCCGTACCTACTATAATAATTCGAAGCTATCAAGCACATCCCTTTTTGTTTAGCGTAATCTGCCACCGTTTTTTCCCCCATATTACCTAGCTTCTTTGCTGTTTGCATAATTATCCTCCAAAATATTTTTAAGAAAACTCAACCTGTGTACTGAACATGGCCCATGCTCTTTTATTTTTTGAATGTGGAGTTTAGTGCCATATCCTTTATGTTTATCAAACCCGTAGCTTGGATACATTTTGCTAAGATTTGCCATATACTTATCCCTCTCAACTTTCGCAAGTATGGAAGCACACGCTATCGACATAGAAAGAGAATCACCTTTTACTATTGATCTTGCAGGGATACCAAAATCAGGTGTACTATTTCCATCCACAAGTACTAAGCTAGGTTTTATATCTAGCTTTTCAACAGCCCTTTTCATGGCAGCGTACGTTGCTCCCAGTATATTTAAATTTTCTATCTCCTCTTCACTAGCATAGGCTATAGCATAAGCATAGGCCCTCTCTTTTATAATTTTGGAAAGTTCTTCTCTCCTTTTAGGCTTCAACTTTTTAGAATCATCTACACCAGAAATCATGTCTCCATCTTTCAATATTACTGCACCGGCGCACACCGGACCTGCCAAAGGTCCTCTACCAGCTTCGTCAATTCCACAAACTATCCTATAACCTTCGTATTTATACTTATTTTCAAATTTTAACCAATCTACTTCATCTGAACCAAGCATCGCACCGCTTTCACAAGTTCTGCGCTTTCTCAAGTGTAATCCTCCCTATTTTCCCTGAACGAAATTCAGTTACAAACATTTTGGAGACCCTGAATGTGTCTATCTCCCCTCCCTTAACCAAAAACCCCCGTCTTTTACCTATTAAACTTAAAACTTCATATGGATCCATGTTCTCAATATTATCGTTTTCTAAATTATACCTTTTTTTTAACATTCCTATATAACTACTATCTAGAATAAATCTCATTAAATGAAGTGAAACACTTTCTATATCTAAAACTTCATCCTTTATTGAACCTATAAAAGCAAGGTTACTCTTAGACTCACCGTCTTGAATCTTCGGAGGCAAAACCCCTGGGGTATCCAAGATTTGTATATCATTATTTACACGTATCCACTGATTCCCCCTTGTAACCCCGGGTCTATTCTCAGATTTTACAACATTACTTCCCGTCAACTTATTTATTAGAGAAGATTTTCCTGTATTGGGCACACCCAGCACCATTATCCTTACTGTGCTTTTTACTGCACCCTTGTTCTCCCGCGCCTCTATCTTCCCTTTTAGCACATTATTTACTTTTTCCCTAAAGATCTCTAATCCTATTCCAGACCTACAGTCCACAAGCATTGATCTAAGCCCCATAATTTCATAATATTCGGACCATTGCCTATTACACGTAGGATCTGCAAGATCGGCTTTATTTAAAACCAGGAGAATAGGTTTCCCAGAAGCGATCTTCATTATATCTGGATTTCTACTACTTATAGCTGCCCTAGCATCAGCAACTTCTACAACTAAATCAACTAATCCAAGCCTCTCTTTTATATCCCTCATAGCCTTGGCCATATGCCCAGGAAACCAACTAACTTGGGGCACTTCCACACATATCTCCCCTTTTACACCTTTAAGAGTATATACCATTAAAGTAAAAAATCACAGACAGTTCGCCAAAAAAGCCAAAAGTAACTCTTAAAACAAAAATCATCTTTGAGCAAAATAAAATCTATATTTTCTTAATTCTATTTATTGGGTACACCACAAAAGAAGCCTTACCCTTTATATCTTCATTCTTAACTAACCCTATGGCCGTAGAACGACTATCTAATGAATTATTTCTATTATCCCCCATAACAAAGCAATATCCTTCCGGAATAAGCGTTGGAATCTCTCCATCCTCACGTAGCCACATTTTTTCCTTTATATAGCCACTCTCATCCAACACTTCCCCATTTACCGTAACCGTTCCAGTAGTAAAATCTATACTTAAAGATTGCCCCTCTGTTGCAATAACCCTTTTTATAAGGGGTTCATTTAAATTTTGACCTCTCCTTATTACAACAACATCTCCATTCCTAGGTTTATAGTACCACTCTGTAACTAAGACTTTATCCATATCATGTAGCGTATCAAGCATAGATCCCCCAGAAACACTTACTATCCTGAAAATAAATGCTAAAATAAAAACTACTGGTATAACCGCCTCGACCACAGCCTCAGTCCACTCAAAACAACTAACAACAAACCCGTTAACTTCCTCTTTGTCTTGCCATCTCTCATCACCTATATTCCCCAAAATTTTCACCCCCTACCGCTTTTAAACCAACAGAAAGGGCTTAACCAAAAGCCCTTAATTTATCTGTTCCTTAACTTTTGCAGCTTTCCCTACTCTTTTTCTTAAGTAATAAAGCTTGCTCCTTCTTACTTTCCCTTTTCTCACAACCGTCACAGACTTAACACTGGGGGCATGCAAAGGGAACACGCGCTCTACGCCAACACCGTAGGAAATTCTCCTTACCGTAAATGTCTCTGTTATATTACTACCCCTTCTGGCTATAACAGTACCCTCAAAAGCCTGTACACGCTCCCGCTCTCCTTCTTTTATGTTCACGTCAACTCTTACAGTATCTCCAACTTTAAAGTCCGGTACCTCTTTTTTCATTGATTTTTCAAAAATTTTTCTTAATGCTTCCATAAATCCTCCAAACACCTACATTCTTGACCTTTAACAAGATCAGAGGAATGCATTCTACTTCACACAGATATCTTACCAAAACCGAGGCTCTGAACTCGAGACAACATCCCCACAAAAACAAGGTATCCCGGCAGAGACACGACACAGAGAGCATTATAGCACACTACTTGCACAATTGCAAGGCCTTTTTCTTTATATGATGTTTTGCACAAAAAAATCCCTACATATGATTAATTGTAGCAATTATTATGCATATATTTTCTCAAAATAGTAAAATACTTATACATAGTATTGAACAGCTCTTTCTGCGTGTAACCGGTTGTAATATTTTTGTAAATAATAATTTCGGCACTTTCTACAAATTTACCAGTTGACTACGCTTAAATGTTAAGTTGTGAGATCCTATTCTGGCACTTTTCTTAATAATTAATTTATTCATTTAACTCTAATTTAGTTATTTATCGTTATTATTCATAAAAAATAAGTTTTATATTATTTGACACCATACGCTTTGCAGAATAAAATAGGTCATATGTCTTTTTTCATTAAATGTTTCAGAGATATTACAAAATTCTATATTCTTGTGAAATTTATTTATCTCCAAGGAGGATACATGTATGAAAAATGCAGCAAAACAAGAGGTCTCTAAGCAGCTTAAACGCTTAGTTGCTTTGACTACAATGGGATGTTTACTTTTTGTTTCAGTATTTACTGTAAGCGCTTTTAGTAAAAGGGTAGATATACATGATGGATCTCAAATCATTTCGGTTTTAACTATAAACACTGATACAAACAAAATTTTGAAACAGGCGAACATTGATCTTAACCCAGATGATTTGATATTCAGGGTTGATAATCCTGATAGTTCAACTGAGATTGTAGTTAAGAGGGCTTTTGACGTAAGTATTCTAGTTGATGGCGAAATTATTCCCATGAAGTTTGTTATGGGTACAGTATCTGATGCTATATTGAGTTCATCTGTAGACATTGGAGAGAATGACGCTGTTATTCCTGATTTACATGCCAGTCTTGAACCAAATATGGAAATTTTGGTTGATCGTCGCCATAAGGTTACTATTCATGCTGATGGGCGCAGTAAAGATTACTGTGTCCCGGTTGGGTCGAGTGTCTCTGAAGCTCTTTCGTTTGCTGAAATTCCTCTCTATGAAAACGATGTACTGAGCAAAGACGTATCTGAAACCATTTCAGATAAAATGGAAATTTCTATTGAGCGAGTTGGGTACAGAAACAAAATCACGACCAAATCTGTTCCGTATAAAACTATAAGGAAAGACGCCGACTATCTCGATGAAGGGGTTTTACAAACATCTGTCAAAGGTATAAATGGAGAAAGTGAAGTTATAATAAAAGAGACTTTGGTAAATGGAGAAGTTGTAAAATCAGAAGAAGTGAAAAATAAGGTAACTCTCGAACCAATTGATGAAGTAGTTTTAGTTGGGACAAAAAAGAAAAGACAGCCTGTAAAAATTTCTGGCAGTAAGTCTACATCTGGTGCATTATCAAATGATAAATCGGCAACAAGTAAAGATAGTAAAGGGCAATCTTTTTCATACTCAAAAGTTTTAACTGGGTCGGGAACTGCCTATACAGCTGGATCTGGAGCTTTAACTTCAACTGGAACAACTCCCAGACACGGAACTGTAGCTGTGAATCCAAGTATAATACCTTACGGAACTAGAATGTATATAGTTTCAACTGATGGATTTGTTTATGGCTACGCAAGAGCTGAAGATACTGGAGGTGCACTCCGGCAAGGGTCTGCTTTAGTTGACCTTTATATGAGCTCTAATAGAGAGTGTTTGAATTTTGGCAGACGAACTGTAAAAGTTTATATTTTAGATTGATTTAAATGGAGACTCCATAAATAAATTTTTGTGGAGTTTTATTTATACTTTTTCTGTACTATAATTCTTTGTGTCATTTAGTATCAAATGGAGGAAATAACGTGGATCTAGTAAATTTATTGATTAAAAAAGCAATCTCTTCTCGCAAAAAAGCTTATACTCCTTATTCTAGGTTTAAAGTCGGTGCTGCAATTTTAACAGATAATAACAAAATATACTCAGGGTTCAATATCGAATGTGCTTCTTATTCCCCAACTAACTGCGCTGAACGTACAGCGTTATTTAGATCTCTATATGACGGACATCGAAAATTTAAAGCTATAGCAGTAGTTGGAGGAAAAGAAGATGAACAAGACAACTTTTCTGATTATTCTCCCCCATGCGGAGTTTGCCGACAAATGCTGAGAGAGTTTTGTGTACCGAGTAGTTTTGAAATAATACTTGCTAAAAACGAAAAAGACTTTAAAGTTTTTACATTAGACCAACTTCTTCCTTACAGTTTTGGTCCTGAGAACTTGGGATAAATTTGAATTTTATCAAAAACATTATAAAAATTTTTAAAAGACTCAAATTTAGACTATTTTATAACACAAAAATTTTACATTTTTAGAATATCTTTAGGGGGTATTTGGTTTTGAATTTTGATTTAAAATGCTTACAAATAAGAAAAGATATAATTTCGGCAATTGCTTCGGTCGGATCCGGTCATGTAGGTGGATCACTTTCTATAGTTGAACTTTTGGTAGTTCTATATTTTAAACACATGAAAATCGATCCGAAAAACCCTAATATACCAGGACGCGATAGGCTTATTGTTTCCAAAGGACATGCTGGTCCAGCTGTGTACGCCACCTTAAGTAATGCTGGTTATTTTGATAGAGATTTACTGCTAACTTTAAACAAGTTCGGAACTAAACTTCCGAGTCACTGCGACATGAACAAAACTCCAGGAATCGACATGACAACTGGGTCACTTGGACAAGGGTTTTCGTGCGCTGTGGGGGTTGCCATGGGATCAAAGCTTCGTAAAGACTCTGCAACTATATATTCGATAATTGGCGATGGCGAATCTCAAGAAGGACAAATTTGGGAAGCTGCAATGCTTGCTTCTCATTGGAAACTAAATAATTTAATAGCTTTTACAGATTACAACAAATTGCAGCTCGATGGAAAGATAAGTGACATATGTGATATTGATCCTTTATATGATAAATGGAAAGCTTTTGGATGGAATGTAATAAACGTTGAAAATGGGAATAGCTGTAAAGAGATTGATAATGCAATCGAAAATGTAAAATCTTCTGACAAACCATCTATGATAATACTAAATACGACTAAAGGTTATGGGGTAAAGTTTGCCGAAAATGCGTATCCTGAAAACCACAGTATGACGGTTACAAATGAAATGCTAAACGAAACAATAAGCGAACTAAATTCTAAAAAGAGGTGATCTATAAAGTGGAAATGAGAGAAATTTTAGCACAAGAACTGGAAATATTGATTAATCAAAATGAAAATTTTGTAGTTTTAAACGCCGATCTTGCTAAACCAAATGGCTTTACTAATTTAATAAAAAAATATCCAAATAATGTTTTTAATGTTGGAGTTGCTGAACAAAATATGGCATCTGTTGCAGCCGGGATAAGTAGTTATGGCTTTATCCCGTTTATTGTTACTTTTGCCCCTTTTGCAACAAGAAGAATATGCGATCAGATAGCTGTTTCTATATGTTATGCAAAGCAAAATGTAAAAATTATTGGTTCAGATCCGGGAATAACTGCTGAACTAAACGGTGGAACACATATGAGCGTCGAAGATATTGGCGTTTTAAGAAGTATCCCGAAAATAGTAATATTTGAGCCAAGTGATAAAGCTCAATTAAAAAAAGCTATCCCCCAAATTGCTAACTATAACGGACCAGTTTATATGCGCATGAGCCGAAAAAATGTCCCAGATATATATGGCAGTGATGCTGAATTTGATTTATTTAAAGCATCGATAGTAAGAGAGGGAAACGACATAACAATTTTTTGCTCAGGGATAATGGTTTTTGAATCTATGAACGCTTGCAAAGAATTAGAAAGACAAGGAATAGATGCTGAAATTATTGACATTCACACAATAAAACCAATAGACAAAGAAACTGTCATACAATCGGCACAAAAAACAAAAAGAGTAATTATCGCTGAAAATCATAATAAAATGGGTGGACTAAAATCTGCAATATGTGAAGTTTTGATGGAAAATTGCCCCGTACCAGCAAAATCCATCGGCATAGAAGATGAATTTGGGCAAGTTGGAAAACTTGATGAGCTAAAGAATTATTATAAACTAAATAGTGATAATATAGTAAACGCGGCTTTAGAAATTATGAAAAAATAGTGAAATTCATAATATTCCTTCCAAATATAAATTTACTAAAAGAACATTTACTATTTTTTCTCCAAAAATTCCTAAAAATTTTTTCTCTGAGCATTTATCTATAATTTCAACTACTTTATCTAGGCTTAAATTTCTATTTTTTGCTATTCTTTGAGCTTGATAAACAGCTGCATCATAAGATATATGCGGATCTAAACCACTGGCTGATCCTGTAACAAGTTCAACTGGAACTTTCAAATCGTTTGAATGTGCATTTTTAATTTTTTGCAATCTTTGGTCTATAATTTTTTTATACTTTACACTAACAGGAGAAATATTAGATGCTTTTGAATTTGAAACTTGACTTTCACTAGAATCTTGTGGTTCTTTATAAGTTTCTTGAATTTTATCAAATCTTCCCCATAGGTGAACATTAGAAGTAAAATTTTGTCCAATTAAGAGGCTTCCATATTTTATGCCATCTTTTTCTATTAGACTACCATTTGCCTTTTTTTGAAAAAAACATTGAGCAATTAAAGTTACAGCCAAAGTATAAATTAAGCAAAAAAACGTAATTATAACAGTAAAAATGAATGCTCTTTTAATTATTTCTTTTATTTTATACAAATTCTATTCCCCCATTTTAAAAAATCCCTGTAGATGAAATCACGATATCTACTGCTTTAATCACAAAAAATGGAACAACAACTCCTAAAAAAATAAAAAAAGCCAATACATTACTTTTTGTCAAATTCTCCCTAAGTTTAATCATAATTTTGTCAAAAAATATCAAAAAAATCATCAGTAAAATATCGTAAATCAGAGAAGCTATTGCAGCACTTTCTAGACTTGAAATATTCATTATATTGAGTGGTGAAACTACGGGGTACAGTAGGGAAAACAAAAGGGGAATAAATGAAAAATATTTTGCTGCAACTGACAAAAGTCCCCAAAATGTGGTTGGAATCAAACATAATAAAAAAGATATAAAGAAAATTACCGGTAATTTTTCGCTACCTCCACTTTGATAAATCAAGAAATGGACATAAAAATATAACGAACACACAGACACTGTGAGAATTAAAGTTAACAGATTTTTAAATAAAGTTAATACATTTTCATTTTTACCTGCATTTTTTTCTGGAAATAAGTCAAATAATTTTATGTTCTCTGCAGTATCTGATTCATTTTCTCCTAAAACCTTTATTACAAGCCAACCTGATATTAAAGTAGATCCAGAAAAAACTAAACCTTCTTCCCGAAAGATTGGATTTTTTGATTTTGTTATTTTACTTTCATCCAATAAAGCTTTCCCTTCAACAATCTTTCCATAAACTGGAATTGTCTCACCAGATTTAACTACTATTACATCTCCTTTTATTGGGGTATTTTGCTTATAGCTTTTATATTCATTTTCAGATTTTTTCTTGAAAATATCTGATCCTTTTTGAAGTTTTTTTATATAATTTTCTAAACCTAAAATCGAAACAATAGACCAGCTCAAGACTAATACAGAAAATATAAATATTTTCGATCCTTGAGTCAATCCAAAAAAAGATAATATATAGATTGAACTTACTAAAAAAGCTAAAAATAAAACCATCAATCTATCCAAATTTCTAACTTTTTTCCTCGTAGAAAAATAAAAATTTTCTAGATTATCAAATATTTTGTTATCAAAAACCATGTTTTCCTCCTTATTTTTTTAAAATCAATATATAACTTTAAAATATTCAACTATTGGGCCAAGTAATAGAGCCGGTAAAAATGTTATTAAACCCACAAAAACTACAAAACTAAATATACAAAATATATTTGAAATCTTGGTATTAACTAAAACTATCTCTTCTTTATTTGAAAAACTATCTGCCAAAGCTAAAACAGATACAATTGGAATAAACCTAGAAACTAACATAATTAATCCTGTTAAAACATTAAAAACTGCAGAATTTACTCTAAATCCTGAAAATGTTGAACCGTTATTTAATGATAAAGATAAAAAATTATAAAATACTTCAGAGAAACCATGAGGACCAATGTTAGTAGTATTATTTACGGCTTCAGGTAAAGTACATGCTACAGCGCTCCCTATCAACGTTAAAAAATAAGGTATAAAACATATAATTATAGACATCTTTATTTCAAAATCTTCTATTTTTTTACCTAAATATTCCGGTGATTTTTTAGCAAAAACAGAAATTATAAAGATAAGAATTATTGAAAACGCAATTATTCTATATATCCCACTTCCAATTCCTCCAAAAACTATTCCGCCTAATATCATTTGCAAAATAGTTAGCACACCTGAAAACGGAGTATAACTTCCTATACTTGAATTTGATAAACCACTTGATACTAATGCTGTGGAAGCGGTCCAAGCACTAGAATATATTATCCCTATTCTTGACTCTTTTCCTTCCATATTTCCAAAAATCAGGCTACTATTTTCTGCATTTTTTGTAAATTCTAAACCATCATTTAGTTCAAAAAAACTTATAGCAAAAACAGATGTTATTAACATACAAATCGCAACTAAAAACATAGATATTGTGTATTTTTTATCTTTTATCAGTTCTCCAAAAGAAACTAAAAGTGACATAGGTATAACTAGAATTGAAATCATTTCAAAAATATTTGAAACTAGTGTTGGATTCTCAAAAGGATGAGCACCATTCGAATAAAAAAATCCTCCTGCGCTATTTCCAAGTTGTTTTATTGCGATTGTACTTGCAACCGGTCCTTGTAAAATAATTTGTTTTGTTATATCTGTAGCACCATTTTTAGAAATGGTTTCTAAAAGATTTACCTGGCAATATGAGCTGAAATTTTGTATAGTCCCCTGACTTATTAACAAAACAGATAAAACAAATGAAAGTGGAATAAAAATATAAAGTATTGATCTTGTCATATCTACCCAAAAGTTTCCTAATTTCCCTTCTTTTTTCCCCGAAAATCCTCTAATAAATGCGAAAAAAACTGACAGCCCTACAGAAGGCGATATAAAATTTTGAGTAGTTACCCCTATAACATGTGAAAAATAACTCAAATTTGAATTTTCGCTATAGCTTTGAAATCCAGTATTTGTTGCAAAACTTAAAGCTGCATTAAAAGCTAAATCCCACGGCATTGATTCTACTTTTTGTGGATTCAAAAACAAAACGCCTTGAAACATAAATAAAAAAAATGAAACTAAAAACCCTAAAAAACTTAAAGATAAAACCGAAAAACTATATTCTTTAAAATTCATCTGTTTTTCATTTTCAACACCCAAAATATTGTAAATTTTTCTCTCAAAAAAAATTAAATATTTAGATAAAAAAACTTTTTTTCCGTTCATTACAGATTTTATATAATTACCAAGTGGTATTGATAACAATGCAGCAATCAAAATACAAAGAATTACACCAAAAAACTCCATTATTTTCCCCCTTTTTTATTTTATACATAAAAATAGATTGTACTCTTTTAGATATTATAAGTCCATAATAAAAATATTCCCATAAACAGCAAACAAAATCCTATTTAGGGAATACTTTTATCAATCAACTTCAAATTCTAGTTTATTATTTATAAAATTTTAGGTAATTGTTACCTGTGCCGTGTACTTTAGAATTTCTAAGTAAAAAACTATTTCCTTTAATTTTATACTTTTCACCGTAAATCCACTTTGCGAAATCTTTCACACCCACTTTTTCCACTTCACCAAAAATGTCCATGAAAATCCTTTTGCTTCTCTGATCATGTTCTGCTTCTTGATCGCCCCTGAAAAAACGGTCTTTCTTTCCAAGACTTAAAAGCTTATTTTTATTTATTTTTCTCCACGATTTTAGATCAACAAGCACTTCAGATAAATTTCTATAGAGATCATATTCTTCATAACCTCCGGATTCTGTATAATCTCCATATTCTCCACCTTCATAATTGTCTTGAACTGAACCTTTATTTTCTCCAACAATTTTTTCAGTATTTTTTATTATTATATCAAAAGATTTTACTACATCATCATACTTTTTCGTAATTTTTTTGTTTACATATATTTGTCTTTCTTTCAGTTCTTTTTTAGATTTTACTTTTCCATTCATCTTGTGCATCTCTATATTGAATTCTGTTATGTCTTTATTTAGCAATTCTGCGACTTTTTTAAATATTACATCAGCTGCTGCATTTTTTTCCTCTTTACTATAATTTTCTATCTCATTTACACTTCCGAAAGCCGAAGAAATAGCCGTTCCAAACATTATCATAAGGCCACGAATAGCCGTCCATCCGATAACATTGTTAAAGTTTTTATCAGGCTTACCTAATATCTTTGCAGGTTTCTTGCCTCTTTTTTTCAGTTCCTTATACTCTTCTTCACCAAAAAAGTCATCTAACGAACCTGTATCTAAACCATCTGAATCTTCTGCAAGTTCAGATTCTGAAGATACACCACTCCCTTTATTTGAAATTTCATCAGATAAAGATTTCAGTTCAGCTACTTTCACTGCTGCAGCTGCTTTAGATTTCCCATCTTCACCATTTTCATCATCTAACAATAAGTCTCTTTCAATATCCCCGCCTTCCGGTATTCCGCCTTCGTCTATAATTTCATCTGCAAGCAGATCCCTCTCTGGAGAGTCTACTTCGTCTACAATCTCATCTGCAAGCAGATCCCTCTCTGGAGAGTTCACTTCGTCTACAATTTCATCTGCAAGTAGATCTCGCTCTGGAGATTCCACTTCGTCTATAATTTCATCTGCAAGCAGATCCCTCTCTGGAGAGTCTACTTCGTCTATAATTTCATCTGCAAGTAGATCTCGCTCTGGATCGCCTGCTTTAACCTTGACATCATCTGCAAGCAAGTCTCTTTCTGGAGAATCATCATTTTTATCTATATCTTTTAGAAGATCTATATTTAGTTCATAGACTTCGGCATCTCCGCGATACTTTGCAATATACAGCGGCTCTTCCCCAAGTAAATCCATTTCAGGATTGCCTGGACGTATTCTCCTCTTAACTCCTGAATAATCATCGCCGTCGTCAAAATCTCCTCCTTTTCTGGATTTTTTCTTCCCTCTTCTCCCTCCCTTTTCTTTGCCTTCTTCAAGTTCCATATCACTTAACCTCAGTAAAACTATACACGCTTTTGCTAAATTTTGGGCGTCTGCGTTCAGCTTCTTATGAAACTCTTCTTCCGGAATCCCTCCGAGCTTTGGAGCGTAAACTACTTCCTTTTTCTCTTCTTTCGCGCCAGCTCCGGAATTATTCTCTGCTTTCTTATCTGATTTTTTTTCTTCTCCTTCTTCGAAAACATTTTCGTCGTCGCCTTCTTCCGAGGACTCATCTTCCTTAGACTTTTTTGCACCGCCACTTCTTGTTCTTTCACCTTCGCCTTCTCCTATGTCCTCTTCTAAACTTTTGAGGAGATTAGCATTAGACTCCCTTGTTTCACTTCTTTGATTCTCATATTTTTGCTGGAGAGTGTTATAGTTTCCGTAGAGCTGCGCACTATAGGACAATGTATTTAGAACAATTTTACACATATCTACTATTCCCCAGAGCGCGTCACTTGCGTAGTCAAACGTGTCTACGTCAATCCTTACAAGCTTTCGCTCACCTTCTTCGTTTATTCCGGGCCAACTTGAATCTACTTCCAGTGATTCATCCCCGGCTTGGAGCCTTTCCCCAAACTCTTTTAGATATGCGTCCGTTCGCTGCAGGTTCGTTTGTGCGTCTTTTAGGTAAGAATCGCTCCTCTGCAGGCCTTTTGTTAGCTTCGTTTTGTATACGTGACTGTTAAAAAAGCCAGAAAGATGCGAACCTTTTATTCCTGTTTCTATATCTTTCAGAACATTTGGCATCTCCTGCAGAAAAAAGTTGAGTCCCAGTTCCCGTACACCTAAATGGTCAACTCTTCCAGTTATCGTGTTATCATTTGCTTTAGCGTCAACTTCGTTCCAATTCGCAAGAAGCTGCCCAATTTCACTTTGGGCACCTTTTCGCACGTCTTGTACGATCTGGCCTTTATCTTCTTCTGGGTCGTAGCTTCCCGATTTACCTTTTTCGCCCCCTTTGCCGCCTTTAAACTTCCCGATAAATCCCGCAGGGACCCCTGGCATTTTTTTTTCATCTTTTGGCCAAACCTCTTTAAGCGCCTTCTCAAATCCGTCTTTACCGTCGTGTCCACTGTTTTTCGCTATATCGTTTACGTACGTAACAACGGTACAGGATATTTCCGCACATTTAGCATAGTTATCCTTACTTGCATCAATGTTCTCATCTGTTTTTCCAGCAAGACTAGATCCTATTTTTCCCATATACGCGTCGAGAGCTTTAATCTTACCGCTATCACCGCGTCGTTCTTTATTCCCATCGTGTGTGAAGAAATAGGCACAAGCCTGAATATATGGAAGATTACCTTCACTAATTGGGTAATAATCTCTGTGGCCGCTTTTTTTCAGAATATTTCCTAAGTCTTTCCCTAAAGCACTCCCCGGATCTGTTTCAAAACCAGGAACTTCTTCGTCCTCCGGCTTAATATCCGTAAATTCGTCTCCCACTTTGGTTCCCTCCTTTCGAAATTTTTATTTTTTGCTAGAATTCTCCTTAAAACTTTGACCTAGCTTAAAAGCTCTCTGAGTGCAAGTTCAGCTGTTGTACCGGCACTATCAATTGTGTCGTTCGAGCTCGCCTTTGAGAAGAGTGAGCCAGATCCGTCTTGTACGTCCGGATAACGGTTCACAACACCAGAACTGTCGATCGTCCACCAAGTCTCTCTGATAGTGACACTCCCTTCAGCCTTCAGCGGATGACCAAAACAAGAAAACGCTGTATAAGTAAACTCCGCTTTAACCATAACTCCGAACCTCTCAAACGGTCCCCATTTAAAATAAACATACTTGTCGCGAGTTCTGACTAAATCAATGAAGCACTGCATACTTGTTGCCTTTCTGCTGCTTAAATCCTTGTCATTTGATCCAAACATCCCGGTTGACATCCCGTCGTTAGTCGCAACTGAAAACTCGTCATAAAGATCGAATTTTAAATTTACAGTAAAATCTTCAAGCCCAAATTCCTTTTCATTGTCTGGGCTTTCGGTCGCTCGTTCAGTTGGTTTTGTCGGTCTTGTAATTCTTCTAGCGCCGTCAGCAGAAACTGACAAGTTAGACGGGTTAACCTGAACATACAAAATATCTTCAACTTCAAGATCGGGATTTAGAGCAGTTCCTTTGTTAGTAGCAACATAAAAAACAGCTTTTTGAACAGGACTATAATCATATAGAACACTGGTTCTCCTCTTCGTTGTATATTGATTTGTCCCAGTTTCGGTATAATAATCATTCCCACTACTAAACAAACCACTAACAGCACTACTGGCAATGCTAGTAACCGCACTCAACAATGACATAAAACACAACCCCTTTTCATTAAAAATTATCAAAAAATAAAGAATGTTCTTGAATATATTATATATTTTAGTTATAATTATGTCAATATGCATATTGTTATTTGTTTTTTGTAAAGTCGTTTAGATTTTGAATAAAAAACATTTTGTGGTAGAATGTAATTTAACTTTTATAACATTATGCGAGAAAATTTTTAGGAGAAAACTCATGAACATGCTTTATTTTTTTAAAAATCATAGAATAGACATAATTTTAGGCCCAGTTTTTAAGCTTATAGAGTCGATATTTGAGCTTATTATTCCTATGATTATGGCTAGCATAATAGACTACGGCGTTAAAAGTCAAGATACTTCCTACATTTTAAAAATGGGATATGTTATAGTTGTTTTAGCTATTTTAGGGTACATAAGTGCAATAATGGGGCAATATATGGCTGCCAGAGCTTCCCAAGGGATTGGGGCACAGATGAGAGAAATTATGTACGAGAAGATAAATTTTCTAGAGTGCTATCAAATAGACAAAATCGGAACTGCTTCTATAGTGACAAGAATAACATCTGATATACAAAACATTCAAAATGCAATTGCCATGACTGTAAGAGTCGGAATGCGTGTCCCGTTTGTTATCTGTGGTGCACTTGTTATGTCGTATATAGTAGATAAAAAATTATCTACTATATATTTTATAATCGCCCCTAGTATAAGCATTATATTAATTTTAATCACTTTAAGATCGACAATGATTTTCACTCAGTCACGATACAAACTCGACAAAATCTCATCTTTGTGTAAAGAAAATTTAGATGGTGCACGGGTCATAAGAGCTTTTTCTAGACAAAATAGTGAGATAAAACGATTTAATGACGCAACTGTAGACTATGTAAACAAAGGGATTGATGCTTTAAAAGTTTTTTCTTTAATGCCGCCTGCTGCATATTTTATTGTAAATGTATCTATAATGGCAGTGATATGGATTGGTGCAAAAAGAATAGATATTGGTCAATTAGAACCTGGCAAAATTACAGCTTTAATCAGTTACGTAACTCAGATACTTTTTGCTGTATTTTTAGCCTCATCTTTGATCAATCTTCTTACAAAGGCTTGGGCTTCATATAAAAGAGTTTTGTACATACTAAACATTCAACCTGAAGATAGTTTTTATGATATATCTAAAAATTTAAATTTTTCTGATGTTTCATCAGAAAATGCGAAAATTGAATTCAAAAACGTTAGTTTTTCTTATAACGTGCACGGCGAAAGTGAACTTCAAAATATAAATTTTTCACTAAAAAGTGGAGAAACTTTAGGAATAATCGGAAGTACAGGTTCTGGAAAAACTACAATTTTGAATCTTTTACTCCGTTTTTATATTCCGTCGAGTGGAAATATTTTGATAGATCAGAAAAATATAAACTCGTATGATGTGAATTTTCTTAGGGAAAAAATAAAAGTTGTACCACAATCTGCTGTACTTTTTTCCGGAACTATAGAGGAAAATTTGCGCATGGGAAATAATAAAATACAGGATAGTGACATTTATCAGGCTTTAAGACTTTCTCATTCAATCGACTTTGTGAATTCTAAACCAGATGGAATAAAATCATTTGTTGAACGAGGAGGAAAAAATTTTTCCGGTGGACAAAGACAAAGATTAACTATCGCCAGAGCTTTAGTTAGCATTCCTGATATTTTAATTCTTGATGATTGTATGAGCGCTTTAGATGCACAGACAAGTTCAAAACTTCAAGCTTCCTTAAATTCAATAAAAGGAATAACTAAAATTATAATTTCACAAAAATTTATCAATATAGTGAATGCTGACAAAATAATAGTTATGGAGAACGGAACTATTGAAGGAATAGGAACCCATAGGTCTCTCCTTGAAAATAGTTCTCTTTATCAGGAAATTTATAAATCTCAAATAGGTTAAATGGAGGTTTTGGGATGAAAAATAATGCTATAAAATATATAGTAAATAAAATAAAGCTTTTCCCTTTTTGCTTGTCTACTGCTATTGCATCTGAAATTATAGCTACAAGTGCTGCTCTTATTATCTCAGGTTTAATTGGAAAAACTTTAGACTTTGCCTTGTACCCAGGCGAAGTTCAATTTGATGATATATTTTTTAATCTATTAATAATTGCAATTTTTACAGTTGTAGGAACTGTTTCGCGTTTTTTATCTGCATTTTATAGTGGTTTACTTGCGTATAAAACTGAAACACTTTTAAGAGAAAAAATATTTAGAAATGTTAATTCTACGACGCTAAATAATATTGATTCCACTCCACATGGAGAAATAGTCAGCCGTACCATAAATGATCTCGAGATGATAGGTGATGGTATTTTTCAATTTTTAACTCAAGTGTTTCCCGGTATTACAGTAGTACTCGGTTCAATAATTCTTTTAGGACTAATAAGCACCCAAATAATGTTTCTAGTTTTACTTTTAACTCCTCTTATTGTATTTATTTCATGGTTTGTTACAAAATATTCATACAAAAGTTTTAGAGAATACGCAAACGCACAAGGTAGGCTTATAAGTCTTTCAGAAGAAATGATATCAAATCAAATTGTAGTTAATGCTTTCAATTTTCAAGACACGGCTATAGAAAAGTTTAAAAAAATAAATGAAAAAATGCATAAATGTGGAGTTAAATCGCAATTTTTATCGTCAACTGCAAATCCTTCTATTAGATTTATATCACTAATAATTTATGCATCTGTAGGTACTGCTAGCGTTTATAGACTACTTAAATCAGGTAGTATAACCATAGGGGGTATATCCTCAATATTAATTTATGTTGCCCAGTATACTCGTCCTTTCACCGACATAATGAGTGTTATTACACAAATCCAAGAAGCAGTTGCGTCAACAAACAGATATTTAGAATTTATACATTTAGTCTCAGAAAGTCATGAATCTAGTGGAAATGAAACACTTCCTGATTGTAAAGGTAAGATAGAAATAGAAAATTTGTTCTTCTCATATATACCAGGAAAACCTGTAATAAGTGATTTCAATTTAAATATAAATCCCGGAGAAAGAATCGCTTTAGTCGGTCCAACTGGGTGTGGAAAGTCAACCATAATTAACCTTCTTATGCGTTTTTATTCTCCAAGTATGGGAAACATAAAAATTGATGGTGTTAATATAGACGCTTTTGATCTTAAGGATTTAAGAAGTTTATTTGGTATGATTTTACAAGATACATGGCTTTATAATGCATCAGTTCGAGATAATATAGCGTACGGAAAACCAGATGCTTCGCTTGATGAAATAATAAGTGCATCTAAACTTGCAAATGCCCACAACTTTATAAAAAAACTGGAAGATGGATATGATACTATACTCTATGAAAACGGTTGCAGCATTTCTCAAGGACAAAAACAGCTTTTATCAATTGCACGAACTATGCTAATAAAACCTAAAATTCTACTTTTGGATGAAGCAACAAGTAACATTGACACTAGAACTGAGCTTAAAGTCCAAGACGCTTTCAACAAACTTATGCAAGGAAAAACTAGCATAATTGTCGCCCACAGGCTATCTACAATAGAAAACGCTGATAAAATAGTCGTGATAAATCACGGTAAAATAGTGGAAATAGGCAATCACTCCGCTTTGCTTGAAAATAAAGGGTTTTATTATAACCTTCATCAAAATCAATTTTCCGAAAATGCGGTGCATTAATGTACAGGTACCTTTTTTATAGTGTTTAGCATGAAAATATAAGTAAAAATAGGAAGCATAAAGCCAATATATCCGTACCCAGATTCTACTAACAAATTGTATATACCGTGGTAAGTGAAAGCTAGACATAAAAGCCCTAAAATCCCTGTATAAAAAAGCTTTTTTTTCTTAATAAAACTTATACCGTAACTTACTGCAACTGTGGTCATGCCGTGCATAAGCCCGGTTGAAAGTCCTCTCATAAGTGCCCAGAATATATTTACAAACTCAGCGTTTACAACTAAGAGATATATGTTTTCAAGTATTGCGAATCCTATTCCCAAAGCCATAGAAAACTGCATTATTATATCTCTTCTCCTGGAAACAAGGATTGCAAAAAATAAAATTGGTATAAATTTTATTACTTCTTCTGTTATAGGGGAAACAAACACTCTGAAATCAAACTCGTTGACATTATAAATATATTTTGTCAGACTGTTTATCTCAAAGGATAAGATAGCGCATATTATTCCAATTACAATAAATCCAATCATATTTCGCTGCTTTCCTTTAGCCATAATCAAAAGTAGTACAAGTGGTAGAGCAACAGATGCAAAAATTATATAAACCATTTTTTCACCCCTTCACAAGCAAATTTAGCTGCAAACAATTCACATAAACATATTATAATTTTGAAAAATATCGCTGCTTCCAACCAGAATACCATGAGTATCCCATGTAAGCTTTGAGCAAAACAAAAAATAACTATGAAAAAATTATAAGCTCTGATAGAATCGAGTATTCCTCCACTTATATCCGGTAAAATTAAATTTTTAAACGCAAAATACAAAACTGCAGAAGAACAAAATGAAAAAATAAGTGAATAGTTGCTAACATTTGCTATATACAATTTTAGAATTAAACAGGTAAAGACATTTAACAAAGCTAAAAGAAAAGATATTGCTTTAAATTTCACTAAATCTTTTCGTTTATCATCTCCTATTCTATTCATTGCGCCATAGTAAGAGGAAAATAAAAAGAACACTCCTCCAAATTCTCCAAGTCTGCCTATTGTAAATTTTAGTGGCTTAATGTTTAGACAAAAAAAGTAACAAAAGTCATACAAACTTGCTAGAAAAAAACAACCCAAAGCACACGCCAGTATCTTTAAAAACAGAGTTTTTCTATTTTTAAAGCTGGCATGTGCAGTAAAGGTAAATATTAAAAGTTTAAAAAACATATCGAAAAAAGTTATTGTTGCGTAGTTCAAAGCCTAAATCCACCCTTCCACTTAATTTAGTATATTTACATATCAACACTGTCATCTGATCTGTTCTTTTTAAATATTAATACGACCACTAAAAATGCAGCGATCAGTATCACAGCAACACCAACATACGCCATCAAAGAATATTGACCAAATATCGAACCTGAAACTGAATCTCCCGAAACTTTATAGAAAAATTCGGGGTACGTGATCCCGTATTGAGTCCAGAAGAAAAAAGGTTTAGTTTTGTCTACAAGACTGTTCTTTACGCATATAACTTTTTTTAATCTAGTTAACTCATCCGACTCGCCACCACCAAATGCATGGTACCCAATACTTTGTAACGCAACTGGAATTTCTATACAGGTAAGATTTTCACATCTAGCGAAAGCGTAGTCCCCCACGGTAGTTACACTATCTGGTAAATATATATAACTAATTTCACTACAATACTCAAAAGCATTTTTTTCAATTATTTTCAAGTTTTCTGGTAAAGATAGCTTTGAAAAAATACAGTGTCCAAAAGCACTTTCACCAATTAACTCTACTGTATTTGGAATATCTATTTCAGATAATTTTTCACACCCATAAAACATTTTATCTGGTATCTCAATTAAACTTTCCGGCAAAACTACACTAGACAAAAGCACGCAACCTTCAAAAAGGCTCTCACCCATGTAATTACTGCCTCCTAAAACTTCAGCTGAAACTAGCTTTGTACATTTGCCAAAAACATTATCCCCAATATACGAAACATGATCTGGGACCTTTATGGAATTCAAACCTGACCAGAAAAACGCTTCATCATCAATTTTTTTAAGATTTTCACCTAAACTTATAGCCTTTAAATTGCTACAAAACGCAAATGCATCCGCTTCAATTATTTCCACACTATCAGGTAAAATAACCCCTTCAATGTTTGACCCATAAAACGCCTTCTCACCTATACATCTAACTGTGTAAACTTTCTTTTTATCCGTAATCTCACTTGGAACTTCAAAATTTAACTCTGAATTTTTACCATCTGACAAAGTCGCAGTCAGAGTATCATCATCCAATTCATACTCTATGTTACTATTAACCACAGACCTTGCAGAAACATCTATATCTTCAAACCAAAACAATGGTATTGTAATAACTGCCAAAACTAAAGTCTTAATTATCCATCTTTTATTCATACAAAACTCCTCCTTCCATACACATGTAAAAACCCCTACATGGAAATTTTACCATTTATTTTATGCAATGTCAATATTATTTTGGTATAAATTTTAATTTTATTATTCAATTTATCTATTATTGAATTACAAACAAAAATTATTTATAATTCTTTAGGGTAAAATACTTTAAAAGGCGGTCTTAATATTTTATGAAATGTAAAAAAATTTTTAATTACTGGTTAAATTATTTTTCTAAAAATACGGAAGTTAAGTCTGAACTTGAAAAGTTAAAATCAAATGAATCTGAAATTTTTGATCGATTTTCATCGGACCTTAAATTCGGTACAGCAGGTCTTAGAGGAATTATGGGAATTGGTACAAATATGCTGAATATTTACACAATAAGAAAAGCTACTCAGGGATTATCAAATTATATTTTAGACAAAAGTTCTTCTGCTTCTGTTTGCATTTCATTCGATTCAAGGATAAATTCTGAACTGTTTGCTAGAGAAACTGCAAAGGTTCTAGCTGCAAACAAGATTAAGGTTTTTATAACTAAAAAACTTGCTCCCACTCCATTTTTATCTTTTGCTACCAGAAATTTAGAATGCACCTGCGGAATAATGATCACAGCAAGTCATAATCCAGCTGAATATAACGGATATAAGTGTTATAATGAAAACGGAACTCAGATGCCGACTGAAACTACTGAAAAAGTGTACGAATATATAAAAAAAGTTGATATATTTGATGATATAAAAATTTCAGATTTTGAAAATGAATTAAAAAAAGGAAACATCAAATTTATTGAAGATGGAATTTACCTAGATTATAAAAAACAGGTCTTGGACCAATCTATAAATAAAGAAGCTTTAGTAAATTGTCCTATTAACGTTACGTACACTCCTTTAAATGGGGCTGGACGAGACTTTGTAAAAGATGTTTTATCATTGTCAGGTGTTAAAAATCTGAATATTGTAAAACTTCAAGAAAATCCTGATGGTAATTTCCCTACATGTAAATATCCAAATCCTGAGATTTTACAAACATTTGATCTTGCTTCAAAAGAAGCTAAAAAGAATTCCTCAGATATAATAATTGCTACTGATCCAGATAGTGATAGAATCGGTATAATGGTTTTTCATAATGGAAAATACCAAATGTTAACTGGGAATCAAATCGGTATACTGCTATTTTACTATATAGTTTCGCAAAAAAAGGAAAAAAGTGTTCTCCCAGAAAAATCTGTTGCAATTAGAACTTTGGTTAGCAGTAAAATGATTGATAAAATTGCTTCTGATTATAATTGCAATGTTCTTTGTGTTCCAACTGGATTTAAAAATATTGGTGAAAAGATAGAAAATTTAGAAAAAATTGATCAAGTAAAATCTTTTATTTTTGGATTTGAAGAAAGTAATGGCTATCTTACTGGAACATATGCCAGGGATAAAGATGCAGTCTCTTCTGCACTTTTAATTTGTGAAATGGCATCTTTTTACAAAAATATTTCACATACATTAATAGATGTCCTTGAAAAATTATATGAAAAATACGGATTTTACTTGGAAAAAACTATTTCTTTTGAGTTTAGTGGCGTTACAGGATCTAAAAAAATAGAGTCAATTATGCAAAATTTCCGAAATCCACCTGATTTCAACTCAATTGGAAATAAAAAGATTGCATCAATAAACGACTACCAAAACTCAATTTCACTTAATTTAATTAATAAGCAAAAGTCTTTTTTAAACTTTCCAAAACTTGACATTGTAGAGTTTACTTTAGACGAAGACAGTCAAATAATAATAAGACCATCAGGAACTGAACCTAAACTCAAAGTTTATATTATGACAAATGGAAAAAATAAAAATTATTCTAAAGCTTTAATAGAGCTAATTGAATCTGACCTTCGCTCAAAAATAAAAGATTTTAATTAATGATTTTATTACTCGTTCCTTGCATATTTATTTTTATATAATTTTTGCATTTTTAGATTTTTAATTTAAAAAGGTAGGTTTATCTTTATGAAAATAAAAAAAATTGAGGCACATCAAATTTTAGATTCTAGAGGGATACCGACTATATGTACAAAAGTAATTTTAGAATCTGGAGTTTTCGCTTATGCCTCAGTTCCATCTGGAGCATCTACTGGAAAATATGAAGCAGTAGAACTAAGGGACAATGGGAAAAATGAGTACAATGGAAAAGGCGTAAAAAACGCAATAAATAATGTAAATACTGTAATAAATCAATTGCTTGAAGGTATATCTGTTTTCAATCAAACAGAAATAGACAAAAAAATGACAGATGAAGATGCAACTCAAAACAAAAGCCGACTTGGCGCAAATGCTATACTTTCTGTCTCGCTTGCTTGTGCAAAAGCTGCGGCAAAATCCCTAAATTTAGAACTTTATAGGTACATAGGCGGAATAAATGCAAACACTTTACCTATTCCGATGATGAATATATTAAATGGTGGAGCACATGCTGATAACAACGTGGAAATTCAAGAATTTATGATATTTCCATCCGGGGCACATTCATTTTTAGATGCTATGAAAATTGGAACAGAAATTTATTACAGTTTAAAAGATATATTAAAATCTAAAAACCTTTCTACTGCTGTTGGAGATGAGGGAGGTTTTGCTCCTAATTTAGAAAAAGATAGCCAGGCTCTCGATTTGATTGTTCAGTCAATAGAAAAAGCTGGTTACAGGCCAGGACATGATGTATTTATTTGTCTGGATATTGCCGCCTCAGAATGGGCAAAAAATAAAAATAATTATATTTTTCCTAAAGAAAATAGACCTGTTAGTGTAGATGAACTTTTTTATTACTATGAAAACTTGATAAAAAATTATCCTATTTTTTCTATTGAAGATCCATTTTCAGAAGATGATTTTCTAAATTTTGCAAAATTTAGAAAAAAAACAAACAATAAAATTCAAATTGTTGGCGATGATTTATTTGTAACGAACATAAACCGTTTAAAAAAAGGTATAAATTTAGAAAGTGGAAATGCAGTTTTAATAAAACCAAATCAAATAGGTACACTTTCTGAAACTTTAGATACTGTTAGATTTGCCCAAAAAAATGGGTATTCTACCATCATTTCTCATAGAAGTGGCGAAACTGACGACACTTCTATTTCTGATATTGCCGTCGCAACAAATTCTTTTCAAATAAAAGCTGGTGCTCCTGCCAGAGGTGAAAGAATTTGTAAATATAATAGATTGATATTTATTGAGTCCCAGCTTAATTCTAAATTTGCACTTTTTTGATAAATAAGAAAAGTTTTTAGGTAAATCTTGAAATTAAAAACAGTTTATGATAATATTTTTAAGGTTTAGCTAAAATTAAATTATTGGGAGATACGATAAAATAATGCAAAGCGATCTTGTAAGATACTCTGAAATAACTACAAAAATGCCACGTGAATCAATTTTAATTCAAGGGAAAGGATGCATCTGGAAACAGTGCATTTTTTGCGATTATTATTTAGATACAAGTGAAAATCCATTTGAAATTAATAAAAATGCAATAGATTGTTTAACAGGAAAATTCGGTATTTTGGACGTAAGCAACTCTGGTTCTGCAATGGAAATTGACAAAGAAACAATTTTATATCTTTATAAAAAAGTACTACAAAGGAATATACATACAATATGGTTTGAAGCTAGATGGAATTTCCGAACACAATTTGACAAATTTAGGGAATTATTTCCCAAAATAAATTTAAAATTTAGAATTGGTATTGAATCTTTTAACCCACAGCTTCGTGAAAAGTGGAAAAAAGGTATTCCACAAGACTTAAAACCTGAATATATTGCAAAATATTACTGTGGAGTAAGTTTAATGGTCGGACTAGAAGGTCAAAAAATTTGTGATATTGAAAATGATATCCAGATTGCAAACAAACATTTTGAATATTTTAGTTTAAATGTTTTTACCCCAAACACCACAAAACAAAAACCTAATCGCGCTTTGATTGATGAATTTATGACAAAAGTATATCCAAAAGTTAGTAAAAACCCAAAAGCAGACATTCTTCTTCAAAACACCGACTGGGGAATAGGTTAGATTAACCCTTAGGTACAATTAAACAACAAAATTTTAATTTTTTATATGAAAAGGGGTTTTGTTGGGAAATGAAAAAATTTAAAAAAGACTTACAAAACCCCTTCCAAATCTTTTCTATTTAGTAATTTAAATGTCGTTACATTATTTCCAAAACGCTCTTCGCTCTTACTTTTAGGTTCAAAAAGTTCAAAAAGCTTTGCTTGACTGTCAAATGCGTTTTTTCCGTTCTTTTTTACAGAGTGGTAAAAACCTTTTTTGTCTTGCATTTTTGCATTCCTTGTATCTTTAAGAAGCATATTTATAATTTTAACAGTTCTCTTTCTTAGATCATGGGAATCAATCGGGAAAACAACTTCCACTCTTCTGTCTAAGTTACGTGGCATAAGATCGGCGCTTCCCATATATATTTTAGGTTTTCCTGCATTTTCAAAATAAAATATTCTACTGTGTTCCAAAAATCTTCCGACTATACTCCTAACTTTTATATTTTCGCTATAACCCCTAAGCCCCGGAACTAAAGAACAAACTCCGCGCACTATAAGTTGTATTTTAACTCCTGCGTTAGACGCCCTATAAAGTTCTTTTATAAGTTTTTTGTCAACTAGAGAATTGACCTTAATAATGATTCTACTTTTAATTCCTTTACTTGCATTTTTAGTTTCATTTTTTATCATTTTTTCAAAAAATTCCCTCATATATCTTGGAGCTACTATCATTTTTTGATATTTTGCATTACTAAAATATCCAGTTATAGAATTAAAAAGCAAAGACGCATCAGAACCGTATTCATTCTTACATGTAAACACACCAACATCAGTGTAAATTTTAGCCGTTTTATCGTTATAATTCCCAGTTCCCATGTGAATATAGCGCCTGATACAATTGTCTTCTTTTCTTACAACTAATATAACTTTACAGTGAGTTTTTAAATCCGCAAGTCCATATATTACATGACATCCTGCTTTTTCTAATTTTTTTGCCCAGCTTATATTATTTTCTTCATCAAATCTCGCTCTAAGTTCAACTAAAACAGTAACTTGTTTTCCATTTTCTGCAGCCCTTATTAAAGCATCAATAATAGGGGAATTACCACTTACCCTATAAAGAACTTGTTTAATGGCCAGAACATTTTTATCTTCTGCAGCGGATTCCACAAATTTAGTAACCCAATCAAAACTTTCAAATGGGTGACAAACCATTCTATCTTTTTCTCTTATTGCTTGAAATATATCGTTACAACCAACAAAATCATACGGAGGATTTACTTGTTCTAATGGTTTAAATTTTAATTTTTTTTCATCTTGTTCACTATAAAATTTTGCAAGAAAACTTAGATCTATCGGCCCGTCTACCTCGTATATCTCTTTTTTCCCGACATTTAATGTGCTTACCAAAAACTTTTTTATGTCTTTATTTTTTCGATTTCCTATTTCTAGTCTTACTACATCCCCACGTACTCTCATTTTTATAGAGTTTTCTACCTCAGTTAATAGATTTTTAGCTTCTGAATTTATCTCTAAATCAGAATCTCTAGTTATCCTAAATGTACAGCTCGAATGTACATTATAAAATTCAAAAAGTCTTGGAAGCTTCCCAGTAATTATATCTTCTAGAAACATATATGTTTTTCCCGACATACTTGGAATCAAGCAATATCTTGGTAATATCGACGGAACTTGCACTATTCCAAATAATAAATCATTATCTTTTCTAAGTTCTACAGCAATATTAAGACTTCTGTTTGATAAAAATGGAAACGGTCTACCTGTATCGACAGCCATGGGAGTCAAAACTGGAAATATAGTCTTTTCAAAATATTGTTCTACATAATCCATCTGCTCTAAACTCAATTGATCCCATTTTAAAAAATGTATATCGTTTTCCTCAAAGGAAGGCACTATTTGATTAAAAAAGCAGTCATACTGCTTATCGTAAAATTTATGTATTTTAATTGTAAGTGCATTCAAAAGTTTTTTTGGTTTAAACCCAGAAACGTCTTTATTTTTAGGTTTATCAATTTTTTTATCCATTACTCCAGCTACTCTCACCATAAAAAATTCATCAAGATTAGATGCCGTAATAGACAAAAAATGTGCTCGTTCCATTATAGGGTTACTTTCATTCATAGCTTCATCAAGCACTCTTTCATTAAAACCAATCCAGCTAAGCTCTCTGTTATTAAAAGGCATTTCATCTTTGTTAAATTTATCTTTTCCCACAACAATTTCCTCCCTTTCTGTATAAAACTTCGACTAAAATCCTCTTTCTTTTTTCTATACAATTTAATATTTCTAATAAATAAAAATATATTCCCTGCAAATTAGCAAAACTTACTCTGAATTCTAAATGATTTTATAAATCTTATTTATAAATCAAGTATAAAAAGCATACAGACATCTATCAAAAAACTTATCAAAGACCCGAAGTTGCTATTTTTAGATAATTTTCATATAAAAATATGAAATAGAAATACTAAACATATCATATTATACTATATTTTTATCTTAATTTCAATATATAAATTAAATCTGAAAAATATTTAGGTAATTCGCTGATTATTTCTATATACTTTCCACTTCTTGGATGTAAAAATCCTATAGTCTTAGCATGCAAACACTGCCCAGAAAAAAATTTAAATTCACTCTTACGACCGTAAACTTTATCTCCTACTACTGGATGCCCAATGTGCGCCATATGAACTCTTATTTGATGTGTTCTTCCTGTTTTTAGACTAAGTTTTAAATCCGTAAAATCTTTGTACATTTCTTCAACTTTAAAATGAGTTATTGCAATTTTTGAATTTTTTTCTGTTACCGCCATTTTTTTTCTATTTTTGGGGTGTCTTCCAATATTTAATTCAATTATACCTTCATTATGTTTTAAATTTCCATGTACAATTGCCCTATATTCCCTTTTAAAGCTGTGTTGTTTTATCTGCTTAGATATTATTTTATGAGAAAAATCATTTTTTGCTACTATCAAAAGTCCACTTGTATCTTTGTCTATTCTATGTACTATTCCCGGTCTTGCAACGCCATTTATACCAGATAACGAATCTTTACAGTGATAAAGCAAAGCATTTACAAGTGTTCCACTGTTATGCCCAGGAGCAGGATGTACTACCATTCCTTTTTTTTTGTTCACAACTAAAAGATCTTGATCTTCATATCTTATATCAAGGGGAATATTTTCTGGTTTCAAGTTCAGTCCCTCTAAATCAGGTATATATACAGAGATAACCTGACCTTCTTTAACTTTATAATTTTTATCTTTTATCTCTTTATCTACCTTGATAAAACCACCTTCAATCAACTTTTGGACAGATGAACGTGTATATTCAGGTAAATAGAGACATATCACTTTATCAATTCTTTCTCCCGATTCTAAATCTTTAACCACTATATCAAAAAGTTGCATTTTTCTCCCCTTGAATTGGATTTGTGATCACTTCTTATAAAAAATGTATAGATAATCAAACCTATAGTCCCCAAAGTTATGCAATAGTCAGCAAAATTACAAAAATAAGTTATAGGAAAGATCTTTATGTAGTCAATAACACATCCTGTAATTAATCTATTTATTAAATTCCCAATTCCTCCCCCGATTATAAAATATGATGAAAACAGGAAAGTCCGATTATAATCTCGTTTTTTTAGAATTATACAAAAGTAAATAATAATGAAAACTATTGTAGTTAAAATCAAAAAGTATTTATTTTGGTTAAAAATCCCGAAAGCTGCTCCTTCATTTTCTACGTAAGATATTTCTATCAAATTTCCAAAAATTCTGATTCTGTCCTCATATTTCAGCTTAGTCAGAACTAAAAATTTAATGCTTAAATCTACTAGGGCTACTAGCAGCGGATAAAAAAAACAGGAAAGTCTCTTTTTTATAAAATCATCTCCAAACATGCTTCCAGTGGCGCATCGCACTGACACGCCACTGGATATATTCCAAGCTTTATTTTAAAATCTCCCGGCATCTCTCACATAACCCAGATTTCCCTGAGTCTAAACCCACAGTCTTGCTATAACTCCAGCACCTTTCACACTTAGATCCATTAGCACGACTTACTTTAGCAGTAACCCCGGAAAACCCTTCTACCTCAACTTCGCCTTCTCCACTTTCAAAAATCTCAACTTCAGATACAATCAAAACAGTTTTTAATGTGTCTTTTATACTTTCTAGGAAGCTAAAATCCTTTTCATTACAAAAAATATCCACTCTTGCTTCAAGAGAAGAACCTATAACTTTTCCTTTTCTAGCGTTTTCTAGTATCTTTTTAACTTCACTTTGCAACCTGTAAATATAATCCCAATTTTTAGCAAAATCTTCTTCTAAAGAAACAGATATCTCAAAAGGCATCTCGTTCAGCAAGACATAATCTGAATTTTCAGACTTTTTGTGGACCATGTATTTCCATATTTCATCCGCTGTAAATGGTAAAATCGGAGATAACAATCTAGCCAAAGCATCAACTATCAAATAAATACATGTCTGAGCAGACCTTCTCTCTTTCCCTTGAGCTTTGCAAACATACAAGCGATCCTTTAATATATCTAAATAAAAATTAGACATATCTACTATACAAAACTTATGTATCATATGGTAGACACTATGGAATTCAAGCTTTTCGTAAGAATCTTTTACTTTTGTTATCAACTCATTTAACTTAAAAATGGCCCATTTGTCTATACCACAAAGCTCCGATAAAGCAACCATATCTTTATCTGGGTCAAAATCGTATAAATTTCCAACAATATACCTTGCCGTATTTCTAATTTTTCTGTAAGACTCACTAAGCTGTTTTAGTATATCATGAGAAATTCTAACATCCGAATGGTAGTCAGAAGAAGCAACCCATAAACGTAAAATATCAGCACCGTACTCTTCAACTACACTAGCAGGAGAAACTCCATTCCCCTGAGATTTCGACTGTTTTTTCCCTTCTTCATCGACAACCCATCCATGTGTTGCAACTGCTTTGTACGGAGCTTCTCCAAAAGCAGCTACAGCAGTCAAAAGCGATGACTGAAACCATCCTCTATATTGATCTGACCCTTCGATATATAAGTCCGCTGGCCATTTAACATCTTTATTTATATTTCCAGCTGACACGTGAGCTACCCCTGAATCGAACCAAACATCCATAGTCCCTTTTTCTCTATAAAAGTTATCCGAGCCACACCTAAGACAGCTGGTCCCCTCTGGTAAAAGACTAGACTCACTTTCAGTGTACCATGAATCAGACCCTTTAAGTCCAAAAACTTCAGCTATGTAATTTATAACTTCTTCTTCCATCAAAGGTTCATTGCAATTTTTACAGAAAAAAACAGGTATGGGCACACCCCAGGTTCTTTGCCTTGAAATACACCAATCTTTCCTATCGTTTACCATGGAAAAAATCCTCTCTCCACCCCATTTAGGAACCCAGTTTACTTTATTTATTTCAGAAATCGCTTTTTCTTTAAATTTATCTATTGAGCAAAACCACTGCTCAGTCGCTCTAAACAAAATCGGATTTTTACATCTCCAACAATGTGGATACTGATGGTTTATATCTTTTTGCGCAAAAAGGTACCCACTTTCTTTCAGGTATTTTATAATTTCCTTACTCGCATCTCTAGTGTTTAAACCTTTAAACTCCCCAGCTTCGTCAGTTAAAGTCCCCTTTGAATCTACCGGCACAATAACTTCAAGATCTTTATAACTCTTACAAACTTCAAAATCTTCTACACCGTGTCCAGGAGCTGTGTGTACACACCCTGTTCCACTATCTAGAGTAACATGATCACCTAAAATTACTAGAGATTTTCTAGGCAAAAACGGATGATAGACTTCTATATTTTCAAGACTGCTTCCCTTTATCTTCCCACAAATCTCATAATATTTAATCGACGCAGCCTCCATCGCACTTTTGACCAAATCGTCTGCTATAATATAAAACTCAGAGCCCGATTTCACAATCGCATAGTCATAATCCTTCCCGAGACAAATGGCAACATTCCCCGGTAAAGTCCACGCTGTAGTCGTCCAAATAACAAAATAAAGTTTCTTGCAATCAATACCAAAATCCAAAAATTTTCCATTATCATTTGAAACTTTAAATTTTACATATATCGATCTACACTCGTCATTTTGGTATTCTATTTCAGCTTCTGCAAGCGCAGTCTCACAGCTAGGACACCAATAAACCGGCTTCAATCCTCGATAAATCGAACCTTGGCTTACCATTCTAGCAAAAATCTCAATTTGCCTTTTCTCATACCCAGGCAGAAGAGTTATGTAAGGGTTCTCCCAGTCCCCAATAACCCCCAATCGCTTAAACTGATTTCTTTGGTTATCTATATACATCAAAGCAAACTCTTTGCACATTCTTCTAATTTCTATATCCGTCAAATTCTTCGCTTTCTGGATTCCAGCTTTTGCCCTAGCCTTAAGCTCAGTAGGCAACCCATGAGTGTCCCACCCTGGAACAAATGGAGCACGAAATCCAGTCATATTCTTATACCTGACCACAATATCCTTCAAAATCTTATTAAGAGCATGCCCCAGATGTATGTCACCATTCGCGTACGGGGGACCATCCAACAGACAATAAGTCCGCTTTCCCGCATTCTTCTCCATAACTTTCTCGTAGAGTCTCGCCTTCTCCCACTCTTCTAGAGTCTCCGGTTCCTTCTGTGAAAGGCCCGCTCTCATAGGAAAATCTGTACGAGGCAGATTCAAAGTTTTACTGTAATCCGGCATCAAATTGGTCCCCTTTTACTGCTATTTTTTTCGCCTAAAAAGCCCGGAATACATGCCCCTCTCAGAATCATTGTCCGTCGAACGGTATCTTTCACCAAATCTCAAATCAGTGTTTCTTTCCTTAAAAATTCCTGAACTCGAGCTGCAATCTTCATCAGTCTCTTTAAAGGCACCAGAATCAAGAAGCACTTCTCCACCCTGACTTTGTAAATTTTCCTGGCTCGAAGCTTCACCCTTGTTAAATTCTACCTCAAAAATATTAGATTTGTCAAGCTCGTCAGAACCCGGATCCGACTTTTCAGCTTGTTGTGTGTTAAATTTTATTTTTTCATTTAAATCTGATTCGATTTTACTAAAATACTTTTCACTTTCAACACTTTGCCTGAGCATTTTAAGCTGATTTTCGTATTTTTCAACAAGTAATCTTCTAAAATTCTCTGACTCAACGCGAAGATTCCAAGCTATTTCTTTCTGCCTTTCAACCTCATCTTTAGCTTGACTTATCATGTCATCTGCTCTTTTAGATGCATCGAGTATAATACTCTTGGACTTGTTATCAGCACTATTGATAGAAGAATCAGCAAGCTTCTGAGCACTTAAAATTGCTTTTCTTATACTCCCTTCTTCCATTTGATATTTTTCAAGTTTCCTATTCAACTCTTCAACTTTAAGCCTTAAACTTTTATTTTCATCTTCTAGCATTTTATAAGAAGAGTGTACGCTATCTATAAATGTATCAACTTCAAACGGCTTGTATCCTCCGAAATTCGCCTTTTTAAATGTCACATTTTTAATATCATCCAAACTAACCATGACCGTAGCACTTCCCCTCAAAATTAACTCTTAAAATTAGTTAAATTGGAAGTCGTAAGCAACTAAAAATAAACTCCGCTACTTTCAAGTTCGTCCAAAACATCGTCTCCTGTAATATTTACATTGTACGGGGTAATAACAAAAGTGTCTGTTGCAACTTTCTTAATCTTTCCACCGTTTGCATAAGCAACCCCACTTAAGAAGTCAACTATACGCCTAGAAGAATCTTTATTAGTTTCCTCTAAATTTAAAACAATTGTGTGCATTTTTAAAAGTTCATCAGCTATATTTCTTGTATCTTCACCAAATCTTTCCGGTTTAAATAAAACAACCTGCAACTTATTTTCATGAATATTTACGACTCTACTATCCTGAGCTTTTCTAGAACTTTTTAGATTTCTAGCTTCGTTTGAAATTTCTTCTTGTTCTAGCTCTTCCTCATACTCTTCATCTGCAACCGACCACATTTCCTTAAACTTTTGAACTAATCCAGCCATATCCCCATCTCCTCTTACATAATAACTTTTGCTAAAAATAAACCTGTTTTAACATCCAAGTCTAAGAATGCACCAAAACTGACATTCATAATAACATTATGGTTTCTCAATTTTGAATTGTCAATAATTTTTTTAATGTTATATGTAAAAAATTTGACAGTTTTTTTGAATATTTCTACAAAAATGTGCTTTTTTCGACTTCTTTAACATTTTATAAGTTTTCCGTCATACAAATTAGTACCTTCTACCACTATCATATCTCCATTTTTTAGATACGGAATTTCTGGTGAATCATCTGAAAAATTATCTGAAACTACTACGTATTCATTGTCAGAGTAGACAATATTTATTCTTCTAAAGGAAATCAAGTTGCCACATTTTACATTAACTCCCGGAATATTCCCCTGTTTTTCCGATTTACTCTGAACTTGTTTATAAGAAACGGCTTTTTTTCTAATTTTGAACCCGTAATACTCATTTAATTTGAGATTGATTTCACCTTTCCTAAAGTTTACAATCTCACCTCCCATTGATCTACAACAAATAACAAGTAAAGCTGTTCCATCGCCATTACTTTTTATTTCATGCACGCTACAGGGTACACTTTCTTCGCTTATAGATGGAATTTTTAATTGATATTGTACATTTTTTTCTATTCTTTCTTTATTTTCTTCTGAAATATTACAAATTATGTACCAATCTACAGAATTTATAAGTTTTCCTAAATAGTTTTTCTTGACTTCATGCTGAATTTTGTTAAAATCCAAGTTGCTAAAATTTAAATTTTTTACATCTTTATATGAAAATGCATTTTCATATCCGTCTACATATTTTACAAAGTAACCCGCATCTTTTGATTTAATCGGTCTACTATTCCCTAAAACTGAACTTTCGATTTTCTTTTTATTTTCATTCAACGTTTCTATTCTTCCATCCAAATTTTCCCATTTACCCATAGATATTCTTTTTTCTATCATAGAAGACGCTAACTTTTTTCTTTTTTTTAAAATCTGGCTAAAATCTTTTTTTTGAACATATTTTTGAATACGGGCTATAATACTATTTATTTCAGTATCTAAAGTCTCTGGCTCTCTCATCTCCGAAACTTCAGTACGCTTTAGCTCAGTTAAATATTTTATTTCATCATCTATGGATTTAAGTAAGCTAAAAGTTTTGGCATCGGCTTCGCTGTTATATACATCCGCTATAATTCCTCCCTTTGAAACCCTTTCTCCGTCATCTACTCTATAAATAATCTGTTCTTGGCCTTCTGATTCAATTAAAATCTCGTCTCTAACTACAAACCCTTCCGCCTTTATAACGTCTTCTACAACTGAATAACACGCAGTTTCAGTCTTAATGGCATTAATATTTTTTAAAAAAGATTTACATAAAGCATACGAAACTCCCAAAAAAACCAGGAAAAATAACGCAAATTTTTTTCTAAATAGCTTCATCAAAACCGTTCTCCTTTAATATTTTAAATGCTTCCCGTACTATATCCGAACCAACTTCATCTTTATAGATCCAGTTTACATTTTTGTTTCTTTTAAACCAAGTAATTTGACGCTTTGCATAAGCTTTTGTTTCTTTTTTTAGATCCAAAACCGCTTCATCGAGACTACATTTTTGCTCTAAATACGGCAATATTTCTTTATAACCTATGCAAGCACTTGCTGTTTTACTAACATTCAAATGAGAAACATAGGAAACTTCATCAATGAGACCTTTTTCTACCATGTTATCTACCCGATCTTCAATTGCCTTATGTAAAAGATTTCTATCTAAAAAATTTATCCCTATAAACGTAGCATTATAAGGCGACTCGTTTTCTTTAGATCTTTTAACTTGAAGCGAAATAGGATATCCAAAAGAATAATAAAATTCTAGGGCCCTGACAACCCTTTTTATATCGTTGGGATGTATTTTCTCTGCACTTTCTTTGTCTACATCCATCAAATCTTTAAAAAGTCCTTCTTTATCAGATTTTGCCCTATCATTTAATTTTTCCCTTATGCAAGTATCAAATTTTTTTTCTTCCAGTGATAAATTTCCTAAAAAGGAATCTAAGTATAGGCCTGTTCCTCCAACAACAATTGGAATTTTTCCTTTTTCTATTATCCTTTCAGCAAAAAAATGTGCTTTTCTTATATAATCCGCAACACTAAAATCTTCTTCAACAGAAATTTCATCTATCATATAATGTTTTACCTGATTCATTTGATTTTCATCCGGCTTAGCTGTACAAATTTTAAACTCCCTATATATCTGCATAGAATCTGCTGAAATAATTTCCCCAAAAAACTTTTTAGCTATTTTTATAGAAAGATCTGTTTTTCCACAAGCAGTGGGACCCAGAATAGCTACAACTGGAATTTTTCCCATAAATTTATCAGCTCCTCCCAAACTGTTTTTCTATGTGCTTCTTTTTAAGTTCTATATAAACTGGTCTTCCATGTGGACAGTACACAACTTCCGGACTATTTTCAAGCATATCCAGCAAACTTTTTATTTCCTCTTCACTACTTTTTTCTCCTGCTTTCATAGCTGACCTGCAAGCAACATTATGGTAAAGCCAACCAAGATATTTTGTGCTAAGATCACTTTTATTATTTACTATATATCCAGAAATTTCAATCACTGTACTTTCGATCTCTGCTTCACTAAGATAAGTAGGCGCGCTTCTTACTATAACAGATCCATTCCCAAAATCTTCTATTTGGTATCCAGATTTAGAAAATAAATCTACATTTTCTATTGCAGCATAGTAACTTTCTTTATCTAGAGAAACCACAACTGCACTTAAAAGAACTTGCGAGGTAATCTCTCTTTCGTTTTCTTTGAGTCTATTATATAAAATTCTCTCGTGTGCTGCATGTTTATCTATAAAAATTATACGATCTTCTTCTTCAACTACAATATAACACTCAAAAATTTCCCCCAATACTTTTTTAGACTTCTCCTTAACTATAACTTCACTTAAGTTAATGTCCTCAAAATTTTCTTTTTTAGATTTATCATCTTCCGAACTTTGAACTTTAATATTTTTAAATTCGTTCTCTTCATCATTTTTTAGCGTATGTTCTTTAAAATTAAAATTTTTTAGCACACTTGTTTCTTCGCTACTATTAAACTTTTCGTTTTGGAAAATATCACTGTTTTGGTCCGTATTTTTTTGATGCTCTTCTTCATTAAAATTTCCTAAATCCTCACTACTCCAGAATATATCAGGCTTTTTTACAGAAATTTTATGAGTTTTTTCTAAAAACCCTTCGCCATTTGTAAAATCTGAAAATCTAGCTGAAAAAATAGATTCATTTGGTCTACATAAACTATCAAAAATTTTGGTTTTGACCTCTCGTCCGTTATAAGTCTCTACTGAACCTTTGGTACAATTTTTTACATTTTGATCAACTGTTTTTTTCATTTCATTCCTAGTATCTTCTTCGCTATGAAAATACTTTCCAGCACTTAAACTTATTTCTTTTCTTGACCTGTCATTTTTCAGTGCATTTCTTACAGCATTGTACACAGCCTCAAATATAACTTTTTCATTCTCAAATCTTACTTCTATTTTAGCTGGATGAACGTTTACATCAACTGTTGCATAAGGAATATCTATATAAATTACACAAGCCGGATGTTTCCCTACCATCATAAAACCTTTAAAAGCCTCTTCCAGAGCGAGACTTGCAATTTTTACTTTTGCAAATCTACGGTTAACAAAAAAATTTTGAAGTAATCTATTTGGTCTTGCAGCTTCAGGTTTAGTAATATAGCCAGTTACACTTACGTTTTTAGCTTTATACTCAATTTCTATCATTTTTTCAAAAATATTTCTGCCGTAAATAGAATACACACACGATAAAACTTTTCCGTCTCCGGGTGTATTTGCTAATATTTTACCATCCTTTACAAAACTAATTGCAATTTCAGGGTGTGATAAAGCAATTTTTTCGACAACTGAAGATACTAAACTTGCTTCTGTACTTTCTTTCTTTAGAAATTTTAATCTTGCTGGTGTATTGAAAAAAAGATCTCTAACTACAAAAGTTGTCCCGCGAGACCTTCCTGCATCTTCAAAGCATTTTTCCTGTCCACCCTCAATCAGATATCTAACCCCAAAATCCTGACCTTCTTGAGCTGTTATAAGTTCAACACGAGAAACAGAGGAAATTGAACACAAAGCTTCCCCTCTAAATCCCAAAGTTTCTATTGAATTTAAATCCGATATCTTCTGAATTTTGCTAGTTGAGTGCCTAAAAAAAGCTATCTTTATATCATCTTTATGAATTCCACTTCCGTTATCCGAAATTTTTATCATAGAAATTCCGCCATTTTTTATCTCTACAGTTATTTTTTTCGCTCCTGCATCTATTGAATTTTCTACAAGCTCCTTAACAACTGACGCTGGACGCTCTACAACTTCTCCAGCTGCAATCATTTCAGATACACACTTATCAAGCATTCCTATTCTTTTCATTTTAAAAATCTCCAACCTAACTTTTTACCATATTTACAAGACTAAAAAGTATATTTATAGCTTCCATTGGATTTATCATATTTACATCTGTTTCTTTAAGCTTTTCTACTATTTTTTGCGCTGCATAAATCTCATTATAACTTTCAAATTTTTTATATGGATCAATTTCTTCTTTCGAATCAAGTTTATCATTTGACTTTTGCTGGTCAAATGATAAACATTTTTCTACGTTTTCTATTTCACGTAAAACCTCCTTTGCTCTAGATATAATCCACTCTGGTATTCCAGCAAGTTTGGCAACTTGTATTCCATAACTGTCATCTGCTCCCCCTGGCACAATTTTTCTAAGAAAAGTTATATTATCTCCTATTTTTTTTACAGCTATATTGTAATTTTTTACTCCCTTACAAATACTACTTACAGATGTCAATTCATGATAATGTGTAGCAAAAAGAGTTTTTGAGCCAAGTTTACTTTTATCGGCTACATATTCAAGCACTGCCCTTGCTATACTCATTCCGTCAAAAGTTGAAGTTCCTCTCCCTATTTCATCAAGTATAAGAAGACTTTTATCTGTAGCATTTTTTACAATTTGAGCTACTTCATTCATTTCAACCATAAAAGTAGACTGACCAGAAGCTAAATCGTCTGACGCACCAATTCTTGTAAATATACTGTCTACAATTCCGATTTCAGCATAGCTCGCTGGAACAAAACTTCCAATCTGAGCCATTAAAACAATTAAAGCAACTTGCCTCATATAAGTTGACTTTCCGGCCATGTTTGGACCTGTTATTATGGCAATCATATTTTCTCTATTATCAAGTACAATATCGTTAGGAACGAAAGATTCGTTAATTAAAAGTGTTTCAATTACAGGATGCCTTCCATCTTTAATCAAAATTTTATCATTTAGACTTATTTTCGGCTTTTTAAAATCATTTTTAGAAGCAACATCTGCAAGAGATCTTAAAACATCAATTAAAGCTATTAAATTAGCTGAATTACTTATTCTTCTGAGATTATTTGCCACTTTTTCTCTTATTTTCTCAAAAGCTTCATACTCAAGCTGAGCTGCTCTTTCCCTTGCTCCTAGAATTCTTCCTTCAATTTCCTTTAATTCACTAGTTGTATATCTTTCACAGTTTGTTAAAGTTTGCTTTCTTATGTATTCATCCGGAACTAACTTTTTATAAGAGTTCGTAACTTCTATATAGTAACCCGAAATTTTATTGTATCCAACTTTAAGTTTTTGTATCCCTGTTTTACTTTTTTCTTTAGCCTCAATTGAGGCAATTATATCTTTCCCTCCGTTCATATCATTTTTTACTTTATCAATTTCTTCGCTATACCCTTTTTTTATTATTCCACCTTCTTTTACAGAAAACGGAGGTTCGTCTACAATAGCTTCATCAATTAGCTTAAAAATATCTTCTAAATCATCTATATTTTCATAAATATATAGGAGTATTGTAGACAATTTACCTTCTATAACCTTTTTAAGTTTTGGTATTCTTGGAATAACACTTGCAAGTGCTTTTAGATCCCTTGCGTTCGCTGAACTGTATGTTATTCTTGTCATTAATCTTTCTATATCATAAATTCCACAGAGAATGTCTGCAAGCTCGTCTCTTAAAATAGCATCATTATATATTTCAGAGATAGCATCTTGTCGCTTTACTATTTTATCACTATTTACAAGTGGCCTTTCAACCCAAGATCTCAAAAGTCTTTTACCCATAGCTGTTTTTGTTTGATCTAAAACCCATAAAAGTGATCCTTTTTTATCTTTACTTCTCATTGTTTCAACTAATTCTAAATTTCTTATTGTATTTAAATCTAGCCCCATATACTCAGAATCGTTATAAAGTTTTATTCTGTTTATTCTCTCAAGCCCAGCTTCTTGCGTCATTTCTAAATAAAAAATTAATGCGCCTATAGCCCTTAAAACAAACTTTTTTTTGCATATGTTATCACTTCTTACTTTATTATCTCCAAAATGTTTATTAAACTTATCTATTGAAGCTTCAAGATCAAAACATTCTTGATTTAGAAATTCTACATTGCAACAAAGCTTATCTTTCATAAAACTCTTAAGTGAATCTAAAAGTGCTATTTTCCCACCTATTAGAACCTCTTTCGGACAAAATCGTCCAAGTTCATTTTGAATTTGTCGTACTATATCCGACCCATAAAGCTCTGCAAGTTTAAGTTCACCAGTTGAAACATCACAAAAACAAATTCCAGACGAATTATCTTCCACAAAAATAGAGCAAATATAGTTGTTTTTAGACTCGTCGAGCATGTTTGGCTCTATAACAGTTCCAGGAGTTATAACTCTTACAACTTCTCTGTCAACCAAACCTCTACTTTTAGATGGATCCCCTACTTGGTCGCACATAGCTATTTTATACCCTTTTGAAATAAGCCTTGCTATATATGCTTCGCAGCTGTGATAAGGAATTCCACACATTGGAGCTTTTTCTCCTTGCCCACATCCTCTTTCAGTTAAAGCTATTTCAAGTTCTTTCGACACAAGTTCTGCATCATCAAAAAACATCTCATAAAAATCACCTAGACGAAAAAAAAGTATCGAATCTTTGTGCTGCTCTTTTATACTTAAGTACTGTTTAATCATCGGAGAATGCTCCGCCATTTTGATTCCTCCTAAAAATCTAACCTTGTTTAATTACACCCTGAGCAACCATCACAACTTCCTTCACAGCCTAAATTATCAAATATTCCATCAGAATACGGACTCTCTCCTTGAGCTGATTTTAGTATTATTGAACTTACTTTGTTTATAACTTCCATAAATTCTTTCTGTGATTCCTGAAAGGCTATCATATTCGGGTTTTTTGTAATTTTTTCGTACTTTTCCCCTATAGACTTATTAAGAATATCTATTCTATTTTGATCCGGGCTGTCTTTACTCATCTCTTCGTTTATTTGCATCTTTTCTTCGTTAAATTCTTTCATCAAATTCTGAAACTCTTCATCTATTTCAAGTTTTTGTTCATTCATTCTAACTTTTATGTACAATTCATCATTTTGTATTTCTTCTCCAAGCTGTCTTGCAAGCTCTATTAAATTCATTTTTTATCCTCCAAATTTTATACAATTTTCCCTTCTATCGTTCTTCCAGATACATTCATAATTTCTATATTTTCAAACTTTCCAACAAGATCTTCTGATCCACTAATTTCTACTGTGATATTGCTATCAGTTCTTGCAAGCAACACATTTTCTTTTTCACTTTTCGACTCTATTAAGACCCTGAAAACCTTACCTTTCATATTTTCGTAAATTTGAAACGAGATCTGCTCTTGAACTTTTAGGAGTTCAGACAACCATTTTACTTTTTCTTCTCTTTTTACTGGATCTTCCATAGAAGCTGCGTAAGTTCCCTTTCTAGGGGAATATATAAAGGTGAAAAGTGAAACAAAATTAACTTCCTTTATAAGGGTAATTGTTTCCCTAAATTCATCATAAGTTTCTCCCGGGAATCCCACTATAACGTCGCTAGATAAAGTCAAGTTTTCTATTTTTTCCCTCGCGTAATTAATTATATCAAGATAATTTTCTCTTGTATACTTTCTGTTCATTTGTCCCAGCACTCTATTATTCCCACACTGAAATGGTAAATGAATCCCTCTAGATATATGCTTACTCGAAGCTATTGTATCTATTAACTCGGAAGTTGCATCTTTTGGATGGGAACTCATAAACCTTATCCTGTATTCTCCGGGGAAATCATCTATTTTTTTTAAAAGTTTAGCAAAATTTATTTCTTCTTCCAAATTCTTACCATATGAATTTACATTTTGTCCCAAAAGCATTATTTCTTTATATCCGTTTTTGAGTAAATTTTCTACTTCTTTAACTACGTCCTTAGATTTCCGGCTTCTTTCTCTCCCTCTTACATGTGGAACTATACAATAAGAACAAAAATTGTCACAACCGTACATAATTGGAACAAAAGCTTTTACTTTACTTCCCCTCTTTACAGGAACCCCTTCCAAAATTTTCTCGTTTTTGTCATTACGTATAAAGATCCTTTTTTTACCAAAAATCGTTTCTTCTAAAAGTTTAGGAAAACGACTTAGAGAATGAGTTCCAAAAATTAAATCTACAAAAGAGTAACTATTTTTTATTTTCTCAATTTCCTCACTTTGCTCTGTCATACAGCCACAAACAGCAATGATCAAATCTGGTTTTTTGCTTTTTAGGACCTTTAAAGCCCCAATATTCCCAAATATTCTGTTTTCTGCATGTTTTCGCACAGCACAAGTATTTATCACTATAACATCAGCTTCATTTTCATTTTTTGTAATCAAATATCCCATATCTTCAAGCATTCCAGCTAACATCTCTGAATCAGAAGCATTTTGCTGACAACCATATGTTTTTACGCATGCTTTTTTTTGAATAACAATCTTCTTAAAATTACTCAATTCTTGTCTGAACTTGATTTTGCTCGTACTTATCAAAAAAATCCCTCCTAGAACTCTTGTTAATTTTAACACATATTCATTTTATATTTCAACTTGCTTATTAAAGTTATAATAAAAATATAAATTAAAAATTTAAAATTTTTATCTAAAATGTTTGTTTTTACCCTTGAAATTTATTTGGTAATGTGTTATATATTTTGTATGGTTATACTTCATATTTTTGTTTTAAACACACAAATAAAAGGGGGTAATAAAGTTGATACAAGCAGAAAGAACTGAAGTTGAAGAAAAAAAGATCTTAAAGCACCTTAAAGTTTTGGCTGAGAAAGTGAAAAAAGCATGGACAAATAATGACAAGAACAGAGGTAGCAAACAAGAACTATTAAATAAAGTTTTAGAATCTGAATTTAGTAACTTTGAAAAATCCTTTTCACGTCTAAAAAAAGCCCCTCTAAAATCTTACTTGCTAAACAGCGTTGGTAGCGTAGCATTTTTTACGCAAAAGGAAAGTACTAAAGAAAAAATTAGAGAAAAAATGAAAGAAAGTAGAGAAATAGCTGAGGCAGCTAAAGCTGTTGCTAAATCATATTACCTAATAGATTGCGGTTTTCAGTCCTCAAAGCGCGAAAAAAATGTTGCGGTTGCGGCTTATGGCGAAAAAATAGCCCGAAAGGCTTTAAAACAACTAAACTCCACATTTGGTAAATTTCTTAGAAAGTCGAAAGAACCTTCCATTGACAACTTGTTCAAGTTATTTTTTGATAAAAGTGAGCTGGAAGCAATTAAAAAGACCGCCATAAGTGAAGCAAATCAGTACATTATAGCTGAAGAAGGCGGCCATATGAAGACAACTAAAAAGAAAAGATCAGGGAAAGAGAGCGTAATAGACGAAAAACGGGAAAGTATGTTAGCTGTAATAGATAAAATTATAGAGCAGATAGAAGACTTCCAAAAAGAATATCGCGAAAAGAAAGACACAGTTCAAAAGCAACTTAACAAGGCAAAAACTAACAGAGTCGAATGTTACTCACAGGCTATGGAAATCCTGAGAAAGGTAGAAAGAATGTTTGAAGATATCCAAAAACATATTTCAGAAATGGAACATAGTAAAAATCTTTTTGTGTTTATTGCACGACATAGAAATAATGATAAATACAGAAAGCTTATAGAGACATACAAAGAAATCCCAGAAAAGATATGCCAGGCTAAAACTTATATAAAAACTCTCAAGAACTCTGTCAAATATCAAAACTTTTTTAGTTACAATACAATAGACGCTGTCTCTGAACGCTTTGAGAAAATTTTTGAATTTGAGAAAATTTTAATTAAGTTATACGAAAACATATCAATTTTTAGTACAAAACATACCGAAATAATAAAAATACATGATAACTTAAATAAAATCAATCAATTTTTTCAGAAAAAAATTGATTATCATATTCCCCGTAAGTCCTATAGACAACAAAACCAACCTATTTACTATTATTACTACTATGACAAATATTGTCACACGGCCAGTGCAACAGATTGGGTGAATGGGCTTAAATCAACACTCAAAGAGATTGAGAAAAAATACAAAGAAGTTAAAAAACTTAACTTTAACTTCCCCGATACTGTGCTTAGGCTTCTCGGTTGGGGAGTGTTGATTTACGGCTTTGTCGGAGGATTTTCTTCGGTTATAGTTGCAAGTAAAGCTGCTAGCACATTAAGCTCATTGAGTAAAAACGATGATGAATAGAGTTTTAGTTTCTGTAAATTTATTAAAATTAATCGAAATAAATCTTTATCTTAAGCTATAGTCACAGCTGATATTGACAGTTTTTATTTGGGTATGTTATACTTTTCTTTGAAGCAGATCTTGTAGTCGCGCATAATAAGGCTTTGGCTTTGTTTGTGAGGAAAGTCCGGGCTCCACAGAGCAGGGTAACGGCTAACGGCCGCCGGGGGTGACCCTAGGGAAAGTGCAACAGAGATATACCGCCTGAGAAATCAGGTAAGGGTGGAAAGGCGAGGTAAGAGCTCACCAGATATTGTGGAGACATAGTATCTATGTAAACCCTACCCGGAGCAACACTTTCGGGACTATTGTATGCTTGCTCGGCAAGTCCCATCGAATGTGGCACCGAGCTAGTTGGTAACAGCTAGCCAAGATAGATGACTACTTTAAACAGAATCCGGCTTATATGTTCTGCTTCTTGCTATTTTGACTTCTCCAAAATCAGTTATCAATTTTTAAATAAAGGAGTTGGTTTGACGCAATGGCTAAGAAAAAAAAGGCAAAGAAGGACAAAAAAAAAGCAGCATCAACTCCCGCTCCTTCGTCTTATGATCCAAGAAACATGGTCCAAGTAATATGCGGCAACTGCAAAAGGTCTACTATTGTAAATCCTTCTATTCCTGGACTTAAGTCTTGTTATTACTGTGGAAGTGCACTAAGACTTCCGAAACCAAAGGTTGAAGGTGAAGGGTCAGACGGATCAGAGGCTGGATCAGAAGAAGATCTCGATTTTTAGGTTGAGTTTGTATGATCGTTTTGAGAGACATTTTCAGGAACAGATTCTGTATAGAGTTTGTTCTTGATTTTTTGTTTGAAATATCTAAACATTACCTATTAAATAGAAAAATTTTATATATTAATAGGAATATATGTGAAAATATGTGTAAAACTAATTATGTTCACCTAAAACGTGACAAATAATTTACTAAAATTCTTAAAAGGAGGTAAAGTATGAAAGCTACAGGTATTGTTAGACGGATAGACGACCTCGGAAGAATCGTTATTCCTAAAGAAATCAGAAGAACACTACGTATTCGAGAAGGGGATCCACTTGAAATTTACACAGATGCAAACGGAGAAGTCATTTTTAAAAAATATTCACCGGTCGGTGAAATGTCTCAGTTTGCAGCTCAATATGCAGAAGTCCTTTACAAAGCAACTTCTATGCCTACCCTTATATCAGACAGAGATCACATTGTTGCTGCTGCAGGAGTTCCTAAAAAAGAATTCCTTGAACGACGAATTACACAGTCTCTTGAAGATTTAATTGAATCTAGAAATAATTTTTCAATTTTTTCTTCTAAAGACAAAACCCTCCAACCCGTTGAAGGTATAACAAAAACAGCTGGCTTAGTATTTCCGATTATTGCATCGGGCGACGTAACTGGGTCTGTTATAATGCTTTCTTCTGACGAAACAAAAAATGAATCTAACATAGAGTCTAACACAAAACTCGCCCAAACTGCTGCAACTTTCTTAGGTAAACAAATGGAAGAATAGACGATATTTGCGTATTACAATAAACTTCCCATCTCGAAAACAAGATATGGGAAGTTTATTAGTTGAAATGCTGAAAAAACAATATGAAACTTTTTCACCTTTTTCCTATAAAAAATAATAAAATTCCTTCTTAAACCTTCTTATGCCACACCTAAAATTTTAGAAAATTCTTTGGACCCATCACTACATTCTTCCCTTCGTTCTCTTTTAGAGAATTCCCCTATTTTACCTGCCTGCCCAGAAGAAGTATAAATAATTTCAAATGATTTCCCTATATTCTGCTCTAACTCAAAACAAAACAGTGCATATATATTTTGCTCTAAATCAAATTTTGCTCGCGCTTGTTTAACTGTGTTTCCTAAAATATATTCCGACATTTGCTCTAAAGTCTCATTTGAAAAACACACAGACTTTAATTTATAGTCCCCTGTTTGTCTAGTCAAATTTTCCTTTACATGACTTACCATATCTCCCACAATATTTCTACAACAAGACTTATCCAAATTGTCAAATTCAATAACATTTAATTTTTGAGCTCCGCCACCAACAGAGCCTTTATAACCAAATTTTTCGTACAACTGTTCCTTGGTTTCATTTGTCGTAACAAAAAATAGAACTTTTCTGCAGTCTATTATATTATTCCCTACATAATACTCTCCTCTAGATGCTATACATTTTAAAATTTCATCTGCAGTTCTATCTTCGTATTCCTCCGGTGCATCTGCTGGCCTGCACATTAGCTTCATTTTATCATATTCATCTAGTATAACAACTGACTCATAATGGTTGTATATATGCTCTAAGATTCGAGAGGCTACTTTGATGCCGCAATTTTCAACTATATCTTCTTCAAAATTTAAAATTCCCCATAAATTTCTCCAGTTTTTCTCCTTTTTTAAATTTACAGATTTAGTGACAGTTTTAAACAATTGCTCCCCTAATGACTGCTCATTATTTATATGGCTACTGTCAATAAAAACGCTTGATTTTTCATGGTATTTTAAAAACGCACATGCTAAGGCTCTAGCCATTGCTGTCTTCCCAACCCCAGACTCACCTATTATATAAACTACATTTCCTCTCTTTTCAGAAGGATTTCCATAAATATTTTCTAAACAACTTGCAAGCGCAGATTTGCACTGCTTCTTAGCTTTTTCTTGTCCATAAATTTTTATATCAGAACTTCCTTCCATGATACCTTTTATTAATTTAGTAATTTCTGCTCTTGTTCTAAACCCTTTGTGCTTTTCAATCTCCTTCTTCATCTTAGACACTTCACTTCGATTAAGTAAAACTACAGTACCATTTCTTACAACTCCCCACAAAAAACTTATAGTTTTCAACCCTGTCTTAACAATAAGAGAAGCTTTCTTGATATCAGTCACTGCACCAACATTTTTTCCCTCACAACTAAAACTAAAAAGCACAATACAGCTTAAAATAGCTACTAATATTTTTTTTAGTTCCATTTCTACAATCCCCTCAATAAGGCTACCATCCTACTTACCACACAAAAAGCATTTCCTTACCGACTTTTACAACTCTAAAAACTTACACATTAAACTTGAAAAATCTCAAAACACATATCGTTTCAAATAATCATAACTTACAAAAAACAAGCACCACAACACTGGCAGGGGTAGAAGGACTCGAACCCTCGGCACGCGGTTTTGGAGACCGCTGCTCTACCAGCTGAGCTATACCCCTTCATCTTTCAGCCCGTGTAATTGTATCATCTTAGACTGAAGTTTGTCAATCATAAATTTATCACAAAACACAAAAAATTTAATTTATCAGTATTTCTTAGAAGATTTAAAAATTAATCAGAGTAAAAATTGAATTTTTATTAAGTAACTTTAAAATTTTACTGTAAAATCTCAAAAAGTAAAATTAAGAATGCTATATTTTAACTAAATTAACTTTTAAAAATCATTACTACACAGACAGCAAATAAATTTTTTCAATATATTTTGCTAAAATATATTGAAAAAATAAGTCAAAACAAATAAAATGTCTGGAGTAAAATATCGTTAAGGGGCGAAATATTGGTGATAAAAAAGTTTTTCTTTCATGTGTTAATGGCGACCCTTTTTATAAGAATGGCGACCTTTTTTACAAAATCTGAATCAAAAGATTTTCAATCTGAACGTGAGGATAGGTACCCAAAAGTTTCAGTAATAGTCCCGGTTTACAAAGTTGAGCCGTGGATACGAGAGTGTTTAGACAGTTTAGTAAATCAAACTTTAAAAGAAATTGAAATTATATGCGTAGATGACGGTTCTCCAGACAACTGCGGAACAATAATTGATGAGTACGCTGCAAGCGACCCAAGAGTAATCGCTATACATCAAAAAAATTCAGGTGTACAACAAGCAAGAAATGCCGGTTTAGATGTAGCAAGCGGTGAATATATAGCATTTGTAGACTCCGACGATTATCTTGATAAAAGAACTTATGAAGTAGCATATAAATACGCCAAAGAAGACGATGTAGATATACTAAATTTTAAAGCAAGAATATTTGTAGACGGAAACGATGATCATACTAATAGTATCGATTTTTCTGATGCTAAACCTGAATCCGCCGAACACTACATGCAAAATAGTCACAGAATATTTGCCTGGGACAACCTCTTTAAATATGAAATAATTCAAAAAGATAAAATAAGATTTATTCCTGAAATAAAACCGGCTGACGATACATGTTTTACATATATGGCTCTCGGTAGAGCAAAACGCGTAAAACAAATACCTGCTACTTTTTACAATTATCGTAAAAGACCAGGAGCAATATCAGAAATGTCTATGTCAGATATGTTTAGAAATAGCTACAAGATGTTTGAGTACATTTGCAACAGCTGGAGATCTGGAAATTGTTTAAGAAATAACGAGCACAATTTAATCACAATTATAGTAAGATGGGCATGTTATATGGGTGACATTTACCTAAGTTATTCAAAGTATATACTAAATTCATTTGGAAATGATATATTAAACTCAAAAACTTTACAAAAATGTCCAACATGGATTCAAGATATAGTACAAAGACTGCAACAAACACTAAAGTATACAGAAATTAAATGTATTGAAGATGGAATTTACAGGATAGTTTCGGCAGTAGATGACAACAAGGTACTGGATATATGCGACTCTTCAAAAGAAAATTGTGCTAGTTTACAAATTTACGAAGATAATTCAAGAGATTCACAAAAGTTTATAATAAAATCAGAAAATGGAGTCTATACTTTAACTAATTTTTTAAGTAGAAAAAATATTGATGTTGCAGGGGGACACAAACATCCTGGTACAAGTGTTTGGCAATACCAAGAAAACTATACCTGTGCACAAAGATGGTATATTGTTCCTTGCGAAAAAGGCTATTTTAAATTTGTTTCTCAGTGCAATTTTCTAACCTTAGATGTCGTATCTGCAAAAAATTCAAACGGAACTAAAATTCAAGTTTGGGAAGATAACGGAACTGTCGCCCAAAAGTTTAAACTTATAAGAGTCAATTAAGGCCGACAAATCACTTTATTCCCCGAATTTTACTTATTGTGTTAAGAAGTTTAATTTTTAAAAAAATATTTTAAAAATGTTGTTGATATTTTAATTGAATTCATATATAATTATAACTATGATTCTACATGATAAGACATAATTATAATTTTAATATGAATAGGAAGTTTTTGTAATGAAAAGAAGTTTAGCGACAGTTTTAGGTTGTGTTTCTGCCGGGATAGCGGCATTGGTTACCGGTGTTTTATATTATACTTTTTTTGGAAAGTCCAATAATCCCCCTGGAGATTCAAACGATAGTTCTTCATCTAACTTAAATCCGTTAGATACTAAAGAAGATAAGTCTACTGACAACAATCATCTACATGACTCAGTTCCACATAATACTATCGAACCTGAGCTTACTGGAAATGATCAAAGTTCTAGATATCAAATAAAGCAATTGTCAAAAAAACTTTGTACAGATGCGGATTTACAAGATTTAAATAAAAAATTGAGTAATCTAACCCCCTTGAATTTACCAGCAAATGAGGGAATTAAGATCAAGATATCACCAATGATCCAGTCTGGACTGGGTCGCCTTGGAGGTAAGAAGTTAATGCGACAAAGGTTCGAAAATTACAATGAAATAACCGAGTCAGACGTTGATGAATTTACCTCGGAATTATACACCCGCGTTCATGAATTTTTCGGAGATTCATGTTTCCCAAATGTTGATGAAATGATGGAGAATCTAAAATCTAATCTCCAAACTCGTGCTTCGAGATCAATTCCAAAAGATACGCCTGATAGAATTAAAAATACTGATAATCTTGTCAAAGAACTGGAACCCTACACTGAACATTTAAGGCCATATTTTGTTATGTACCACTCTTGGTTACAACAATGTGAGAAACTAGGGATGTCTTATTTAACATATTTTAACTCCCTGCTCAAAGATACATCATCCCCTATATCTGAATTGGATAAACCAAAACAGGAGATGTTAAGTAAAGCGATGAGTGACACCGTAACAAATATGCCAAATCCTCCTTGGGGTAAGGTGGCTGACTATATAAGCAATATAAGAACCATGCACGGTGGTACAGGCTGGAAATCTACAAACGGTAAATATGAGTTCTTTAAAATAATTTCATTTATGTGTGATAACGACATGCTTGATTCAGATATTCATAGAACAATTTATAACATTTTTAAAAATAGAAGAACTGGCGAATGCTTTCATACTCTCGAAGAAGCGATAAACGTGTTACAAGAGGCCTTTGGTATTTATCTGTACGGAAACGAAGAAGGTGAAGAAGATATCGAGCCAGCCGATATTGTAAAAGAGTTTCTTCTGGAATACAAAATTTCAAATCCAGACAAGGATCAAGTAGATATTTTAGAGCTTTCGAATCATTTTGAAAAAGAATTGGGTAACTTGGGTGCCAAGATTCTGAAAACAATTATAAACGATTTGTCAGATGTAAAAATAAATTATTCAGAGTTATGTAAGCTTACAGATTATATAAATGCTGGAAAAGAGGATTACACTCCATTCGATGAAAGACTGACAACATTTTTGGAGGAAGCTAATGGTCTTTGTAGTGAGGGTGATGACAGCCAGGAATCTAGAAAAGCAATAGAAGCTCTGCTTAATTGGAAAGATGGAAAATCTAATCTAACTCGGGAAGAACTAAAGAAGTTGGTTTATGCTGCTGATGATAGTACCATGACGAAATCTCGTCCGGGTATTTACGAGATTGTTGGTCTCGAGGAATCTGGAGAGTCTGAAACCACGCCACGTGTAAAAGTTCTGAAAACTTTGATACCTTTTTACCTGCGTGAAAATGGGTTAATTACAATGCAAGCGCTTTCAGGTTTTGCCGGACAATAATTGCAGTTTGCACAAGTCTAAATATTCAGCTTGCACTGCGTACCGGACAATACAAATTTATTGGTTCAAGAGACGTAAAAGAAGGAGAATTTTTAGGAAGAAATTTTG
>CBCPMW010000007.1:0-102553 GCA_965120375.1 uncultured Eubacteriales bacterium | reverse complement strand
TATCTCGGAATTAATCCCTTTACCTGCTTCCTTTTCTCTTTTCAAGGTCCTTTCTCACCTTAGGACGCGCTTTAACCGCGACGTCCTTAAGTAACTCTACCATCTGTTTTTTTATTTGTCAACTGCTATTTACTCTTTTCTATTTTTTTTATAATTTTTTTTGTCGTTTTTTCAATTTATGTACACATTTGATAACATCAAAATATTATATATTTAAAAATTCACCATAACTTTAGACTTTCTTCGACAGTATACAAACTATTTCTACATGTGCAGTTCTTGGGAATAAATCAACTGGCACTACGTAATTTATTTCAAAACCTTTATTAAAAAATTCTTTTATATCTCTTGCCAAAGTTGCGGGATTACAGGAAACATATCCGATTTTATTTGGATTTATTTCGGAAATTTTATCTATTAACTCTTTCTTACAACCTTTTCTAGGCGGATCGAGAATTACTACATCCGGATTTTTAAATTTTTTCAATATAAAATCAATCTTTTCATTTGAATCTCCGCATATAAAGGTAGCATTTTTTATATTATTAATTTTTGCGTTCGTGTTAGCATTTTCTACAGCTTCTTTTACAATTTCAACCCCGATTAAATTTCTGACATATTTTGATAAAGATAGACCAATCGAACCTATACCACAATACAATTCTAAAACTGTTTCATTACCGGTCAAATTTAGTTTACTTTTCAAAGTTTTATATAGACGTTCTGTTTGGCTGTGATTAATTTGGTAAAAAGATTTTGAAGATATATGAATATCAACTTCGCACAGGTTGTCTCTTATATAATTTCTTCCATATATAATTTTATCTTTTTCCCCCAAAATCACATTTGTGCTATTTTTGTTGATATTCATAAGTATCCCAACAATTTTTCCATATTTTTTTAAAAGTATCTCAACTAGCTCATTTTTATATTCTATATCATCTGAATTTACAACCAAACAAACCATTATCTCTCCAGTTTTCTCTGCTTGTCTTAAATAAATATGCCTGATTATCCCTAAATTTTCACTTTCTTCATATGGTTTTATTTTATAATCTATCATCCATCTTTTTATATCTTCGACTATTTTATCGAAAATGTCTGGATTAAGCCGGCAAGAATCAGTCTTTACTATATCATGACTAAAATTCCTATAAAATCCAGAAACTATATTTCCATTTTTATCCTTTCTTACAGGAAGTTGCATTTTATTTCTATAAAAATCTGTACTATCAGCAGAAATTATGGGATCAATCTTTACATCTTTTAAGCCGGCTAATCTATTTATACATTCCCTTACACTTTTTTCTTTAATTTTGAGTTCAGATTCATAAGAAATATGCCTAAAAGAACATCCTCCACATTTAGGATAAGCCTTACAGTCAACAGCAATCCTATCTGGACTAGGTTTAATAATTTTTTCTAATTTTGCAAAACAATAGTTCCTATTCACCTTAAGTATTTTGGCTTCAATATAGTCATTCACGGCACAATTAGGAGTGAACACTACCATTTTTTCATGTTTTCCTATTCCCTTTGAATCCAGAGAAACATCCGATATTTCTAATTTTATAATCTGATTTTTTTTCATCTATTACCTCTTATATTGAAATCGTGAGCGCTTTTTCGTAAAGTTCCCTGTCAAATCCCCTTTTCATTTTTACAGCTTCTTCTATGTCTATATCCGAAATTTTGCTGTTTTTTAGAATTATTACTTTATTTTTTGTTCCTTTTACTAGCAAATCTACAAGATGACAGCCCATTTGACTTGCAATAACTCTATCTCGTATAGTTGGAGAGCCTCCTCTTTGAACATGACCTAGTATAGTTACTCGAGATTCTATCCCTGTAATTTTTTGTATATTTTCGGTGACATAATTTGCCATTTTCAGTCCTTCGGACACAATCACTATAAAATGACGTTTGCCGATTTTTTGAGTAAATCTTATTCTCTCAACTACATCTTTCTCTATATCAACTTTTACTTCAGGAATTAAAATTGACGTTGCACCTACAGCTATACCTGTATAAAGTGCAATGTCTCCGCAGCTTCTACCCATTACTTCTACAACATTGCATCTATCATGCGACTGGGCCGTATCCCTGACTTTATCAATCATTTCCATAGCTGTGTTCATAGCCGTGTCAAACCCTATAGTATACTCACTACAAGCAACATCATTATCAATAGTCCCGGGAATACACATACATGTTATCCCTGATTTTACGAGTTCATTTGCTCCACGAAAAGAACCGTCTCCACCTATTACGATGACGCAATTTATTTTCATATCCGAACAAAAATTTACAGCTTTACTTATCCCTTCTTCTGTTTTAAATTCCGGACTTCTCGCTGTAGAAAGAATTGTTCCACCACGATGAATTATCTCTGAAACAGTTCTAAGGTTCATCTCAAAACTATCCCCATTTATAAGGCCGCTAAATCCTTTTTTTATCCCCAGTACTTCTATCCCACTTGATATTGCAAAACGTACAATAGCTCTCACAGCTGCATTCATTCCGGGAGCGTCTCCTCCACTTGTCAGTATAGCTACTCTTTTTATATCCAAAATAAACCCACCCCCCATATTTATAATTTTAAACCCATCTCTCGATTTAAGTTTTTATCGCTACATTCTTTTCACCTATTTGATTTTTAAGTTCGTTTACAAGGACATCATTTAAGTGAACCCACATACTTCTTGGTGTTAATTTTAGACTTTTTTTATCTTCAAAAAACATATATACAGGAGTTGTACCCTCAAAAATACTAAGCAAAAGTGTAGATTTTTTGTACTCTTCAGAATTTTCACTTTCAAGCTTTAAGTATAACCCATTTCTGTTCCCTTTTGCTAGTTTTTCCTTATTTTTAGTTTCATTTTCTAGATTTTTTTCTTTTTTTTCGATTTTTTCTTCATTTTCATCTTCGTCTATATCAGAAATTTTATCACATATAATTCTACATTCACCTTCATCTTCTGATTTTACTACCCCTCTTATTGTAACAAGATTTTCCTCATGTATGTACTTATTATACTCAGAAAATACTTTTGGAAAAACAATAACTTCTATAGTTCCAGTTAAATCTTCTACTTTCAAAAAAGCCATTGTACTATTATTTTTTGTGATTTTTAGTTTTACCGAAGATATAACTACTTTAATTTTTACTCGATTCTGTCTGTTAGAATCTGAATTTTCAGAAAAAATGTCTGCTACTTTATTCACCGTTCTTTTATCTATATGGCTAAAATAATCAAGAAGTGGATGACCAGATATATACATCTTAACAATTTCTTTTTCCATTGCAAGAAGTGTGTTTCTGGGAAATTCGTCAAGACTCGGAAAATCAATCTCGTCATCTTCACCACTATCTATATTTTGGAAAAATCCAATTTGTCCTTCTATATTTTTCTTTTTATTTTTAGAAAGATCTTCAACTACTTTTTCTACGACACTTAGCATTTGTCTTCTGTTTCGCTTAAACATATCAAATGCTCCACTTTTTATCAAATTTTCAAGAAGTCTTTTGTTAAAATCTTGTCCGTACATTCTTTCACAAAAACTATAAAAAGATTTAAATTCTCCATTTTGTTTCCTTTCATCCAAAAGCTTACTTATAAAATTATCTGAAATAGCTTTTATTGCTCCGAGTCCAAACCTTATTTTATTGCCTGAAACTGTAAAATTCTTTTCACTTTCGTTTACACTTGGGGGTAAAACTTCAATCCCCATACGTCTACATTGTGAAATATAAGTAAATATTTTATCGCTAAAATTAAGTACACTAGTTAAAAGAGAAGCCATAAACTCTTTAGGATATTTACACTTGAGCCAAGCAGTTTTATATGAAATAAGAGCATATGCTGCTGCATGCGATTTATTAAAAGCATATGCGGCAAAACTTTCCATTTGGGAGAAAATTTTTTCAGCAATATCCTTACTTACTCCTCTTTTTAAGCACCCTTCAACTAAAATTTCTCCACTCTCACTTTTAAGTCCATTTATAAATACATTTTTTTCTCTTTCCATAACATCTGCTTTTTTCTTAGACATAGCTCTTCTTACTATATCTGCTCTACCCGCTGAATAACCAGCCAACTCACGAAATATTTGCATAACTTGTTCTTGATAAATTATACACCCATAGGTAACATCGAGAATTTTAGAGAGTTTAGGGTGAAGATACTTTATTTTTTCCGGATTGTGTTTATTTTCGATATAAGTTTGTATAGAATCCATAGGGCCAGGCCTGTAAAGTGAAATAATGGCTATTAAATCTTCCATTTTTTCTGGTTTTAGTTGCGAAATAATATTTTTCATACCAGTAGATTCGAACTGAAAAACCCCGTCTGTTTCCCCTCTTGACAGCATATCATATACTTCTTTTTCCTCCTTTATTGAATTTGTATCAAAATTTGGATTCTGAGATTTTATCATAGATTCAGTGTGACTTATAACCGTTAGGGTTCTCAGTCCTAAAAAATCCATTTTAAGTAGCCCCAGTTCTTCTAAAAGAGTCATAGTATACTGAGCTACAACTGAATCGTCGTTTTTCGCTAATGGAACATAACTATAAACTGGTTTATCAGTTATAACTACCCCAGCTGCGTGAGTTGAGGCATGACGTGGCATTCCTTCTACTTTTCTTGCCATATCTATAAATTCTTGCATTTTTTCATCTTTTCTATAAATTTCTTTTAGCTCAAAAGATATATCAAGAGCTTTATCTAAAGTCATACCAAGTTCAGATGGTACAAGCTTAGAAATGCTGTCAGTCGTCGCATAAGGAATATCCATCGCTCTTCCTACGTCTTTTATTGCTGCTCTTGCCGCCATTGTTCCAAAAGTCACTATTTGAGAAACATGATCTTTTCCGTACTTTTTTATAACATAATCTATTACCTCTTGGCGTCTTTCATAACAAAAATCTATATCAAAGTCCGGCATACTCACTCGTTCCGGATTTAAAAATCTTTCAAACAACAAATTATATTTTAAAGGATCTATTCCTGTAATTCCTATACAGTAAGCTGCCAAACTTCCAGCTCCCGACCCTCGACCTGGACCAACTGGAATTTTTGACTCTTTCGCGTAATTAACAAAATCCTGCACTATAAGATAATAATCAACATATCCCATAGATTTTATAGTTGAAAGCTCATATTCTAGTCGATCTAACACAGCTTTTTCTGGATTCTGGCCATAATATTTTTTGAGTCCAGCATAGCACTTTTCCTTAAAATATTCAAAATTGTCTTTCCCATCTGGAGCACTAAATCTGGGAAGTTTTGTGTTACCGAATTCAATATTAACATTACATCTATCGGCAATTTTTTGTGTGTTTTCTATCGCTTCTGGACAAAAATCAAAAAGTTCTTCCATTTCTTTCTGATTTTTTACGTAAAACTGATCGGACTGAAACTCAAATGAATTTTTGTCATTTATAGTTTGATTCGTTTGTATGCAAAGTAAAACCTTATGCATATGAGAGTCTTCACTATTAATATAGTGGCAATCATTTGTTGCAACTAAAGGAATATTTGTTTCCTGAGAAAGTTTTACTATAAGAGGATTTATTTGTTTTTGCTCTGAAAGGTTATGGTCTTGGATTTCTAGAAAAAAATTTTCTTGTCCAAATATTTCTCTGTATTCTCCAGCTACCTTCTTTGCTCCAGAATAGTCGTTTGCAAGCAGCAATCTAGGTATTTCACCGGCAAGACATGCAGATAAAGCAATTAATCCTTCGCTATATTTTTTCAAAAGATCTTTATCAACCCTAGGTTTACCATAAAACCCTGAAATCCAAGCTTCTGAAACCAAGCGCATTAAGTTTTGGTACCCTTTATCATCTTTACAAAGTAAAACTAAATGGAAACTACCTCTATCAAAACTAAAATCTCTATCAAACCTCGTTCTTCTAGCAACATAAACCTCACAACCTATGATCGGTTTTATCCCCTCTTTTTTTGCCTGTTTATAAAAGTCTATTATTCCGTACATAACTCCATGGTCAGTAACAGCAACTGCGTTTTGACCCATTAATTTTACCTTTGATACAAGCTCTTTTATTTTACATGCTCCATCAAGCAAACTGTATTCACTGTGTAAATGGAGGTGAACAAACCCCGGCATTTTATCTCTCCTTTAAACATTCCCCAAGCAAGACACTACTTCCCTTGCCATCATTAGCTCTTCATTAGTTTCTATAACAAAAACATCCACTTTAGAGTCTTGTTTAGAAATTTTTCTATTTTCCCCAAAGCTTTTTTCTTTATTTAGTTTTTCATCTATCTTAATCCCTAAAAATTCTAGTTCCTTACATACTTTTATTCGGTACTCTTCTATATTTTCGCCAATTCCAGCAGTAAAAATTAGTGCATCAAGACCATTCATTGCCGCAGAGTAAGCCCCTATATGCTTTATAATTTGGTATCTCATCATTTCACTAGCCAAAATTGCCCTTTTTTCATTATTTCTTTCAGCTTCTATAATGTCTCTTGCATCACTTGAAATCCCAGAAATCCCTAAAAGTCCAGACTCTTTATTCAAAATATTGTCTATATCTTTAAAATTTAAATTCTCTCTTTCCTGGATAAAAGTCACGACTGCTGGATCTAGACTCCCACATCTAGTCCCCATCATAATACCATCTAGTGGAGTAAAACCCATACTAGTATCTATAGCTTTTCCATTTTTAATTGCAGTAATAGATGACCCATTTCCAAGGTGACATGAAATAATTTTTAAATTTACAATATCTTTATTTATCATTTTAGCACATTTTTCACTAACAAATTTATGCGACATTCCGTGAAACCCATATTTTCTTATCCCATACTTTTCATAAAATCTATATGGAATCGCATACATATACGCTTTTTCAGGCAAATCAAAATAAAAAGACGTATCAAAAACAGCAATTTGTACTTTTATACTTCTAAAAAGGCCTCGACAAGCAAGTATTACATCTAAACTAGGTTTATTATGAAGCGGTGCAAGGCCTATAAGTTTTTTAATCTTAGAAACAACATCATCATTTATAACTGTTGCCTTACTAAAATATTTTCCTCCGTGAACTACCCTGTGCCCAATTGCAAAAATTCTTTGGAAGACTTCAGAAATAGTTTCTTCTCCAGATAAAGTATCCATAAAGATTTCAAGCGCTTTCTTATGATCAATTTTTTCTTGAAATTCTAGAGTTTTTTCTACATTTCCCTTCTCAATTTTAAATTTTAAAACTGAATTATTTAATCCTATCCTTTCAAAAATCCCTCTTGCTAAAACTTCCTCTTTTTCACTGTCCATAATCTGAAATTTAAGTGATGAACTCCCAGCATTTAGCAAAAGCACAAACAAAATTCCCACCCCTTAGGACCAAAAAACAATACATTCCTTGAGAACTAATAATATTATATACAATATCATTAAAATTTGCCATAAAAAAACCTTTCAAAAGGCAGCCACCGGAACTTGTCTTTCCATTAGATACGTTGCTTCTAAATCTGCAATATGCATTTTCACAGCCAGTGGAAACTTATCAAACGCCAAGCTCATTGAAAAATTTCCAGACTTAACCGAATCATCAAACCCGCCCATGTGCCATCTAATCGCCATCGCTTCCGACGTCTTAAGTCTCATAAATCTTTCTATCAAAAACACAGATTTTTCTCCATGCCCATAGGGAAAAGCATCATCAACTTGATAAAAAGGCTGTTTTTCCCAAATTCCTGTCATTTCATTTTTGACATTTCTAGTAGAAACCTTGTAAAACTGTACTTTACATAAATCGTGCAAAAGTGAACATATCGTAAAGCTTTCTAGATTATCGTTTTCTGAATCAAAATGCCTGCTAGTTAAAACTTTGTAAACATTCAAACTGTGTTTAACAAGTCCACCCTCGCACGCGCAGTGAAACTTAGTACTAGCTGGAGCTACAAAAAAATCTGTATTTAAAATCCACTTAAGCAGTTCTGCTGACCCCTGCCTTAATATATTTTCTCTGTATATTCCTATAAACTCACGTTTCAAATTTTCTAAATCCACAAAACCTATCCCCACAAAAATTTATTCCATGAAATTATAGTGCAAATATTTAAGTCTTGTCAACGAAAAATATAAACTTGTTTTTTAACTAAACTTTAAATATTTTAATTTCAAAATTCTACAAAAAAAAAGGAATGTTGTGGTATAATACCACAAATATATCCGTGAGGGGGAAACCTAGTTATGAGAGAGAGAAATCATTGCACATTTATGACTATAGCTGCCGTAGTTACTTCTATTATAACTATAATGTCCTTGACCATTGCACTATTTGTAATAATGGATAAAAGAAAAAAGAAAAAAGAAGAACAGGAACTTGAAGATTATCTTGAAACTTCTATTCAGTGATTTTTTACCCTCCATTTCTTGGGGGTTTTCTATTTTTTAGATCGCTTAAATAATTCTTTATATCTAAAACAACTTCATCTACATGCATTCCTCTAGATCCTTTTACTAAAATCTTGTCACCTTCCTTGATAAGCTTACAAATGCAATCAGATACTTCTTTATTAGAATTAAAATGTAATGCTTGTATTGGTGCAGATGCTGATAGCGCCCCTTTATTTACAAAATTTGCTAAATCCCCAATTGTGATTAAAATATCTATTCCTTCTACTGCAATATATTTCCCTAAATCATAATGAATTTTCTCCGCTTGTTGCCCAAGCTCTAACATATCAGCTAATACAATTATGTTTCTACCGTTTGATAAAATAGTTCTCAGAACACTTATTAAGCTTTTTACAGAATCCGGGCTTGCATTATATGAACTATCAATTATGTTTACTCCATTTATACAGACGATTTCTTCTCTCCCAGCGACACCCTTGTAAGATAAAATACCAGATTTTATATCGTCAAGGTACATACCCATACTTAAAGAAACAGAAATCGCTGCAAGAGCGTTGTAAACATTATGTATTCCAAGGCATGGAATAGTTACACTTTCTCGGAAATTTGTAGTAACCAGTGTAAAAGTTGTAGATTCACCGTCTGACAAAATATCTTCCGCCCTATATTGAAACTGGCCATTGAGTCCAAAATATACTACATCTTTGAATTTATCTTTATCTATATCAAATAAAAGAGTGCTGTCTCCGTTTAAAAAATATTTTCCCTTGTAGTTTTTTAGTAATTTTAGTTTTTCTTCTCGAATATTTTCTTTCGTTTTTAGATTTTCCATATGAGAAATACCTATATTTGTAATCACACCAATATCTGCAAGCGCGATGCTTGATAATTTATCCATTTCTCCAAACTGGCTTATCCCCATCTCAAGCACTGCCACTTGATGATGTTTTTCTAAATTTAAAATCGTAAGTGGCAACCCTACTTGACCATTTAGATTTCCGTCATTTTTAAGAACTTCAAGTTCAGTCGAAAGGGCTGAAGCTATCATTTCTTTCGTTGTAGTTTTCCCGACACTTCCTGTTACACCTATAATAGGAATGTGAAATTTTCGTCTATAGTTCTTAGCTATATCCTGAAGCGCCAAAAGCGTGTCTTCTACACGAATTAAGATTTTTTCAGTCTTTATATTCTCGTATTCTTTTTGGCTTAGAAGAGCCGCTCTTGCTCCAGTTGAAAAAGCTTCCTTTATAAATTTGTGCCCATCAACTTTTTCTCCCTCAAGTGGTATAAATAAACTCCCGCCATGGCAAGTTCTACTATCTACACTTACAGAATTTACCTTAGAATTTAAATCCCCTTTTATAATTTCACCCTTACACCATTTTACTATTTCACTTATACTTACACTTTCCATAAAAACCCCTTTCTTACTGCACTTTTGTAGCTATTATCTCTTTAATTACAACTCGTTCATCAAAGGGATATCTTACTCCAGAAATTTCCTGGTAAGTTTCGTGCCCTTTTCCAGCTAAAATTATTATGTCTCCGGGCTCTGCATTTTCTATACAGTACTTTATCGCTTGTTTTCTATCTTCTATTACAATATACTTACCTTTTACTTTATCAAGGCCAATTTTTATATCCTTAACTATATCCTTTATGTTTTCGTATCTTGAATTGTCAGCCGTAACCACAGATAAATCAGATAGTTTTCCTGAAACTTCACCCATTTCATATCTTCTTATTTTCGGTCTATTTCCACCTGCTCCAAACATAGTTATAAGCCTGTTTGGTTTATATTCTTTCAATGTCTTTAGAAGATTTTCCATACTTAGTGCATTATGTGCATAATCTATCAAAAGTGTATATCCACCTGGAACTTTGATAGGTTCAACCCTTCCCTTTACTTTCACAAGATCTAACCCTTTTTTTATGATTTCTTCTTCTACTCCCAGATAATTACAAACGCAAATCGCTGCTAATGCATTATAAATATTAAATTTGCCTGGAGTTGGAATATTTGCACTAAAATTAACTTTTCCACAAACTAAAAAAGAGCATCCAAGATACCCATCTTTTCTAAGTAGTCTTGGTTCTCTGGCTTTAAAATTTGATTTTTCGGAAAATCCAAAAGTTTCTACTTTACAAGTACCTTCTTCCACAACTTTTTCTGCACTTTCATCATCAATATTTATAAAGCCAATTTTGCACTTCTTAAACAACATGCTTTTACACTGCAAATATTCTTGCATGCTTTTGTGCTCATTTCCGCCAATATGGTCATTCGAAAAGTTTGTAAAAACACCGCAATCAAACTCGAATCCGTCTAATCTGTGATCACGAAGTCCAATTGATGACGCTTCCAAAACAGCGTATTTGCACCCACTATCTACCATTTTTTTTAAGCATTTTTGGACTTCATAGGATTCAGGAGTTGTATTTTTCAGAGAAGTAACATCTTCTCCAATTACCAAACCTAAAGTCCCGATAAGCCCCGTCTTTTCACCATTTGATTCTAAAATAGATTTTATCATACAAGAAGTTGTAGTTTTCCCTTTTGTTCCTGTTATTCCAATAACTTTTAGTCTTGAAGCAGGATTTTTAAAAAAATTTCTAGAAATTATCGCGAGTGCTTCTCTAGTATTTTCTACAAAAACAAAACCGCAAGCTCTGGTATCTACTTTTTTCTGAATAATAAGAATTTTTGCTCCGTTTTTTATCGCGTCATCTATAAAGTTATGTCCGTCAGTTTCCGATCCATCTAGACAAACAAACAAACATCCAGGTTTAACTTCCCTAGAATCAAACGCTATATCGGAAACTTCTTCGGATAAATCAGCTTTTAATTCTAAAATCTTTATATCTTTTATCATTTCACCCAAAGTCATAAAAAACTAACTCCTTTTTACTAAAGAAACAAAAGGCTATTTTCTACTCTTCGAAAGATTGAGAAAATATGCTTTTTATTTCTTTTCTATCAGATGAATTACATACTGCAACAATACTGTCACCACTAAAAAGAGCAGTATCCTCTTTTGGTATTATAAGCTCTTCGTCACGCAAAATCGATACTATATATGAAGATTTCGGTAGATTTATATCTTTTACCTTTTGCCCATGCAAACTACAGTGCATAGGTAGCGTTATAAGACAAATTGCTAGCTTACCTTTGTTTAAATTTGCCAGCAGTTGAAGTTCAGTACTGTCTATTTCCTGCTGGATCATGTTTGTGATTATTTCTGTACTACTGACAGCATCATCTATTCCTAGTTCCCTCATAGTTTTAAGGTTTCTAGGATTGTTTGCTCTAGCAATGACTTTGCTTATCATAAATCTTTTCTTTACAAGCTGGCATGCAACTAAATTATCTTGATCTCTCCCTGCAACTGCAATAAAACATTCCGCTTTTCCTATGTCAGCATCTGTTAAAGATTCTATATCTGTTCCATCACCACGAATAACTTCTATACCTAACTCATTTGCGAGCTTTTTGCATTTTATTTTATCTTTTTCTATTAATGAAACATCATAGCCCTTATCAATCAAATTCCTGGACAAATAATATCCAAGCTTGCCTCCTCCCATTATGACAACTTTCATCTAAAAATCAGTCCTTTATCGTTTAAAATTTAATCTACGACTTTAGTATATATTATCCTATCACTAGAACTTACCACTTGCTCATCATCTATTTTTACGTGCCCAACTTTATCAAGTATCCCTACGATAGTTTCTCCTGCTCTGTTTGGCATTTCACTTATCTTTCTACCTATAAAAATTGAATCAACTTCCCGAGTAAAAAACGACAAAGTAGACGAACCAAAAGTCGCCTGTTTTTCAAGTGGACTTTTTTCAAGCGCTGCAAGCATGGACGCACATGAAAGTTTTGTTTCACAAATAGTCTTTAGGCCAAATTCATTAAATATTTGCTCCCTTGACGGGTCTATAACCCTAGTTACCACATTTTCAATTTCGAAAAATTCTTTAGCTATTTGTGAAATTGTTATGTTTAAATTGTCATCATCGGTAACTGCCGCTACAGCATCACAGCTTTCTATTCCTGCACTTTTCATTACCTCAATATCCATAGGAACTCCCGCTACGGTTAAGCCGTCAAAATCATCATCTAAACCGTTAAATGCATCCGGATCTCTATCAATAACGGAAACAGTGTGACCATAACGAAACAAGCTATCTACAAGCCTTCTTCCAAGTTTGCCGCATCCAATAACCAACACATTCATCTTTTGAGAACCTCTTCTTAGATTAAATTAACATCTTGGTCCGCTCGGAGGGATTTGAACCCCCGGCCTTCAGAATCGGAATCTGCTGCGATATCCAGCTTCGCCACGAGCGGTCATAAATCGTTTCCCCAGATTATACAATAAAAAAATGCCTTTTTCAATATAAAAAATCTTCGCACTTTAGTTTACACTATTGTATAGACAAGTGCAAAGATTATTGTATAGTCTTTACTGTCACTAAGCAGCAAAATCAGCAGTATTATTAAAATTTTTTCTCTGTCGCTGCTGATTAAATTAATTATGCTCTTTATGCTATTTCCTTGGTGTTTCACTTTTTCTAATTTTTCTTTTGGTTCAAGTGGCGTATCATAAGCTTTATTTTGGCTATCTAAATTTTCAAGATCGAACGTAGCATTTTCCGATTCTTCATTTTTTTCATCCGTTTCAGGATCAATCTCTGGTTTTTTTGAATAAAATGCTGCATTAAAATCCCTGACTGTCCTTTTTTCGATATTTTTTAAGTTCTCGACTCTTTTTACGGCTTTCCTGTGCATTTTCCTAATTTCCTGTGGTGTGTATCTGTTCATCTTATACCTCATATTATGCCGCTATTTTTTAAAATAGGTAAAATTTTAAATATTTTTATAAGCTTTGATGACTCGTCTAACTTTTTTTGTCTCGATTCACTTAAAAGTGGCCTTAAAGACTTAAGAAAATTTGCATATTTATCGTCGTTTTCTATTGAAGAGAGAAGAGGAGCAATTTTCATTACTGCGCTTAAAATATCGGGAGAAAGCTCTTGATTTTCTGGAATTTCAGAATTTTTCTCCTCCAATTCTTCTTTTTTTTCTTGTGGCTTGATTCCATTTGCCAAATCTTTTATCCGATCCATTATATCCGGATTATTTAAAATTTCTGTAATTTTACTCGTTATATCCTCCATTTTTTATTTTTCCCCCAGAAATCTTTCTAAAAGTTTTCCGGCTTTTTCTTGGCCCAATATCTTTTTAGCTAAATTTTTATCTGAAAGAGCCTTTTTTAGCTTTTCAGCATCATCTGGATTCATATTTCCCGTGATTTTGCTCATATCTCCACTTTTTATCCCGTGTTCAACCTCACTTGGATCTAATCCTAAATGCTTTGAAAGCATTTTTATTAACACCGAAACCTTATTTTTGTTCTCGCTGCTATGCTCCACTATATCACCACCTATTAAAAATAATATGAAAAACTAAATTCAAATATAACTTGATACAGGGTTTAAATAAAATTTATATAAAATAATTTGCATAAATCTTGTTAATTATATAAATTATTTTTATATAAATATTCTTTATTGATAAAAATTTCGAAATTAGTTGACATAATTTATGTTTATTGTTATAATTAAACCGATACTTGTGTTTGTATCACAAGGTTTTATATTTTATTTTTTAAAGGAGGAATGCATTATGGCATTAAGTATGAACTTATCCCCGGAAAAAATTGGGAAAATTTTGGACGTTGTTAACGGTATGTCCCCTGCAGAAATCAGAAGCTTTTTGCAAGAAAAAACGGGACTTACCGCATCTGACGATGAAATCAAGAGAACTTTAGATTTCTTGAACAAACACAGAGCTAAACCACTCACTGACGCAGATCTTGAATCGGCTGCTGGTGGTCTTAGTAAGGGCCAAAAGAAATTTCTTAATTCTCTGGGTGGAGCTTTATTGGGTACGATCTTGGCTCTTGGTGTTGTGGGCGGGATTACACAATACGCGAAAAACAAAGCACAAGCGAGTAATACAGATAAGAAACCCGACAGCACCAAAAATCCGAGTGCCACGACCTAATACTAAGCCAAAAAAAATTTTACTCGGGAACTCAAAGATTTTTGGGTTCCCGATTGCTTTTTTATTATTTAAAGCTTAAGTTTCGCTTCTAGAATTTACACTTTCAATCTGATTATTTTTTTCTTCTTAAATATTTTCAGATTTAAAACCTTAATTAGTTTATTTCACTTTTTTAACTAAGCAAATATGCGTATTCACCTAAATCATCTTTTATAACATTTTTCCCTTGTTTTTTCAGTTCATCAATGAGCGATTTTAAAATGTGTTGCATTTCGATACTTTTATTTTCGCACGCAGCTAAAAAAGCAGCGTTCACGGCGATATTTTTTATACTTCCACCTGTTATTTCGAAATTTTTGGCCAAATATTTAAAATTAACATCTTGACCTATTGGAATTTTTTCCGGGAACATACTTCTCCAAATTTTTTCTCTAAACTCTTCGTCTGGCGAAGCAAAGTGAACCACATAACTTATACGTCTAAAAAAAGCTCTGTCTATATTTTCGAGATAATTTGTTGTCATTATAGTAATTCCATCGAACTCTTCCATTTTTTGAAGGAGAAAAGAGGTTTCGATATTTGCATTTTTATCATGAGAGTCTTTTACTTCTGTTCTTTTTCCAAGTATTGCATCTGTTTCATCAAAAAACAGTATAACATTACTCTTTTTTGCTTCATCAAAAAGTTCATTTAAGTTTTTTTCAGTTTCTCCGATATATTTTGAAACAACTTCAGATAAATTTGCTTTATATATATCGAGTCCTAGTTCATTAGCAACAACTTGCGCTGCCATAGTTTTTCCGGTCCCAGGCGGTCCAGAAAACAGCATACTAAGTCCTCTTCCGTAAGTAATTCTTTTGTCCATTCCCCATTGCTCATAAACAACATGACGATACTTAATCTGACTGCAGGCATTTTTTATCGTATTTTTCTCTCTTTCATCTAGTATTAAGTCGTCCCAGTTATATTTTACGGAAATTAGTGTAGATTTATTAGAAATTTTACTTATTGAATTTGCATACGCGCACCTACACATATCTTTCATGTCCAGTTTTTGTTGTCCTTTCCAATACCAAAGTGATTTTGCAGAATTTATACTAGATGCTGTTTGAAATGGTGTAAAATGAAATTTATTAGCAAGTTGTCTAGCAGAAACATCCGTTATTTCAGAAATTTCTTTTACAGAACTATTCCACATATCAAAATTTTCTTTATGGTTTAGTTTTTCAACTGGAATAGTTACGAAAAATAGACTATTTTTTTTAGGTAATTTAGAAAACTGATTGTTTGAAAGTATAAAAACTTCTTTAGAAAATCTAGGTACATTTTCCATTAAAAATTCTAAATATTCATATTTCTGAGATGTCATTTCGTCGAATATTTCAAAATGGTCCAAACAAATTGTTCCGTTTACTATTAAAGCTTCACGAAGAGGAGAATAAATTAGCCGAAAAAACGTATCCTTGTCAAAAGAAACATATAATTTTAAATCTATTATTACAGTTCCTTTTACCATGAGTTCAGACGCCCTTTTTACTAGGGTTTTTTTCCCTATTCCATATTCTCCACAAAGATAAAAACAAAACTGTTTATCATCTAACTTTTTCTGACTTATATTTTTAATTTTTTCCGCCATTTCTTCCCTTATCGGTAAAATCCCCTTACTATCTACATCCGGAAGATAAACTTCTGTTCCAGATATTGAAAACTTTTTTTCACCTGATGTTACAAAATGCAATATATTTCTATCTATTTGCATACTATCTTTAGAAAAACACAGACAAGACATTCTAAAACTTATATCCATTAGTTTATCGTATCCATCTTGTATTTCATCAATGTGTTCAACAAAATAAAATATTTTCATTACAATTTCGTAACTTAGGTAATCTTGTCTGTCTCTTTTTGCTATCTCTAATATAACCTTTTTGTAGTAGTTATCAATACTATAAAGCATACTTATAAGAAAACAAGTCCATTCTAAATCACTAAACGAAAAACAGTCACGAATATGATACGCCGGTACCGCAATCATTTTATCCGTTTTTTCAAGTCTACATGCTATATAAAGTTCCGCTAAAGCGTATTCTTCTAGTACTTTCTCCCTTGCCTGATTTATTTTTCCTTGAAGCAAACATAATCTATATCTATCTATTATCATTTTTACGCGCTTTATACTATCATTTAGGTATTCTTGTCTGCTTTTATATCCAACATTCATAAGTTTTGAGTTGAATAATTCTAGAAAACTTCGACCCACAAAAACACCTTCTTTATGATTATTTTTTTATTCATTTTTAAATTCATGTATGCTATCTTCTAATTCTTCAGCTTCAGCAAGCTCAGTACTTTTTCTTCTACGACTTTTATATTTGGACTTTGTAAACACTTCACCTTCCATATCGTCGCCCTCCATATAATCCTCTTCCATATCGTCGCCCTCCATGTCGTTTTCATAGGAATGATCTAATTTCCCAATCCACGGCATCTTAGCTATCGCATTTGCAGGCATTCCCACCATTCCTGTACTCTCTCTTTTTTCAGGCTGATGCACTTCGTCAGAAGATTTCGCTTCTTGTGGCGCAGTACTGTTTCCTTCCGGACTCGGTGCCGGTGGCGGCGGAACTTCATTTCCTTCTGGACTTGGTGCCGGTGGCGGTGGAACTTCATTTCCTTCTGAACTTGGCGCCGGTGGTGGCGGAACTTCATTTCCTTCTGGACTTGGTGCCGGTGGCGGTGGAACTTCATTTCCTTCTGGACTCAGTACCGGTGGCGGCGGAACCTCAGTTCCTTCTGAACTCGGTGCCGGTGGCGGTGGAACTTCATTTCCTTCTGGACTCAGTACCGGTGGCGGCGGAACTTCATTTCCTTCCGGACTTGGTACTGGTGGTGGCGGTGGAACTTCATTTCCTTCTGAACTTGGCGCCGGTGGTGGCGGTGGAACTTCATTTCCTTCTAAAATAGGTACTGGAGGAGGCGAACCCATTTGCTGCATATTATCGGAAGATATAGAAAGACTATCAAATATACTACTATCAAGACTTATCTGCTCTTCAGAAAAAAGGTCGACACCATCATCTTTAGAAATATTTTCATCTTCCTTTTCTTTACTAATAGGAAGTGGTTCTGGCACAGCTTCAGTTAAATTTACATTCACAGTAATCGATTTTTCTTTTGAGTCTTCTTCCGGAACATCAAGTTCTATCATTCCATATTTTTCATTTGTAAATATTTCAATTTTTGCTTTTTCTTCTTTCATGAACTGTCTGAAAACTGGTAAAATAACTTTCCCATTTTTATCTGTTTTTAAGTTCCATATAGGATGTAAAAACCCCCCTGGTTCCAGATCTGCTTTTAGAGGTTCTTTTAGCATATATTTGTTTTTTATTATATCATGACTAAAAATATAAATTTCATTTTCAGTCTCTTTAGTTGCATAAATGTACCTTTGCAGAGTAAGACTTGTATTTCTCCCTATATTAAGTGATATTTCACTTTTCTTCTTTTCTGCTTTTTCTATAAGTTTAAGAAAACCTAGCTCGTTTTTTAGTTTTAATCTTACATTTTTATTTTTCCAGGCGTTTCCGTCGACATTTATATACATTTCGAATCTTTTCATATTCTGCAAAGATTTATTATCGGAAGAATACGGCAAATTGAGCAAAACTACCTTAGTCTCGTTTGATCTTGCATTTATATCTAGCTTAAGATCAATGAAACCTCTGCAAACTATATCAATACGGTATCTTTTGGGATACAAATTTGAAAATACGTAATATCCACCTTTTTTTCGTCCGTACCGAATCTGTTTGCCATCACACAATATGATAGCACCTTCTATAGGTTCTTTGGTGTACATATCATTTAGCAAAAATACTAAAGATGCCGTATATAAAGTTCTCATATAATCACCTATTACAACATATTTTAATCATCCTCTGACTTACCTGAATCTTCTGCGTCCTGTTGAGTATATTCATCATCAATTTCCTCTTCCTTGATTCTAGTTTCAAATTGTATAATTTTCCTTGGAACAAATTGAGAACTATTAAGAAGCAGAGACTTGACTCTTTTTTGCGGTTTTTGAATATTTTCGGATTCTATAGATATCGGTCCTACAACATAAAACGAAGAAATTTTATATGATTCACCAAAAAGTGTCCAAATTTTAACTTTTTCTTCTATGTTTAAGGGAAGCATACTTACAGGAACAATTTCTCTTGGATATTCCATAGTTTGCGGCATATAAATACTCGGAATCTGCGGATTATCGTTCATAACTTGAATAACTCTTCCTATAATTCTTGCTTCTTCTATAGCTTTGTTATCCATTTCTGCATTACTTGCTACTGAAATCATAAAGTAGATTTCTATTCTAGCAGGTGGAGACTGTATGGTTCCGTCTGGTAAAGTTAAAGCTTCTTGCAGTTTTCCATCTCTATTTTCTTGAATATCATAAGGATGCACTCCCACAACGTACCCTCCACGGTTTCTCGGTTCGCACATTCCTATTTGTTCAGGTTTATCAAGTGGCTCAGGAACTAGCTTGTCCCTGAGCATGTTAACCAGCCCTTTACCTATGTCGGATATTATAGAATACTTTGCCACTTTATTTCCCCCTCAACAAACTATATATTGGCCTTATGTCATGTTTATCTGATTAGCAGTGGTAGAATCAGTTAACTGATTTAGATTGTTATACAGTATTACAGTTTGCAAATCAGATATGTATCTGTATGAAATGTCATATGTTTCAGCAAAAAACTCTACCGGTATATAGATTGTATTTTCTATACTCATAATCGGGACCGACATATTCTTAGGTTCATCGTTAAGATATGCCACATTCTTCCCGCTTGTTAGCTCAAGTGTATTATCCGAAGACTGTATAACAAGTGTTGCATTGTTGTACATATAGTCGACTGTTGCGTCAATATATTGATAAGCGTCATCTATAGCAATTAATATGTGTTCATCGTACATAACCGGCATATAATTTAAGGTAAATGCTCCATCAAGGAAAATTACCTGTTCTGGAAAAACCCCAGCTGTCTTTTTACCTTTATTTCCAAAATTTTCTGAATCTTCAACGAGGGCATCGTACTCTGATTCCGTATACTTTTGCTTTTCATAAGCTTTAAGCAGCGTTACAGCTACAGAAAGAGCATCATTCGCAACTTCTAGTCGATGATCAGAAAACATATCTTGGTCAATAGCTTCATAAAGCATAAGAATATCAAGAAGAGCTCTCTGCTTTATAGTTAAAGATTCTATATCGTTCAAATCCACAAGATCTTCAATTTCAGCAAAAATAGTTTGAAGATTCCCTATATCATCAGTGCTAAGCGTCTCAAGAGCCATAAGAGCTTCGTCCGAAAGAGCACCTTGCAAGTCTTCCAGAATAGTTGTAACTGATAAAATACTACTCAGTTCTTCATCAAGAGTGTCAATATCGCTATTTTTCTTTTTCATAGCTTCAATCAAAGCATTTATTGAATCTAGTTCTTTTTGAAGTTCATATTTTGTTTTTGTGTTTTCAGCATATTCTTTAAGCGCGTCATTACCTGAAAGTTCCGCACGCTGAATTATTTCTTCAAGTTTCTCAAGAATATTGTCAAGGTTAGCCGAAACTTTTAGATCTTCTATTATCTTGTCTATCTCATCACTTGTAAGAGTCGTTTCTGCACTAGTGTCATCCGCATGCACAAACGAAAATGTTAGCCCCAACCCAACAGCACAAGACAGCGCCGTTATCATAGCTTTTTTACCCACGTTTTTTAAAAATTCCATAAAACACAACTCCTTACTTTGATTTAGTTTTTGTTTCTAAACTACATAGAACAAATTTCTATACATTTTAGTTCAGTTTTTCCCTCATTAAAGTAAAATCTTATAAAGTACTGATCCATAATATATTTATCACTTGGAACACTACTTGTATCATTTATATTTATAGACAAGTTTTCAAGAATTACTGTATAGTAGCTTGGCATACAGAAGTTTATAGACGAGAACGGTTCTCCCATAACTTCTCTTCTTTCCATAGCAGTACTTTGAGCCCCAAGTCCCATAAACTCGTCCTGCGTTCCAAGTATAACTTTTTCGCAGACATAACTACCTTTATTTGAATCCACTTTAAATACAATTGCAGCATCCAGTGACAAGTAGGTTAAAATTAGCTTGTTGCTGACTTCTGTGCGGTAACTTGCTTGACCAAATTGTGCTGTAACTTCGTCAACAGTACAACCTAGGTATTCTATATAATCTATACTATCACTTCTAAATGTTCCGCTGAATGTTTGAGATCCAAGTGAATCGTAAGAAGTTCCGTCACCTTGTTTTTTCCCGCTCGAGAATTTACCTTCATATATTACGACTCCTGATGAATTATATAATTTCCCGGTTCCGTCATATAACCCTTCTTTAAATTCACCCGAATATAACAGCGCTCCTGTATCAAGATCATACAAATTTCCTTCTCCATCATATAACCCATTTACAAATTCACCCGAGTACAAAAGATTTCCGTCACTGTAAAGTTTCCCTGTTCCGTTGTATAAACCTGAACTTAACTCTCCGTCGTACAAAATTGTTTCTCCGTCTTCCTCATAGACTATACCATTCCCTTGCCTCACTCCATTTTCAAATTCTCCATAATAAGTCCTTAGCTGTGTTTTTGTGTCGTAATCTATACCTTTGCCAGATTTTTGTCCAACTGAAAACTCTCCAACATAAGTAACCCTTCCTATATCACTATAAAGTTTTCCGCTCCCACTGTATTTATTATTTTCGAATTCACCATCGTATATAACAACTCCATCAGAATTGTACATTTTCCCTTCTCCATTATATTTACCAGACGAAAAATTCCCTTCATATAAAATATTTCCGTCACTGTCGTACTGGGTTCCATAACCTTCTGGCTTCCCATTGTCTAGCTCACCGACAAAAATTGTTACACCCATGGTATCTATTATCTTAACTTTTCCCGAAAAAGTTGAACATTTCTCACTGTCTACTCTTAAGGTAGCTCTCCACAAATAACCTTCAGCCCAGGGGTACCCATATGCAAAAAACAAGAATCCTAAAACACATGATATAACAGTTCCCATAACAACAAACCGTTTCGAAAAGTAAAGATTCATAACTTTCCAATAATCTTTTTTTGAACTTGGACTCTTAATAAGAGTCTGCATGTATTTTTGAAGTTTCTGCTGAGCTGACTGAGCCATTTGGGTTCCGAAATTTTGTAGTTTGAATACCCAGGCTGTCATACCGGTAAGTTGCGATTGAACAGAAGAAACCACTCTAGATGTAACTTCACTAAAACCCGTAAATCTAAAATCCATTAATTTGTTTCCCACCTTTCTTTGAAATATTTCTAGCTAAAAACACTAACTAAAAAGTGTTCCATCCCACTCTTTTTTGTTGTACTTATTATCTTTAGCATTTATTTGTTCGTCACATTTCATAAGGTAATGAATTGCAACTGAGTCATTGCTATTTACTTTTAAAACATCAGTAAACATTTTTCTTGCCTCTTTAAACTGACGATCTAAATATGCTCTTACAGCACTTTCAAATAAATCTTTTGTACCTATATATAAATCCTTTCTATATTTGTTAGTCATGTCGATTATTTCGTAAACACCCACACTACCTGAACTGTAAATTTTTGATACGTTCCCTATAAATCTATAGTTACATATACCGTTATCTGGCAAACTTTTTATAATTGAATCTGTAGCTACGTGGTTTATTTTTATTAGACTCAAATAACCATCAATATTAAACATTTGCATTAACTGATCTGAAACAACAACTACTCCCCTTCTCTTTTCATTTCCTGATATCCCAATTAGAACTTCGCCAGATCCAAGAGTTATATTCATAGTGTCTCTTATTTTGTCACTTATAAATACTTCCTTAAACTGCATTGAAGCATTAAAAGCATCTTGAGTATCATTTGGAAACAAAATAGTAGCTCCAAGACTTCCAAAAGAGTGAACAACACCGTTATTTTTTTCAACCACACCGAAGAAACTTTCGTAACTTGCGTTTAGCACATCAAAAAGTTCTTTTTCAGACTTGAAACTGAATGAATCTTTACAGGAAATATTGAATGTTAAGTACAAAACATTCATATTCATAGTTTTATAATCATGAAGGTGAACAGAAGTAATTTTACTTTTCCCGATAAGTTTAAAAATTTCAGATGGAGCAAATTTTACATATTTATCATTTAAAAGTATAAGATTCGAAGTATATCTGTCCATTTTTTCGGACATTAAATTAAAAGCTTCTCCAATATCAGCAAACTCATCTTTAGAGGTTACCCTAACTCTAGTATTCCATTCTCCTCTGCTCATAGCGTTTATACTTTTTTCAAGCACTTTAATTGGCCTTAGTGATAATTTTACAACTATGCACATATAACCAAAAACAAGTACAGTTGTCACCAGAATCAATGATGCAGAATGGGCAAATATCTTTTTCACAGGGTCGTTTTTATGAATATTTTCATCCATAAAGTTACCTATAAACCCTACAACATTAGAATTGCTATCTTTAATTGGAGCAAATGATGCTGTCAAGCCACCATATATATCATTAAATTCAGCCCTTGATACATCTTGGGGGTCAATTTCATCAGTAAGTTCGCTCCAAACCGTATTTATTTTTTCAAGTTCGTCTTGCTCTAAAACATAATCAACAAGTACGCAGCCAGTTGTAATCATATCTGGATTTTCAAAACTTAAAATATCGTAAGAATCTGAATCTGTTTGGTATCTGTTGTTAAAAGTTGAGTAAATTTTACTATTTTTTACAAGGTAAGCTACTATATAATCACATCTATCTCCTATTTTGGAGACAACATCGTTATAGGCTTCTTGCATACTGTTGCTTATCAAAATATAGTCCGAAGTCATATAATCCGCAGTATGGTCAAGTGCATAAAAATCATCACCGTCTATGTGGTCCGCTGCAATTTTTGCGCCTATATCTCTATCATTTTGCATAACACTTACATAACTACTCGTTGCGTCACTAGACACCATAAAAAGTAAAGCAAGCATCGCAATCAAAAACACGGGTAAAAACAAACCAGTAAGCCTTATAGCCAGTGGAATCCGTTTTATTTCGTAATGAATAGCGAACTTTATAAGGAAATAAATCCCAAAAACTATACCAACTACAACAAGTATTATTAGTAATCCCCAAGGAAAGAACGCACCTGTTATATCGTGTGTATACTGACTATTCGATCCAAACCGAACATGGTACGGGTTAGTAAAATCCTTAGAAGGAGCATAATAATCATCGGTATCGATAATTTTAGTAGTGCGAAGATCTCGCAATTTTATATTTTTATTGGATACCACACCTGTATCCAGATGGTAAAGACTAGTGGTAGAAATACTTTTTGTATCCATTTTGTAGAAAGTTCCAGTAAGTGCATCAGTAAAGTATAGGTTATCACTTGAATCTACACTAAATCCAGTCAGAAGTACACTATCTCTTGAAACTACCTCTGTATAATCCAAAAATGTACTTTGATTATCCATTGCATAGAATTTCCCACTCAGTGTAGAGTAAACAACTCTTCCATTCGAAAGTACCGCCATATCCTGAACCCAATCTATCTCTTTATTAGTAGAGATTGTGTCTGGCTTTATTTCAAAACTTTTAAGCTCAGAAAGCTGAGAACTGGTGTCATCCAGTGGATCGGCTGTTACAACTCTGTAAGTCGTGTCCCTAGCACAAACAATTGATATCTCTTGATCTACTACTTGCAGCTTCCTTATATATGGTTTCGTCGGAGGACTTGCATCCTCTGAAAAATCAGCTGACGCAATCTGCTTTATATAATTACCATTTGTATCGTACATAAGAACTGTTTCTTTAACTATCGGATACTCAGACTTGTCTGCAGCAACAGCCTCTTTGTCTCTTTCTTCTTTTACTATATAAAAATTTCCTTTTGAATCAACTTCAATAAATCTATATGTATATTTTGTTGAATCTGTCGTTTTATCTAAATTAAAACTATATTTGGTGTGGCCTGTAGAGCCTATTTTGGTTACCCTGTATCTGTCTTGATCTGTGTTAACCCCAAGAATATAAATATCTCCAGAAGGATCCATATCCGACCCTAGAAAAACTCCAAGATAAGGTCTGTATATGGAAAACTGAACAAAATAACCTAGTAAAAGTCCCAAAATGAGCAACCCGGAGTATATAAGTCTCGGATCAATACGCTTTTCCTTCTTAATTTCCGAATTAGAATTAAAGTTTAGTTTAAACTTATCTCTGAGCTTAAACATATTACAAACTCCCCTCCTAAAAAATGCTCAAAAATTTTCACATTTCCAAATATATTAATCTTTACTATTTATAAATTTCATTATATGATATAGTATATTAGCATAAAAGAGTTAAGTCAATAGCTAAAAATTTGTTTTTTATTTCAAAAAGGAAGGTGTGGGAAATATATGCAGCAAAAGAAAAATATGTGTGATTACACCCTCATAGGAAGCCTGCATTCAGATGAAAATATAGAGGTGTTGGTAGCATTTAAAAAGGAAAATACCCCTGATAACCTCTACATACTAAACAAAATTCCTTTTACAAGAAAAAATATGGATCTTTTTACAAAATTTTTCTTCTGTTTTAATTCCAAGCAGAAAATACCAGAATTTGTTGATCTGTTTGTACTTGAAAAATATTTTTATGCTATTTTTAAATATAAAAGTTGCGAAAGTATAAAATCAAAATTTGAAAGAGAAGTTTGCGTCAATGTATTTGATGAAAGATGCAATTTCCTAGAAAAAATACTTATAAAACTAAATACACTCTCTAAACTTCCAATAAGTGCATTTGTTTGTGTCGCTGATCCGAAAAATATTTGTATAGATGGAGACAACAAACTTCACATAATATATAATTTTTCTGACATGTTTAAAAATCAAAATTATTCTATAAATGACGTATATAAAAACATTGGAGATGTAGTTTTCACAATGTTACAAATTGAAGCATCTGTAAAATATAATAAAGCGCTTCATATAGTAATAAATAAGTGCAAAACTGGAGTTTATGCATCTATACCTGAACTTGCTGTAGATCTTAAAAAAGCCGCAAAAATATCAAAAAGCACTTCTCTTTTTTCTTACCTTAAGTATCAGATAAGCCTTAGAAGACCTATAATCACTAAAGTTACAGAAATTGCAACAGTATTAGCCGTTGCATATGGGCTTGCTTACCTTGGTTACAGCAACCTTAAGAAAAATTTACAGTCATCTACTTCAGTTTCAGTATTTACCATAGGTGAAGTAAGTTACAATGGAAACAGCGAAGATGATGAAGACAAATCTATAAGTACCGAAAAAACGACATCAACTACAACCACAACCACCAGTGAAATAAGTCTTTCCCCTGGACTTGATATTGAATATGAAGATTATATCGTACAATACGGAGATACTATCTCGTCTATATGTGCAAGCTATTATAACGATGCTACACTTGAATCCGCGGTAGCATCATTTAACAATTTAACAACTAGTGAAAAACTTGTCGCCGGAACACTTCTAAAGCTTCCGAACAAAACTGCTATAGCTCTTTATGTATCGTAACAAATTTTATTTAAACTATAATCTTCGTATAAAATAAAAAAGTCCACGTATATAAAACGTGGACTTTTTGTTTAAATTAGTCCAAACTACAAAATAAAACTATTTTGTGCTTGTAAAAGTACTTATAAAATCGTAAAGATAGTTACTTCCCCTCGAAACCAAAATACCTGTCAAAATATTTCCAACGTATGGGATAGTTGACTCTAAATTTATACAACTAAGCAAATCTACTTTATATGCAATAGCCACAGCTATACCTAGTATTACACTAAAAAACATAGTAAAAGAAAAATCTCCGTTTACAAAAAATTCTTTAAAATATGTAATAATACTTTCAGTTAATATTGCCAAGCTTATTATCTCCAAAATTTTTTCACTCATAATTTTAAACCCCCTCACTAAAAAATTTATTTTTTAAAAAAATCATTGATTTGGTATTTTTAAAGTTTGTCCTGTAAAAATTATGTCGCTTGTAAGGCCATTAAGAGATTTTATTTCACTGTATCTGCTCCCATTTCCGAGATATTTTTCAGCTAATCCCCAAAGTGTATCACCTTTTTGCACTTCATACTCAAAATAAACATTATCTTGACTGTTGGCTTCTGAGCCAGTATCGTTATTTTCTGATTTTACTCCATTTAATCCCGCTTTTTTAATAATTTCTGGGTAATCTTTATACGATATATTTAAATCTACATTCCCACTAATTCCATCTATTTGTCCTGTTTCGGAATACTGCCATATCCCACAACTATATGACGGCTGACTTACTTCCCATTGTGCAAGCCATAAATCAAATTTTAACAGTAATTCATCAGAATACAGATAATTTTTGAGCCAGTTAACATTTGTATAGATCATAGCGTAATATCCGGCTTTTTCAATTGTTTCACAAAAAGCAGTACAAATATCCGTAAGAGTTCTTTTCCCTAAACTTGTCTGACTGCTATCCTCTATATCAAATACAACTGGATACTGAATGTCATAACCTTGTATATTTTCGAGACAAAATTCTGCTTCTTCACTCGCCTGTGAAGTACTTTGAGCATACGAATAGTGGTATACTCCAACTGGTAATCCTACAGATAGTGCCCCTTCCATATTTGCTTTGAAATAAGTGTCAATTTGATTTGGCTGTTTTCTCCCGTATCCTTCACGAATTATTGCAAAATCTATTCCTGTATTTTTTACTTTTGTCCAATCTATATTTCCTTGCCACTTACTCACATCTATACCTTTCTTTTCCATATATAAAAAAACCTCCTTCACAAACCTCTCTGAAAGATAGTTTTTTTGCTTTTTCTAAATCAAAAAAATTAAAAATTTAAAATAAAAATAAAGTCTCCAATAAACCATGGAAACTTTAATAACTTTTGCATATTAAAATTATTTTTAAACAGCACCAATAGACACTAATTTTCGTAACAAAACTACATATGAAAAATACTAAAATTACTATTTCTACCTAAATTCTTCTCAAAATATTTAGAAAACTTTATCTGTGATTCTTAAATACTGTAGAGGCATTTGCATATATATCGTTTTCATCTTCGGTTTCACTTTTGGATGTATCTTTAAAATCATAAGATGCTATCTTTTTTACATTATCTGAAGATGCATCAAAGTCAACTTCATACACACGATATTTACTTCCTTCTATATCGACATTTACGGTCTTTTTGCCCATATTCCCTTTTACTGTTACAACATACGAATTTACGTAAGACGGAACAACTTCGTCGGTTTTGTCAAGAACTCCATTTATATAAGATGAAATTTTTACAGCTCTCTTAACTGAAGTTGGTAAATCTACACTTATTTCAATTTTCTTTTCCTTTTTTATACCTGAACTTACAATTAATCTTACTGGTGTTCCGGCAGACACCACAACTCCTGGGAGAGGATCGCTTGAAATTACTATATCTTTAGCTTTGTCGCTAGCTTCATAAGATATACTTTCAGAAACACTAAGTCCGGCCGAAGTTAAATCATTTTTCGCCGTACTAAGAGCCTTATTGATCACATCCGGAACACTTATCTTTTGTTCTGCTGGCCCTTTACTTACATAAATACGCACAACTGAATCTGAGACAACTTTTTGTCCTTCCTGAGGTTCCGATCCTCTAACTATCCCTGCTGCTGTTTCATCGTCTACCACCATAAGCGTTTCGCATTTTAAACCTGCATTACTAAGTCTACCTTTTGCAACTTCTTCTGTTGTCCCTTTTATATTCGGAACAGTAACAAGCACCCCAGAACTATTTACCTTTAATACAACGGTTCCACCTTCTTTAAGTTTTTTTGTATTAGGCTGCGGTTCTTGATCTACAATTACACCTTCTGGTTTTGACGAATCGTAAACAGATTCAACTTTAAACGTAAATTTATAGTTGGAATTACCCTGAACATCACTAAATTTCATACCAATAAAGTTCGGAACTTCTATATCTTTTGAAGATCTATTACTACAAAAATTAAAAATCACCATAAAGAGTGCAACAATTGTAAAAATTGTAACTGCAGAAATTATTCCACCGATGATAACGGAAGAATTAGATTTTTTTTCACGATCACTATACTTAAAATCATCTAGATACTGGCTATTGTCTTTATTGGACTTATCTGAAGCTTCAACATATCTAGTTGGATTATCATCAACAAAGCATTTGTAACTAAACCTAACATTTTCATCTTTTTGAAACTCTTCTATATCATGAAGCATTAACTCTGCTGATTCATAACGATTTTTTGGATTCTTCTCCATTGAATGAAGAACTATCTCCTCCAAACCAATTGGAATAGAAGAATCTATTTCTTTTGGTGGTTTAGGTTTAGACTGCATCTGCATAATTGCAACAGATACAGCGTTGTCTGCTTCAAACGGAAGTTTATTTGTAAGCATTTCATAAAGTATAACCCCAACAGAATAAATATCTGCTTTTTCGTCTGTTGCGCCACCTTTAGCTTGTTCAGGAGCTATATAATGAACTGATCCAATAGCTCTATCTGCTATAGTTTGAGTCTCATTTGTACAAAATCTAGCTATTCCAAAATCAGTTACTTTAATATTTCCGTCCTTTAGAAGCATAATATTCTGAGGTTTTATATCTCTGTGAATAACGCCTTTGTTATGAGCATGACTTAGTGCACAAAGTATTTGTTGAGCAAAATACACAGCTTCGTTTCTTTTAATTTTATCTCGCCTTGTAATATATTCCTTGAGAGTAATTCCATCTATATATTCCATAACAATATATTGTATTTTAGTTCCAAAACTTACGTCATAGACTTTTACTATATTTGGATGAGAAAGTACAGCTATAGCTTTAGATTCATTTTTAAAGCTCTTTAAAAATTCTCTGTTCCCAAGATACTCATCTTTTAGTATTTTTATAGCTACGATCTTGTCCTCTTCAATATCATAAGCCTTGTAAACTACCGCCATACCTCCTACACCAATTAACTCGTGTATCTCGTATCTTGAGTCCAATCTTTTTCCTGTATATTTGTCCAAAAAGCTCTCTCCTTTTAATTTACTTGAGTTTTTTCTGCGTAAGCATTAATGTCCTTTAGCATTTCTTCTGCAGATTGATATCTGTTACCAGGATCCTTCTCAATCGCTTTAAAAACAATTCTTTCAAGTTCTGAAGGTACATTTGGGTCTATATCTCTAATTGAACACGGTCTTTTTTTATTGTGCATAATTCCGATAATAATGCTTCTGTATGAGTCAAAGGGAACTTCTCCAGCAAGTAGTCTATACATCAAAATCCCTACAGAATATATATCTGTTCTTTTATCGTACTGGTCTCCTCTTATAAGTTCAGGAGAAAGATAATGTATTGCCCCAATATCTCTATAAAATGGTTCTTTAGGTTTATCTCCCGGAAAATCCGCCACTCCAAAGTCCGCCACTTTTAAGCACTTTTTCTTGGTTAGAAGAATATTGTGCGGCCGAATATCTTTATGTATTATGCCGCTTTCGTGTAAAAATTGTAATCCACTTAAAATCTGCTGCATACATCTTACTACATCTTTTATTTGGTATCCTTCGTCATATCCGCGCGTTTCAGCTAAATTTCCACCATCAACATATTCAGACACTATATAAGGTACTTTTGTTCTAAGCTGTAATTTCCAAATTTTTACTACATTTTCATGATTAATAATACCTATAGCTTTTGCTTCTTTTTTAAAGCGTTCTATATAAGTAGCTTCTCTCCGCTTTTTTGACCTCAAAAATTTTATCGCAACATAGTTCCCTTCTTTTCTATCAAAAGCCGAATAGACTATTCCTGTCGCTCCTTTGCCTAAATAGTCCCTGATTTCATACCTAGAATCAATTAATTTTCCCTTATAATTCTCAATTTTTTTCCCATATATTTTACTAGTTTCCATAAAAGGTCCCCACCCCTTTTAAAAAAATTAAACAACTATCAAAACTGTTATATTGTCCGCTCCTTTTCTCTGTTTTGCTTTATTTACCAAGATTTCTGGAATTTCCTCTAATTTTTCTTCTCTAAAAGTTTCATATATTTCATGGTCAAAAAGCTCATTTGTAAGACCATCAGTACACAAAAGAATTTTTTCTTCCTTTTTAAGATTATATTTTGTGTATTCTGGCAAAGTGTCTTCTTGAATTCCAAGTGCTCTTGTAATTACATTTTTTTGAGGATGAGACTTTGCTTGTTCTTGAGTAAGCTGACCTTTATTTATCATTTCCTGAACTACAGAGTGATCAAATGTAAGTTGTGTTATACCTTTTTTGCCAACTATATATGCTCTACTATCACCTACATGTATCAAATTCAAAACATTAGACTCTAAAATCGCCGCAACTACAGTCGTCCCCATCCCTCCAAGTTCTGGACTTTTCTTCGCTGCACAAAAAATTGATTTTCCTGCTTCTAAAACTGCCGACATCATTACCTCTTGGCAACTAACCCCAACCTTTTTCTTAGAAAAATAATGGTCAAAACGTTCAGAAATTACATCTATAGCCATGGACGCTGCGATATCCCCTCCGTTTGATCCACCCATACCGTCACAAACTATCGCCCACAAAGCATTTTCATCAATTTTTTTAAAACGTATATCGTCTTGATTAGTTTGCCTTACAAGTCCTATATCACTCTTGCCGTAAACGTCCATTTTTTATTCCTCCTTGGCCGCAACTTCACCTTGCCTAAGTTGTCCACACGAAGCATTGATATCGGGTCCTAGCACTCTTCTTACAGTTGCATTAAGACCACTTCTATTTAATACACCAGAAAATTCTCTGATACGAGCTAGATCACTTTTCCTAAAGTTACTTTCTGATATATTATTTGCCGGAATTAAATTAATATGGCACAACATCCCTTTTAAAAGATTCGACAAATCAGCCGCATCTTTATTGCTGTCATTCACACCTTTAATCATAATATATTCAAACGAAATCCTTCTTCCTGTCTTGTCTATATAATATTTACATGCTTCTATCAAATCGTCAACATTCCATCGCTTATTTATAGGCATTATACTACTTCTTAAGTTGTTTTTGGCAGCGTGCAATGAAACTGAAAGAGTAAGTTGAAGTTTTTCTTCTGCTAGAGAATAAATTTTATCAACCATCCCACAAGTAGAAACTGAAATATGCCTCATACCAATATTTAACCCATCTTTTGATGAAACTAGCTGCAAGAATTTTAAAACATTATCGTAATTGTCAAGTGGTTCTCCCATCCCCATCAAAACAACATTTGATACCCTTATATTGTTATCATTTTGTATATATTGGATCTCAGATAGCATTTCGGACGGATACAAGTTTCTTAGAAACTTACCTTTTCCTGTTGCACAAAAGGCACATCCCATTTTACACCCTACTTGTGTAGATATACAAACTGAATATCCATGTTTATACTTCATTAGAACTGCTTCTACTAAAGCCCCATCAAACAACACAAATAAATACTTTACCGTTTCATCTCTTTCAGAAACTAATTTTCTTCTTTCTTCTACTTTATAAATGAAATATCGTTTTTTAAGAAACTCTCTCATAGAAACCGGAACATTACTCATTTCATCAAAGGAAAACACACCCTTGGTTAACCAATTAAAAACTTGCCTTGCTCTATATTTTTCATAACCTTCTTTTTCAAAATCCTCTTCTAGCTCTAGTCTAGTCATGGACTTAATATCTTTTTGTTGCAATAAAACATCTACCTCCGAAAGTAATTCCTTATAAAAAAATAATAAATGGAACAGCTTATCAAGTTTGCTTCATTTAGTCAAATCCGAAAGCATATCTTTTAGTCTATCACCAATTTCTTTTTTCCTAGTTAATACAGATAAAACTGCATGATAAAGCCCTTCTGGATCGTTCCTAAAATTATTTTTTACATTTTCAGCTTGCTGCATATCGGGTACATAAATACTAAACTTCAAAAGATCAAAATCGCCTCCAGATATACTGCAAGATACATTGTACCCAAAATCATTTTTTTCTATCTTTGCTCTATTTTCTTCCTCATTTTTTATTCTCTGCAGAGTATTTTCACAACATATTATAGCATTTTCTCGCACGCTTTTGGGAAGAGACCCCGAAAGTTGTTCTGAAATTAGTTTTCCACTATCACTTACAGCATATTTACCTGACGCTTCATCAAATTTTATATTATTCCCGCTTAAAAGCTCAGAAAAAGCTTCGCCTGCTACAAAATAGTTCACAAGCCCCTTTTCCTGAAGCGCAGACAGCGCGTCCTGCTTTCGCATCTGGCCTATCTTATCAAACATATAGCAAATTAAAATCTTTACATCTTGTTTCGACCTAAGACCCCCCGGCTCTACCCCTTCCGAAAAACTATTTTTATCATTTCCATTGTACATTTTCCTGTTTTTTCTCCTTTATCACTAAAATTTTTTCATATTTGATACTCACAGTCCCTTGCTTAAATTTTCGATGTTTCAGCTTTAAGTCCCAGCCCTTTAAAGGTAAATTCTATATTTCTAGTCAGCTCAAGAAAGGCTTCTTCTACATGTTTTCTTGAACAAAACACAACTACTTTAAGCTTTGCTTTCTCGTTTTCTATATTTGCATACTCAAGCTTATAAGTCGGTACATTTAGTATCCTTTTGTTTGATATAATCAACCTCTTTACAATCTTTTTAACATCTATTTTTTGATCTAACTCCGAAAATTCTACAAAAAAACTAAGTTTACAAATATCGCTTTTGCTTCTTCTAATTATATTATTGGAAACAAGGCGAGTATTCGGAATAACAGCAAAATTTTCATTTTGGAGTTTTATCGTAGTAAATGTTACATCTATTTTTGCTACTTCCCCTTTTATACTTTCAAACTCTATATAATCTCCTACCCTTATGGGTCTGCTTAGGATCAAAACAAGTCCGTTTATAAAGTTAGAAAGTCCATCTTTAAACAAAATACCAAAAGTCAAAACCGATGCACCTAAAGCCGCTACAACAGACGAAATATCTAGCCGCAAACAAGACAGACAAAACAAAACCAAAATACCTTTCAGAGTAAGCTTAAGTGACAAACACAAAAATGAAGCTATACTGGCTTCAACTTTTGTTTTCCTGAGAAAAGAATCTAAAATAAAACAAAGCTTCCATATTCCCCATATCCCAATTACCCCAACAAAAATCGTCTTCACTACATCATATCCATGACAAAAAATAAAATCTTGAAATAGTTTAGAACTAAAGCGAGTAATTTGCATAAAGTTTTCCTCCTTGAGCAACTTGTTGTTTATTATACTACAAATTGACTAACACTTCAAGGACGTTAACTTGAAGCAACAAAAAGGAAATTTAGCCTTTTTTAAGTTTTACTGTATTTTTAAAGCAAAAATATATTTGTTTTTCAAATATTTTATAGATTTTTTATATGTTTATTCTAATTTTAGTCTGCTAAAATCGTTTAAAAATCTGAAATAGCTCATAAAATCACACAAAATTTAGTACACAAAGTTGGATTGATTTTAAAGCTAATAAGAAATATAATATAATTGTAGTTATTTTGTTTGCAGTTTAGGAGGAGATTTAAAAATGACTGATTTATTAGTAAAAATCTTCATTCCCGAGTTTAAAGACAAAAAAGATATCCATTCCCCTGAAATAAGAAAAAAATTCGGTATACTTAGCGGAATAGTTGGAATTATTTGTAACTGTATACTTTTTTCAGCAAAAATCTTTGTAGGGTTAATTACCCAATCGATTGCCGTTAGCGCAGATGCTTTTAATAACTTATCTGATGCGGGAGCGTCCATTGTTACCCTTGCTTGCTTTAAAATAGCAGGGACTCCTGCGGACAAAGAACATCCATTTGGACACGGTAGAGTTGAATATGTTTCTAGTTTAATATTATCTATTGTCATAATAATAACTGGTCTTAGTTTTGTAAAATCTTCTATTGAAAAAATGATTACCCCTGAGCCAATTGTGTTCAGTCGGATATCTCTTGTCATTCTAGCTGTTTCTCTTTTAATCAAACTTTGGATGGGACTTTTTAATAAAAAACTTGGAGAAATGGTAAATTCTTCTGCTATGAAAGCCGCTTCTCTTGAAAGTTTAGCAGATGTCCCTGCTACTGCATCTGTAATAATTAGTATGCTTGTAAGTCATTTTACAGGATACTGCGTGGATGCTTATGCTGGAATAGTGGTTGCAGCTTTTATTCTCTTTACTGGGGTGGGTATGGTAAAAGAATCTTTGGGACCTCTTTTGGGTCAAGCTCCAGATAAAGAACTTGTAGATGATGTTACTAAAACAGTTTTATCTTATGACGAAATAGTTGGAATACATGAACTTATGATACATAACTATGGCCCCGGAAAGAGTATAATTTCTATGCACGCAGAAATGCCTGCAGAAATCGATATCCTAAGACTTCACGAAGTAGTCGATAATGTTGAAAATGAATTGAAAGATAAATTTAACTGTAAAGCAATTATACACATTGATCCGATAATCACAGATGACGAAACAATTAATACTATGAGATCGAAAATTTCAAATTTAGTTTTAATGATTCATCCACTGGCAAAAATCTATGATTTAAGGCTACTGCATAGTTCTAGATCTCCAACTTTGGCCTTTGGTTTATCGGTCCCATTTGACCTAAAACAATCTGATAAAAGAATTATTAACACATTGAAAAAAGGACTAAAGTCCATAGATAAATCGTACGAATATAACGTAAACATAACCCGAGAATGTTTACCGTCTGAAACTATAGTCGAAAGTTTGATTAAGAAATGACCAGAGATGAAAAATTTATGAATTTAGCTTTGGATCTAGCAAGGAAATCTGCTTTAGAGATGGAAGTTCCCGTAGGTGCAGTAATAGTAAAAGATGGTATTGTTATATCTTATGGAAGAAATCGTCGCGAATCCTCACAAAATGCGCTCAAACATGCTGAAATTGAAGCTATAGATTCTGCTTGTAAAATTTTAAACAGTTGGAGACTTGTCGACTGCGAACTTTACGTAACTTTAGAGCCATGTCCTATGTGTACTGGAGCGATAATAAATTCAAGAATAAAGCGATTAATATACGGAGCTTTTGATCCGAAAGCTGGTTCGTGCAGTTCCGTGATAAATCTTTTTGGCCTTCCGTATAATCATAAACCTTCAGTTCTTAGTGGTGTCCTAGAAGGTGGATGTAGCTCAATTTTATCGGATTTTTTTTATAATTTGAGGAAAAAAAATAAAGATTAGTCTTTTAAATAATTTTAGGATACTTTTTCTAAGTCTTTTTTTAATTTTTCTATGATTTTTTTCTCTAATCTAGAAATATATGACTGAGATATTCCCAAAAGGTCAGCTACTTCTTTCTGTGTGTGATCTTTTTGTTTGTTTAATCCAAATCTAAGTTGCATAATTGTTTTTTCACGGTCAGGAAGTTGATTTACAGCTGAAATTAGTATTTCTTTTTCAACTTCTTGTTCAATTTTACCGTTTACTAGATCACTTTCACTACTTAGAATATCTGAAAGCAAAAGTTCGTTCCCATCCCAATCAACGTTTAATGGATCGTCAATCGACGTCTCTTTTTTAATTTGTATACTTTTTCTTAAAAACATCAAAATTTCATTTTCAATACAACGTGAAGCATAAGTTGCAAGTTTTATATTTTTAAGAGGACAAAATGTGTTCACCGATTTTATAAGACCTATAGTTCCAATTGAAATTAAATCTTCTACACTTACGCCCGTAGAATCAAATTTTTTAGCTATATAGACAACAAGTCTTAAATTATGAACTATTAGTACTTCACGAGCAGATTCATCCCCTTCTAAAATTCTTTTCATAATTTTTTCTTCTTCATCTTGGCTTAAAGGCGAAGGTAAGACTTCTGGACCATTTATATAATAAATTCCCTTTTCATCAAAAAAAACTTTCTTCTTAAGAAAAAAATATGTATTTCTTATTTTTTTAAACAAAAATTCTAGAAATCTTACAATTTTATCCATACCTTAACCATTCTCCTAACTTATTAAAATTTAGTCAAGCAATTCTGGACTTACAAGTCCATCGAACCCCTCTTGCAAAAATTCATGTCTACAAACAGCCAAATATGCATCTTTTTTAACTTTACTACCATTTATTTCTATATAATCTGGTTTAAATGCCGGTAATACCCCCTTCCCTGCAACACTATAAAACGGTATTAACCTTAATTTGTTTTTCAGATTACATTTTATATATTCCGGTTTATCTACATTTTCAAAAAAATCATAAATATCCGAAAAATTATAAAATAAATCGCTTTTTAAAATTTTTTTGTTGACTACAACTACTGAAAGTCCTGAAAATGGTTCTTTAATGAGGTTTCCTGTATCAATTTTTGCTTTAAAAAAAATGGTATTTTCTGAAATTTTCACTTTGACTTCACAAAACGCCTCTTTTAATTCTTTTTTCCCGACATTTTTATTGATAAGTTCTATAATAAAATACGAGATAACAGTAGAACAAATCAAAACAACAGGAGAAATACCAAAATAAACAATTCCATTTTTTATAAAAAGTCCATTTGGTCTAAATATAAACCATATAGCAAACATAATTCCAGAAATACTAAAACTTATAGAATAAAAACAAAGCATAGCTTTTACATATATTTTTTCTTTAGGACTACAGATTGCAACCCAAACAATTACAGCAGAAATAAAAAACTTTAAAGCGAGCGAAAAAAACTTGCTTTGATCTGGGAAAATTATACAAAGCGAAAATATAGATCCTAAAAACGCTCCAAATAATATTTTGATTTTACTTGGTTTTATGTTTAAAAATCCAACTGTAGACAAAAGAATAAAATAATTTATAAAAAGGTTCACGGCGATAAGCACATCTATGTATATTACCTGTTTCACGATATCCCTCGCATCCCTTTAATATTTAAATTTTAGCTTTTGCCTGTTATAAACTTTGTCACAACCCGGCGAAAAATTTAAGCGTTCAAAATTTGAATACTATATACAATTTTATTATTATATATTGACTTTTTATTGTATATACTGTATAATAGCTGTATATTCTAAGTAGACAAAAAATTAAAGGAGGTAAAGATATGAACGACATAATAATCCCAAAAATTAAAGTTCCCAAAACTATAACTCCCGGCTACATAGAAATTGTTGATAGAAGTGGAAAGGTTTTGTCAAAATTTGAAAACAGCTTAGAAGCAGTAGCCGAAGACCATAAAGATTTAAAACCAGGAAACTACCTTACTATTCACAACAAGTGTTTCGATATAACTATGAGCTGCCGTTATATAAAAACCTGGGTAGAAAAACGAAGAAAGCTTCTTTCTAAAAATCTTTTAAAAAAAGACACCATAATGAAAAAACTTAAAAAAAAGTCACTTTAATCTATTTTAGTTGTCAAGATAACCAAGATACCTAAATATACATTATTGATAATGTATACAACTAAAAACAAAAAAGAAAGAGGATAATAGTAGAAATGTATTTTAGTTTTTATCTGAAAAAAAAGGTATTGAATTGGCTTTGTCTTTCCATGTCTAGTCTGGTAGTTATTGTGGCGCTTTTAATTGTCTTTTCATCAAAACAAAATGTCGCTGTTGATATAGATTCTGTCTTTTCTAAAGAACTCCCTATTTTAATGTATCATGGCCTCATAAAAAATAAAAAACATCAAAATGTATTTATGATTCACCCAGATATATTTGAAAATGATCTAAAATATATAACAGAAAAAGGATACACAACGATAACAGTTCAAGATCTTTTAGATTATGTATATTTAGACAAACCACTGCCTGAAAAACCTATAATGATAACTTTTGACGATGGGTATTATAACAATTATCTTTACGCTTTTCCTCTTCTAAAACAATATAACTGCAAAATTGTGCTTTCTCCGATTGGAAAATATACTGATAAATATAGTAATGAATCAGAATGTAGTGCCGACTATTCTCATGTTACCTGGGATCAAATAAGAGAAATGATTGACTCTAATCTTGTCGAAATACAAAACCATACATACGATATGCATTCTGCTAAAAAACCTAGAATTGGGTGTACCAAAAAGAAAAGTGAAACTTTAAGTGAATATCAAAATGCGTTAGTAAACGATGTTACCAAAATGCAAAACAGAGTTTTTGATGAAACAGGATTATACCCGTCTGCTTTTGTTTTTCCATTTGGAGCAATAAGCAAAGAAGCCCCAAATATAATAAAAAATATAGGATTTAAATGCACTTTTTGTTGCGAAGGACGTTTAAACGTTATAACAAAGGATCCAGAATGTCTATATTGTTTATGTAGGTTCATTAGACCAAATTCTATGAAAACCGAACAATATTTTTCAAAAATACTAAAAATCAAACCAAAGAAAAAACACTCTCATTTTTAAGTTATTTTTTATTATCCATTTTTCATATGAATTACACAAACTTATTTTTTTAATGGAGTGATTTTTTTGCCTACTGTATATTTAAACCCGTCTAGAAATGGATTGAATCATTATATAGATGGAGGAACCGAAGAATATTATATGAACCTAATTGTAGATGAACTTGTCCCATATTTGACTTCGTCTACAGTTAACTATTTTCGATACAATTTCAAACCTTCAAAATCAAAAACTAAAGAAAAAACCGAAAACAACTATGATTTAAATTTGGAAATAAATTCTGGTAAAATTAGTAACAACAAAACAGAAAAAGCAAGGGGAATTAATATCTTTTTTGTTCCGGGAAATCCTGATAGCAATCGTGCTTCCAAAATATTTTGTAAAAACTTTAAAGAAATTTATCCCCTCTCGGATAATATACAAAGAATTAGTTTAAATACTTTGGACACTTTGAAACATAAAACCGATCCTTATATAAAACTAGAAATTGCAAAACGTGACAGTGAGCCTGATTCAATTTGGGTAAAAGAAAATATTGAAAAAATATCAGAAAACTTAGCAATGTCTATAACTGAATTTTTTGCTTTGCCACTTGTTAATCCTCAAATTGCTCAGGTGATTACTACATCATCTGAAATAAACTTATATAAGCGTCCAAATAAAAAATCCGACATAGTCACAACCATTCCCAAAAATGTAAATCTACTAAAACTGGGAGAATGGGAAAACTGGTTTACAGTCGACTATATCGGATATCATGGATTTGTAGAAAATAATATTTAGATTTTCAAACTACTTTTAATTTTCATAATAGTTCTTTACTAACTTCCGTAAATTTTAGCCCGGCGCGAAATTTAAAGCTCTTGTATCGCTACAATAAATCGTTACGTAAGCCCTACCGTTCTTGATTTGAATCTTTTTTAGCTCAGGATAATTTGAAGAACTCGCAAACTAGACACATCTGTAGAAGAAACCTAATACAACTGTGAGATGATCGCCACTCTCAACACTGACTTCATGTGCCCTTCATCTCCTACTGTTCCTCTTCTGACCTTTGAATGGTAGGCGGGAATTTGTGATTTACCATCCAAATTTTCTCTCTTGTTCCTGTCTTCCCCTGGAATATCTTTTCTGACGTAACCTACATAATCCCCAGAGTAATCTCTTCTAATGGGACAAAACCACCAGTCGGATCCTCTACAACTACCCTTAAACTCGAACATTGTTCTCCATATTCCTCATCAAATATAAGAAACAACCTGTTTCACTGCAATACGACTCATACAACTCTTCGTACTCATCTTTCCAATTTTCTGGGCGACCTCCTTCTTGCATCCCTTTTACCTTATCAAAAAGTTCCTTAAGATCTTTCCACCTTTTATACTCTTCCACTAAAAGATCTGGTATTTTGTTGAATTTTTCTAAATCAAGTATTTCTCCTTCTCCCAACTCTTCTTGAACTTTTTCAAAATACCCATAAGTCTGCTCCACAGCAGTTGCAAACTCTATAGAATTATTACCTTTAATTGAACTTACATTCTTTAGATGTTCTATAATAGCACCTGTACACCTTTTTTCAGCTGCTTCCCATAACGTATACAAAACTTCATATCTATAGGTCCACCTCCGCGGCAGAACACGACAACTTTTCCCCTTTTCAGTGTCGAAAATTAAAGATCTTCTCTCAGAACTCGTAGTATTCCTCATTCTCCTGAAATAGTCTACACGAAGTTTTTTATACTTAGTATACGCATTTTTCACATCTGGCCCCGCGGCATCAATATACTCTTTACCTGTAGTCTTTCTGCGTAGCTCTTCATTCATAACAGAATCAAAACTAAAAGAAATTTCATCTTTCCAATTCTTATATAACTGATCTAATAAAGCCTTGCGGCCCTCCTTTACCATTTTAATATGGTCCGACTTCAAATCGCCTGGCCCCTCAGGAAGAAGACACCATTCTTTCAAACTTTCTTCCTTGATTTCGTCAGTAACTTCCATTAAAAACTTATCATCTAACCATTTATCATTCTCCATACAAAATTCTAACTCTTGCAAAAGAAGCTTAAAAAACAGCGGCTCCATCCTTTTTAACCATTCACCATAAAGTAATAAGATATCCTCCTTATTCTTCAATGAGCTTTCCTCAATACTATCGAGACTACGCCGGTTCAAAAAATATTCACCCACTGCTTGGGTTTTATACTGATTGTATTTTTTCTTGATATCTTCACTCATTCCTTCGAAATCTTTTCCCAGATCAACGGTTTCTCCTATTGTCGCCTTCAATTCTTTCATCATACCAGAAAAAAACACTAAACGTTCATAATAATTCATATCAATCCCAAAAACGCTTCCGTCTTTTTTCATAAACTCATCATCTGGATCAATAAATTCTCCATCCAATTTCTTCTTCAAAGCTTCAACAAAATTTTCATTTATGTATTTCATGAACCGCGCATTTTTATTAATATCAACTTCACGAATTCTATCAATAACCTTCTTTTTCTGTTCTATTCTCCCAACAAAAGCACGCTCATCTAATTGTTCTCTATCAACAAATTCTTTCCAATGTCTCAACATTGCGGTTAGCCACTTGTATCCTTCTTCATCATCATCCAACGGCCTAAATCCCCTAATTTGCGCCAGAAAAGATCCTGTCAGACTCCATTGAGAATATAGTCCATCATATCCAAATCCCCAACCCGCCGGACGATGCTCTCTTTCAGTTGCTTTTTGTCGCATTTTTCGTAATTCTTCGAACAAGTTCAGACACTTTTTCCACTCTTTATAGTCTTCTTCCGACAAATCTTCTATTCCATCAAATATCTCCGCTAAATCAATAATTTCTCCCTCATCTTCAAAATACTTGATATCCTTAAACGCCTGTTCCATAATTTCGACTCTATCTTCCGCATCGACGCCACTAGATCCACGTAATGAGTCCAATAGCAACATATATTTTCGTTTTCTTGATGGCTCTGAGACACCTAAATCGTCAACGATACTAGGTGCACTCAATAGCCCTTGCTCAAACTCATTTATGATTTCCCAATTTTTTTTTTTCGGCACCTCTGTGCGACTCACTCTACCACTTTGACTCCGAGCCCCAAAAGCTCCCTGATCTGTATTTCCTCGTTGAGTTTCCTTCACGGTACTTGCTTCCGAGCTTACCTCACACAAATAACCTTTAACCTTATCTTTGTAGGCTAATTTCATTCGTTCGAAATAACTCAATTTGTTTGTCACATACTTTCCTGGTCTCCTAGATTCGCTAACAATACCCGTATCAAAACGAGAAGCTGCTGCTCTTACCCCTTTCAGACGAGTTTCCAAATTTCTTTCAAGCCATTCACGTCCGCCATTTACAAATGCTTCATTCCACTTTTCTAATAAATTAATTTCAGGTCCTCTTTCAACGCGTGTAATTAAATCGACGTATTCTACCTCTTTATATTTTAGATCCTTTTCTATCTCCTCCAGCGTTTTAAAAACCACATTCCAGTCTTTATCTTCATAAAGAGACAGCGACAAACCTAAGCAATATCCCCCATTTTCCAGCCAACCTTCATATATAGACATTTCTTTTTCATCAGAGGTTATATGTGGTGGATACTCACTCTCACTAATTGTGCACATGTTACTATACCGTTCAGTGACTCCTTCCCATACGCTATAAAGCCCCATAATCTTTTCTTGCATCTCTTCTTCCACCGACGATCTTTTTAGAAGAGACCTAAACTCTTCTTCACTGGCCTTATCTCCCCTCATAGCTTTAAACAATACCTCTAAGGCCTTAATATGATTACCATGAATATCATTGTCATCCTCTATCTTTAGAAGTTCATATACTAAAGGATTCTTCACCTTAACTGTACTATCAAGTTGGCAATTCACAAGACTGCATACATACCCCGCAACTTCGTCAAGTTCTTTACTACCAATCAGTCGCGCTGGATTGTTCAATCCCCTGTTTTGTTCGGCAGAAAGAGACGACACAGAACCCACATCCTCTTTAACAGGAGAAATTTGAGGAGTTACTGCTTTTTCCTCATCTTTCTCTAAAGGGGAATCTTGGAAGGGAACAACCAACGAACTTATTACTTCATCACTTTTTTTTTTACCATTTTCAGTTGAGGATTCATTTCCATTAGAATTAGACATCGAATTAACAGCATCAATTAGAGATTCCACCTGTTCACCTATTGTTCCTACTGAAGCTCTCAACTGGCTAACTCCAAGGTGACTGTCTACATTTTCGATCACGCTTTCTAGATCCACTTTTTCCAAACCAGCTGCTTGCTGTTTTGGATCTTGAAGTTGTGCTTTTATATCTCGAATCTGTTCTTCTAGACCTCCAAGTTGCCTTCTCAGATCTTGATGTTCTCCTTGACACTCTCCTCTCAAATCTTGTTGTTTTGGATCTTGAAGTTGTGCTTTTATATCTCGAATCTGTTCTTCTAGACCTCCAAGTTGCCCTCTTAGATCTTGATGTTCTCCCTGACACTCTCCTCGCAACTCTTTCAGGTTATCTCTTTTCCCAAATTCCAAACAATTACTCCTATTAACACCAAGTCCTTTGCACGTTTCCATAAACATTTCGAAAACGCTGACACCTTCTTCGGTCATTTCTTCTCCGTCTTCTTGCCTAAACTCACTAAAAAGCGCCTCTTCAATTTCATTAATTTTCCCATTTTTCTTTTGATTACTCTCAGCTAAGGCATCAACTCTGCCCTGAATTCCTTGAATCCACTCTTCAACTGAAGATCTCCAACGATCCATATCTTCAAATGTGCGGTTCTGAACCCCTTGAATACGCTCTTCAACTGAAGATTTCCAACGATCCATATCTTCAAATGTGCGGTCCTGAACCTCTTGAATACGCTCTTCAACTGAAGATTTCCAACGATTCATCTCTTCAAATTCAAAGGCAACTTTTTCACCAGCTATATCGCCATCAATAACTTCTCCTCTTTCACTCGCGTCGTCCACACTATATAGATCCACAGCAGGATGACTCTTCTCAGAGTCTACAGGATTAGAGACAGCATCAACTCCTCTCGGCACACCACACCTTTGCTTGTACTCATCAACAGACTTTACACTTCCAAAATCTGGTGATTCAACGACAGTTATATCGTCACCAATATCTTCTTCTTCATTAGCGCCATCCACACCAGATAAACCCATAGGATGACTCTTCTCAGAGTCTACAGCATTAGAGCCAACATTAACTTCTCTTCTTTCAACTTCACCTTTAGTATCTATGATTTCATCAACCCTACATGAAAGTTCACCCACTTTTTTACATAAATCTGCTACACTATCGCCTAAACGTCCAAAGTCACATCCCCCACCTTTCCTTAATTTATCTATGTCGTCTTCCAAACTCTTCCTTAATTCATCTATTTCACCCTTGATTTTAGCATCGACCTCTTCTTCAACATTTCGCATAAATAAATCAAACTGTTCACCTAAGGCCTCATGTTGTTCATCTATAAGTGCAAGCTTTCCTTCTAACATTTTAATATACGCTTTCTCTACATCAATAACAGACGACTCCGTCACTCCAGACTCCCTACTATACCCCTCCGGATTTTTTTTATATTCCTCGAAACTCTTGTTTAGATCCTGAACCTTATCGCTCAAGCTTGCGATAGCTACCTTAATTCCATCCATTGCGTTTTCAGAAGACAATGGATTAAGCCTGTTTTCAATCTCCTGTACCCTGTCAATCACAACTCCTAGATTTTTATTTAACTCCTTTAAATCTAAACCGCCGTATTCTCCGTTTGGTGAAACTTTATCAAGCATACTCACTAAGCCATCTACTTGTTCCTTTAAATTCATAAGACAAACATCATAGTTTTTACTTTTTTCATTGTTCTGTGTAACTTCTCCCTGGAGACATTCGATTTTCTGTTTTTGTAAACTTAACCCTTCTCTAATTTCTTCAAGTTCCCTACGCATGGCCATATCTTCCTCAGACGGATGCTTCGCTCCAACACCATCCGAATTTAAGCTTAAGCTGCTCAATGACAAATTCTGAACCTCATCCATGTCAATTCTTTGGGAGGAGTCCATTCCACCTCCAGAGGACCCATTTACAAACTCCTCAATTTTTTGGTCACCATCATAGCTACCTCTTCTTCGGCCATCCCCTACATTTCCGCTTTCTTGATTAATTAACCTCTCAAGCCGATCAAGCAGATCACGGAATCGATCTACTTCACCTCGCAGCCTATCAACGTTATCTACATCTTCTAAGCTATCACGCTCTAATTGTGGAAAACCACCAAGCATTGCTCTTAATTTCTCATTTGTAACATTCAAGGCCTCCACTTTTACCTTCAGTTCCTCGTTTTCCTTTCTTAGCTCATTATTAAGGAATTCAGCGTGGTACCTTGCCCCTTCTGAATTGCTTAACTTTCTACCCAATCTACAAATTTGATCAGAATTAAACCCTTTAACAATCATCCAAGTGACTACACCCACAAATGCTGAAAGTACTCCAGCCGCCGTTGCATTTTTCAAATCCACAACAATACTCCCCCCATAAATTTTTTGACCCGATACGTATTATAACTCATTAGGTATATCTTATTCTTAAGAATCTAATTATAATCTCATTAATTAAATTAAAAGAAAGACGTATTTAAGTAAAAATATCTAAAATTCACTTAAACTCCAATATTTAATAGCTTATTAATATGAAATAAATCAGTCCTTTGAGATAAAAGATAGAATAGTTTCCATACAATCAGCAATCCTCTTATACTGTTCATATCTCTTCTTTTTATCTCCACTAATTGCTGGTTTCCTTTTACTCTTAGATAATATATCTACTAGCTCCTTTGCCTGCTCCTCAAGCTTAGCTTCATTTTTACAAGCTTTTTTCATACTCAGGCACACATTATCTCTTCCTAATACAATTCTTACTGCATCATATGTATCAAAACATTTCTTAATTTCCTCCAGTTTTGCTTTTTCTGTTTTAGGAACTTTGAGTCCTCCCAAAAGTTCGTAGTGAAAACAATCGGCCACCATTTTCATAAACAGATTTACTATAACTTCACCAAAAATCATATCGTAGTCTTCTTTCCATTTTTGGACATCAGCATAATAGTCTACCTTACTCTCTAACCCCTGTGAAACTTTAACAGTAGACTTTGTCAATTCCTCAATCTCAGACTCGTTAATATTCAAATCTCCTGTTTGCAATTCACTACTACACGGCGATAAAATCGATTCAATTGAGAATTCTTCATTGTAGTATTCTCCTACAACCTTCGCTAAATATTTCCTAAGATAATCACCTCTGTCGTCCCTTCCCTTAAATTTAAGATATTTCTTAATTTCCCCAAAAATTTGCTCTTTCTCTTTATTTAAACTATCAACTGTCGACACGAGTTTAGAGTTTCTTGATGAAAGTTCAGAATTTTTAATTTTAAGTTCATAGCTAACTTTTTCTAAATCTGCCATATCTTTCTTGACCTTATCTAGTTTTTCTTTTTCCTCTCTAAACCACTTCAATTTTTCTCTGTCACCTTTCGAGCATTCTTTCATTCTTTCATCTTCTAAACCTTTGCATCTAGATTGAAGATCGAGATTCATTTTCTCCAAACCCTGATACTTTGTTTTAAGTTCAAGATTCTCTTGTTCTAAATTTTTTAAAATTGACTGAAGCTCAAACCTTTCTTTTTCTAATTCTTCATAGTTTAGCTTGAGTTCAGGTTTCCCCTTTTCTGAATCCCTGCACTTTGATTTAAATTCAAGCTTTTCTTTTTTTAAACTCTCAAGTTTAGATTCAAGCTCAAGTTTCTTTCTTTCCGATTCTTCGTACTTTGATGCAAGATTGATTTTTTCTTCCTCTAAGCCCTTGAACTTTGACTCAAGATCAAGTTTTCCTCTTCTTACAGTGTCATACACTGTAAGAAGCTCACTATAATCCTTATTCTTAGATTTCAATTTATTTCTTAAATGATTATCATAAACTAAAGAACACGCTAAACATAAAGCCAGAATTCCTGTGGAAAATGATAATGAAATTGTTTTTACGTCCATTTTAACACCTACTTAGCAAAATATTCTCTACACCTATACCGCAGTATGTTTAACATTCGTTGACTTTTATGTCCAAACACTACACTTGATATTCTAGAAAAAACCTAAGTCATGCTAAAAATATTGCAACATTTATATAACCTTTATTTTCTAACCTTTTACGATAAGCATCTCCCCTTTCTCATTTGCTGGCAAATTATAAACTCAGATAACAAAACCTTTGTAAGCTAAACTTTTATAATACCGATCCTATATCACCACTGATCCAAAACTCTGGATCCACACACGCTCAGTTATCACAAATCCGCGGTCAATTCAATCGCACGATCTACTTCATTACCCACAGCAAAAACATGCGCCCGAGCACGATTTACTCTTGCCAATATTAGACTGTACTCTGGCGAGGTAATCTCAGTAGTCTCAACAAGCCGGATCAAATTTCCAAAATCATCAATAACAGCCCTGCTCTCAGCCAGCAGTGTCTCAATATACCGATAAACTCTTCTTCTACGTTCTCCAATCTGCTGCAAACCTTCTAATTTATCATTTTTGTTGAAATCAATGCCTATGGCTAAGCAACCTAACGTACCCACACTTCCCAACACAAATAACGATAAAGCTAATCCACAAATCGTTTTTTTTGCATATCTCATAATAAAATTTCTACCCCATTTTCAACACTATTTTTTATTTTATACAAAAGTCTGAATTAAAGACTGTCTCATATTAAATTTTGCATATTTTCAAGGCAAAACTTATCGATTTTCTTAATTATTTACTAAATCTACGGTAAATACACTAATTGCAAAAAATCCTGAGAAAGATTGTATAAAGACCGATCAGAATAAATATAGAGAAAATTCCTATCTTGCTCGGCTACAACAGTTATATCTGGATCTTCCCTCTCAATACTTAAATTATTTCTCACTCTTCTTGTTAATGATCTAAACAAAGCATTATTCAGCGGTCTAACTTCCTGTATACTAGAACTCATGTAAGGCCTAGGATTATTTTGTGGAATATCATTTTCCCCTTCTATAATCCCTGCACAGGCAAAACAGCCCTTATTTCCAACTCCCAGAATAAATAAAGGTAAAACTAGCCTATAAACCAATTTTTTCATAATTTTCACCATAAATTACCTCTCCTTTCATTCCACTAAATATTTTTAAATCTCTCAAAATCACTAAAACTTTAATCTATGACTCCCCCTTTTTAAAGGTTATTACTAAACTTCTGGCTCTCCACCCCTACCTCGTGACAATTATATCACAAAAACAAGCCTATTATTGTCAAATATTTTGTTAACTTATAACTAAAAGCCCGTGCGTGGATGAAAAATTGGGCAATTTTCATAATAATAAATTATAAATTTGAGTATAAATATTTAATTATGAAAATCATACTGTATGGTATTCACAAAATTTACACTTAATTTTCATATGCAAAAAATTACACATAAATCCAACCACTTAAACAAATCATAAAAACATAAGATACAAAAGGGGCGTTTTTTATGCTAAAAGATATAAGGCTATCTTTGAATAGCGATGGAGAATACGATATTATAATAGAGTACGAAAGCCATAATAGTGAATTTGCCTTAGAATTCAATGCGATAAAAAGCATAAAAAATAATTCTAGAAAAATTCTAGAATTTATAAAATCAAAAGCTAAAAAAATTAAGATTTCTGGTGTAAAAGTAGTAGTATCTGGTGTTGTAATTGCAAGCTTAGCATTTTCTTCGCTTGCTTCTGTTTTTAGCGCAAAAGATAGATACAATATGGGCTACCTTTACAGTGGAACAGATCAACAACACATTGAATATGTAAACCGAACTAGTGGTGTATTAGATGTAGTTTCCCCAAACTACTTTAATATTCAAGAGGATGGATCTGTAACCCTTAATTATTTAAGTGAAAGCTTAATCACAACTATGCATTCACAGGGAATAAAAGTTGTTCCTTTTCTGAGTAATCACTGGAATAGAACAGCCGGAATAAACGCTTTAAAAGATACTGAGCTTTTATCTGACCAAATTGCAGAATACGTAGAAATTTACAATCTAGACGGGGTAAATGTAGACATTGAAAATGTAACACATGAACAAAGAGATTCTTATACTGAGCTTATACGACTTTTGAGAGAAAAAATCCCTGAATATAAAGAGGTTTCTGTCGCTGTTGCTGCAAATCCAAACGACTGGCAAAGTGGTTGGCATGGATCGTACGATTACACTGAACTTGCAAAATATGCCGATCATATTTTAATAATGGCATATGATGAACACTATGAAGGCGGAGATTCTGGACCCGTTGCAAGTATAAACTTTGTAGAAAATTCAATAAGATACGCTCTTACCAAAACATCTGCAGAAAAGATAGTTCTCGGTATTCCATTATATGGCAGAATATGGAGCTTAGACAACAATAGAATAGTCGGAAAAGGTATAAACATTAAAACAATTAACCAGATACTCCAAAACTGTAGTGTAAAAGTAACATACGACGAAACTAGCAAATCTGTTAAAGCCGAGTTTGAGATCACGCAAGTAGATGCCGATTATACAGTCGGAGGCGATTTTGTCTTAACTCCAGGAAGGTATGTTATGTGGTACGAAGATGATAGATCTTATAGCGCTAAGCTAAATCTGGTTTCAAAATATGACATAAAAGGCGCCGGTGCATGGTCACTGGGAGAAGAAGACCCATCTATATGGGAAAATTATAATAGTTGGATAAATGGATCCTCCACTGAAAACGAAACTACCGGGAATGAGACCATTGAAAATGAAACTACAGGAAATACTGGAAATCAAGCCACTGAAAATAATGGAAGCGAGATTACTGAAAACGTCGGAAACATTGGAAGTGAGATTACTGAAAACGTCGGAAACATTGGAAGTGAGACTAACGGAAACGAAACTACCGGGAATGAGACCATTGAAAGTGAAACTACAGGAAATACTGGAAATGAAGCCACTGAAAATAACGGAAGCGAAATTACTGAAAATGCCGAAAACATTGGAAATGAGACTAACGGAAACGCTGAAAATGATACTGACTCCGCGGGAGTTTCTCCGACTCAAGAATACATCACCCACGAAGTAAAATCGGGCGATACCCTTTGGAAAATTTCTGAAAAATACCTTGGGTCTGGAAATTTATATCCACAAATCAAGACGCTTAATAATTTAACTAGCGATACAATATACCCCGGCATGCAACTTCAAATAGCTCTAAAGCAAGAACCCAACACCGAATCTCCTACCGCATTTACAAGATACACAGTAAAATCAGGTGATACCCTTTGGAAAATAGCAAAAGACAAACTGGGATCTGGAAACAGATACACTGAAATCAAAGAGATAAATCAATTAATAGGCGACTACATCTACACAGGACAGACCCTAAAAATACCAAATAAATAGCAGCTAATTTTAGGTAAATTTCAAAATTTTTTCAAATTTAAGAAAACTCAAAAACTAAGATGCAAAAAATGCATCTTTAAATCCAAACCTAAAAGCAAAAATCTTCCGTTCAAGGAAATTGGTGGGCCATCAGGGACTCGAACCCCGGACCAACCGGTTATGAGCCGGTTGCTCTAACCAACTGAGCTAATGGCCCCAAAGTTTCAAATGTCATGGTAATTATATATGTTAACTCTGTCTTTGTCAACAGAAATTTGTTTTTTGTTTAAATATTGATATTTTTAAATCTATTCTAAACTTTTTTGTGTGCAATAATCATATCCTTAAGTTTTTCAACTGGTTTTTTAAGTAAATTTTTTTCGTAACTATTCATAGCAAACTTCCACATCACGACAATATAAATCACAGTATAGCTAAATATTTTAAACAACATACTCAAAAATTCACTTGGCATATAAACAAAGTTTAAGGTAGCTCCTACAACAAAACAACACAACACTGATAAACACATTTTTAGTATTTGACTCCAAAATGGTAACATTTTCAAATTTAGAAAATTTTGATAAATAAAATTCAATATAAAAACTAAAGCTAAGATACCAAAACCATTTAGCACAGCACAAATTACTCCTCCATACAGTTTACTAAGTGGAATCATAATCAGAACATTTACTACATTTATAAATAAAAACAGCAAAACTCTTATGTAAAATTTATTTACAGCCTGTAAAATTGTTTGCGCTAATCCCTGAACTAAATCAAAAGTTAATGGAATAATTATAAAAAGTGTCATTAAATAACTGTCTTCAAATCCAGGTTTCTTAAGAGACCAAAGTGAAATAAACTGTTTTCCAAACAGTATAAATCCTGTAAGTACACATGACAGAATAATAAACTGGACTCTACCCACCCTTAAAAAAATATCTCCAAGTTCTTTATTAGTTGCGCCAGAAGAAACCATTTTCGTAATTTTAGGTAAAAATACACCAGTTATTGCAGTCGAAATGATCATATAATAGTAGGAAATCTGAAAAGCTATTGAATAAGCTGCTACAGATTCAGGATTACAAAATACGCTAAGAATAATCGCACTTGATCTCCAAAATAGCTGTTCAACTATAACATTTAGGAAAATGAAAAACGAATACTTTACTATAGATTTAAATAGTTTTGCATCAAAAAAATGAAACTTTATCTTTACTTTCAATACTTTAAAACAGTAAAAGTATCTAAGCACAACCACTATCAGGTTAAATATAGTCTGAACAATAACTATCGAAAGTGCATATGGAAACTTAAATATCACCAGAGCTACACCTAAAGCTTGCAAAATTGTCACAAAAATAGTCGTCCCTCTTATGAACACAAAACGTTCTGAGGCGGTTATAATTGCATTCAGAATCTGAAAAGGCAAAGTGAACGCTACGTTTATTATTAAAACTATGTACACTTGCTTTGTACTTATTAATTGCTCCCTTGTAAGCGATTCAGAATACATCGAATCTAGAAAAAAGTATAAAACTGCACTCACAGCAAGAATCACAGCTGTTATTGCGATATAAATTCTAGAGCATATCGCTAAAATGTTTTCCATATTTCGCTTATCATTTAGCCCTTTGTATCGAGAATAAAAAACGACTATGGTTGACGGCAGACCAAAATCAAGGACTGAAAAATACGAAATCAAAGCGCCCATAGTCTGATATATCCCGTACTGATCTACACCAATAAACCTCAAAAATAATGGGACATTTATCATATTGACTACAGCGCTTGTTAATATTCCTATGTAGGACAAAACTATTCCTAATTTTCTTTGATTGGTTTCCAAGTCTTATGTCACCTTAGCGTTCAATTTTTCATCGTACCTTTATTATATTACATCTTAAACGCTCAAGTCTAGTCCCTGAAAAACTTAAACTGCTGTTACTCTCCCCTTATTCAAAAACTCTTGCTGCCTCTTCAAATATCTCAACAAGTCTAGTCAATCCTTCATTTCTCAAAACTTCTAATGGATCATCCACCTCATAAAGTTTTAGGTCCCTCGCTTCACCAGAAGAATCATACAGTTTCAGACCTGAAATATCCCCTGGTTCATAACCTTCTAAGATCCTCACACCCTCATACAGTGATGAAAGCGATGAACTCAAACCGTTTCCAGAATGTAATTTACAACACAATCTATGAACAATGAGACTTTTAAGTGCATTTCTTCCACGCAACCATAAAGTGTCTATTACACCTCTAGCGGTTTCTTCAATTGCTCTAGCTTCTCCTTCTCTAAGCACTTCAACTATCCAACTATTTTCACCCATAAATTCTTTGTCATCCTTACAGCCAAACTCCTCCTTGAGTACTGAGTGAATCTGTGCATAAATTCTAGAAGCACTGTAATTGCCTTCGAACATTCCTTCTAATGGAGCTTTCTCATACGGTAGAAAAATCTCTCCACATTGGGCAAAGATAGCCATTCTTAGTATATTATAGCCCTTTGTAGCTTCCACCGGGGCTCTTCTGATCTCGTACTTATAAAGATCATATACGTATGATATAAGATTTTGGTTACCAGTAAAACTAATTTCGCCATTTTTGTCTTCTACTTCTATATCGCCACAAGAAAATATTAGCCTTACAAGGCCCTTACATATCCGTTTATTGTTTATCAAGTTGTTAACATAAGTCACGTTAGTTTTCAAATCTTCGTTTACATCTCCAGGTCCAAGGTCCTCAAAAAGATCCTTAGTCTTTGACAATTCTTGCAGTGCAAGCACTGCCCTATCCCCTAATTCTTTAATGCTTTTACCGTTAAAATTGTCTGTAGCTAAGTCTCTTAAAAATTTTAGCTGTTCGCAAAGAACATAGTTCTCCTCAAACCCCTTTCTTCTCAAAAATACATCTGTAAGCCCACATAGCTCATCGTCGTCAAGGTTTCTCACGTAAGCCTTTATGACTTCATTACGCACTCCCTCACAAGAATCAAAATTCAGCTGTCTGAAAACCTCCAGTTTCATCTGCCCGCTCAACGAAGGATATCTATTCATCTCCTCTTTCAGTGGAGACAGATCTCCAATTCTTCCAGTAAGTTTATCCTGCAAAGCATTTTTTAAAGCGTCCATTTGCTGCTTATCTTCTCTTGTTAACCCTGATGTCTCTACTTCATTTGCTGCCTCTTCAAACATCTCAACAAGTCGAATCAATCCTTCATTTCTCAAAGCTGCCAATGCATCCCCAGTAAGATCTAGATCCCTCGTTTTACCAGGAGAATCATACAATTTCAGTCTATCTCCTAATTCTAATTCACTACGAATGAGCGCGTTAACTAAATTTTTTCCACACAAATGGGAATCTCTTACCAAACTTACAGCTTTTCTGTCTAAATGGAAATAGTTTCCTTCTCCCAGCAGCAAACATCTAACTATCCAACTATTTTCACCTATAAATTCTTTGTCATCCTTACAGCCAAACTCCTTTTTGAGTACTGAGTAAATCTGCGCATACTCTCTCCAACAATTATACCCTTCGTATTCTTTATCTTTATGTTCTGGGAATAAAGCTTCATTATACGGGCTACCAAAAGGGCCACCAAATTGGGCAAAAGTAGCCAATCTTAGCATATGCCAGCCCTTTGTAGCTTTCATCAAGTTGGCGTCGTATAGCCTCGGCACACTATAATAAAGATCATGTATGTATACAGGACCAGAATTATCAAAAATAAATCCTTCTCTTAATTCGCTTTCGCCACGAGAAAATATTAGCCTTACAAGGCCCTTACATATCCGTTTATTGTTTATCAGGTTAGTAACATAAGTCACGTCAGTGTCTAAATTTTCGTTTATATTTCTAGGTCCACAGTCCCCAAAAAGGTAAGAAGTCTTTGACAATTCTTGCAGTGCTTCCACTGTTCTACTCCATACTTCTTCAATGTCTTTACCGTCAAAATTGTCTGTAGCCAAGTCTCGTAAGAATTTCAGCCGTTGGTAAGAGGCGTAGCCGGTCATTCCTATTTTTTCCAAAAAGGCCTCTGTAAGCTCCCAGAGCTCCTCGTTGTCAAGGTCTCTTGAGTAAGTCCCAACAACCCCATCGCTGCTCATACAAGAACCAAAATTCAGCTGTTTGAAAGCCTCAAGTTTCGCCTGCCAGCTCAACAAAGGATATCTATCCATCTCCTCTTTCAGTGGAGACAGATCTTTAATTTTTCCAGTAAGTTTATCCTGTAAAGCATCTTTTAGAGCGTTCACTTGCTGCTCCACCACGTCGTTTGGAAGCGGTTGCCCCACGTCAAATCCTCCTAAATTCGTCGCCGTAAGATCTATACCCTCTGGAGTTCTAGCGTTCTCTTCAACTCTACCAGACAAGGCTCTACCTGAAGATAACACCTGAAACACTGGCACAGAAGTTTCTATGATTGATTCAGCACTCCTTGACGTCGTCTCACTCTCCTCTTCCACATTATTTGGAAGCGGTTGTCCCGCGTCAATCCCCAAAAACTTACTACTATTTTCCTTGGGTTCTTGTTTGCTTCTATCTTCTCCAAAAATGCATTTTCCAATACAAACAACTAAACCCACCCCGAACAAAGCTGATACAACTCCTAACACCACGTCTTTGGCGTTCATTTTAAAAAGATCCTCCTAAGTTAAAAATATTTCTCTATAATTGTATCATATAGTTAAGTTTATGTAAAGTAAATATTTCAAATTTCTTTATTAAACATTTTTATTGAAAACACATAAACAATCACTAATCCTTGTATTACGTATTTTTATATATAGAAATTATGTTCCATTCGCTCTATATCTAAATTCCCACAAATTCATCAATTTTCAGTTTACAATTAACGGTTTATTAGATTAAACTTATTTATTACACTTTACTTAATTTCCCTCTAAAGAAAAAAGTTATAAAAAATATTAAAGATGACACCAAAACTATGGTTGCACCTGCTGAAGTCCCTATATAATAGGACAAAATCAATCCGCAAATACCAGAAATAATGGAAAACAGCACCGAAAACAAATGATAACTTTTCATGCTGTATGCTATATTTCTTGCTGACGCTGCGGGAATTACTAGCAAAGAATTAACAATAAGTATCCCTACCCACTTTATAGACACAGTTACTATTAAAGCAATTACTATTACAAATATATTTTTATAAAATTTAACATTTACCTGTTTACTCAAAGCTAAATCTGAATTTATACTTGCAAGCATTAATTTGTTAAAACAAAAAATCCATATAATTACAACCAAAATCAAAGTAAATATAAGAACCAAAATCTCTTTAGCTGTAATAGAAAGAATATCTCCAATTAAATAGCTTGTATACCGAGAAAAACCGCCTTTTATTGACAAAATAACAATTCCTAAAGCTACTCCAGAAGATGAAAAAACACCAATTACCGTGTCAGGAGACGAAACTTTTGAATTGATAACACTAGAAATAGATAAAGCGAACAAAACTGCAAACAAAAGCATAGAAAACATATAGTTGCCAAGGCCAAAAAGTACCCCAATCGCAATTCCTGTTAAAATCGAATGACCCAAGGCATCTGAAAAAAAAGACATTTTATTGTTTACAATCATAGTTCCGATAAGACCAAATAAAGGAGATATTAAAGCTATAGCTATCAATGCATTTTTCATAAAATTAAAGTGTACCCACGAGAAAGGAAACATGTATTCCATAGCACTGTATACTATGTTCATATAATCCCCCCTCCATATAAGCTGTCAAAAAACATATTTTTAATATTTTTGCTTTTCATCATATCACAAGCTCTTCCTGTTTCCAGCAAAGTTTTGTCTATTAAGGCATATGAAGTTGCATATTTACTTATTTGTTCTAAGTCATGAGAAACCATAATTATCGGCATATGATACTCTTTTCGCATAGATGTTATAATCCTATAAAAAGTTGCGACTCCATTTTTGTCTACAGCCGCAACCGGTTCATCTAAAAGCAAAATGTCTGGCATAGGGTCAAGAGCAAACGCAAGCATAACCCTTTGTAGTTCTCCTCCAGATAATCGCCCGATTTCTTTATTTATCTGTTTTTCCGCACCTACTTTTTCTAAAAGTTCATATGTTCTTAATTTCCTTTCTTTGCTGTGACCACAAAAGACAGGAAAACGAGTAGAATTAGTACAAAACAAATCAAGAACAGTTATAGGTGTATCCTTATCAAAACTCAGTTTCTGAGGAACATAACCAATTTTCGGCGAAGGTATCTTTCTTCCACTGGAATCAAAAAATCTGATTTGTCCAGTATGAGGAACACTATTTATGATGGATTTTAAAATTGTAGTTTTACCTGCTCCATTTCGCCCTATAAGCGCCATGATTTCGCTATGTTTTACGGAAAAAGATATGTCACTAACTATTGTATTTCCGTGTTGCGATACCCCTAGATTAGTAATAATTACACTGCACCGGCACTCATTTTTTTTATACATAAAATAATATCACCCAAATTAAGCTAACGCTTCTTTTAAAACCGTTAAATTCTTTTTCATAGTATCAACATATGCATCTTTATATACTTCTCCAGAAGACGACGAATCTAAAACATATACTTTTGCACCCGTTTCGTTTGCCACAGCTTCTGCAGAAGTACTAGAATACTGAGGTTCGATAAAAATTGCTTTTATTCCTTTACTTTTTACAAGTTCAATATTCTCTGAAATTTCTTTTACACTGGCTTCACTATGAGGTTGGCTACTGATAACTGAAACCACATTTAGATTAAACTCTCTCGCAAAATATGGAAACGCTTCATGAAATGTAACTATATCTCTGTTTGGTAAATCATCAAGTTCAAGGTGCATATTTTCCCTTAAATCTTCTAACTTTTTTATATATATATATGCATTTTCTTCATATTTTTCTTTATTTTTAGGATCAATTGTAGACAATCCTTGACAAATATTCTCAACCTGCTTTATGTAATTCGTTATCGACACCCATACATGTGGATTGGCACAAATGTCACCATGATCATCGTCCTCATCATGATGACAATGATCACTTATTATAAGATCTATCCCTTCACTCGAATCAATTATTTTCATTCGAGGATTGGATTTTATAGCTTTATCTAGAAAAGATTCCATCCCTGCCCCATTTATTATAAAAACATCAGATGTTTCAATTTTTTTCATATCTGAACTTTGAAACTGAAAATCATGTAAACATCCGGTGTGATTCTCAGCCATATTCGTCACTGAAACACCTTCCGCACCATCCACTAAATTTACCACCATTATATACGTAGGGTAAAACGAAGTCAAAATATTTATTGAACTCTTAGAAGGTTGGCTGCACCCATATCCAAATAAAAACATTAAAAAACATAAAAATAAACTACAGATTTTTTTCAAAATTTTATCTCCTCTTAAAATTTGATAAGGCAAAACTACAAGCCGCCGAAAAAACATTCCGACAGCCAACTTGAACTATTTCTTTCTCTTTAAAATCCAAACTATTAAACCAATTAAAAGAACTAGAATAGGAAGTACAGCTATGAATATCAGCCCAAAAATAAGGCGAATTTGTGGAACCACAAGCATCTCATTAACCCCAATCACTTTCGGCTCTATGTTTACAGTTTCTTCTTTTTCTGTAAGAGAATTAAACAAATTCAGAAAACAAGATGAATTATTTAGCATGTTCCTAGACAACAAATTTTCATTTATTGCTGTAACTGCAGACACAACTACTAAACGGGACTTTTTATCAGTTTCCTCACTTTTACTAGACGAAACCAACAAACACGGTATGGGCCCTTTATTGATATCGCCTTCCCCAGGTCTCCATTCGCTTCCTGCAGATTCCGGGTATATACCTACAGTTTTAGAAAATCTAAGAATAGTCTCTACTCTGCTCTCATCCAAAACTTCTAAAGGCCTAGAAAACGGTATAGCCACAGGGATCGACTGATCTTTTATTTTTTCTATATACTGTGAACCTGTTTCATATTCACAAATTGTCAAAAACGGTTGGCCACTCATCAAAATTTTAGACTCATTCGTTTCGAAAACAAAGCCTTCATTTATTGATATGCCCCAATCTTTAACAAAATTTGCTAAATTCTCTAGGACCTTCTGCTCTGAATTTATGAAGTACACAACGTTTTTACCATAATTCCCATCATTTTCTAAATAACTTTTCAGTTTAGTGATAGTCTCATCGTCATAATCTCTACTGGGTGCACAAATACACACCAAAGAACTGTCTTGCTGTATATCTCCAGTCAACATAGAAATACTTTCAACATCATAATTGTTACTTTGAAGAATCCTTGAAAATCCTGCCAGTTCATTCTCAGATTCACCAAATCCAGTAAGAAAATTAATTTTAACTTTGCTCTCACTTGTCACATTCACTATAGCAGCAGTCATAGCTTGTTCTGCTTTAGACGAAGAAATCCTTTCCCTCATATAAAAATACTGGGTGTTAAAAAGGTCACTTGGCATTAAAACCTGGTAGTTTTCACCACTTTTAACTATTATACTGTTATCTGTTAAATCTTCACCACCATACTCTACTTTTATGGAGGGGTTCTCACTCAAATCAACATAGCTTACTTCTATTTTATCTGAGTATTTAGCATACTCGTCAATAACCATGCTAGCTTGCTCATAATAATCCCCGTTTGCAAGAAACTTTTCCTTACTATTTAAAACAATAATCTTAACTTCTTTACCAAGGGACGAAATAAATTCCACAGAATCACTTGTCAAGCTAAAAACTTTATTTTTTGTAAGATCAAATTTCAAAGAAAATTTATCTGTCAGTAGCTTAGACGAAATGTTAAATAGAACCAAAAAAACTATAGAAACCACAACAGTCATGGCAAAAATCAATTCATGCTTAGCTTTTCTATTTTCAAATTTACGAAAAGACAAAATATTTTTTATATCCAAGCCCCATTTCACCCCTCAATTCCACTTTCTTCTTTCGATCATAAACGTCGTCAAACATACAAAAACCAAACTTATACTTAGGAAAAATACAATATCTGAAAAATCCGCTATCCCCATAGTAAAACTCTTGTAGTGTTTTGTAAACGAAACGTAAGAAAAAATATCATAAAAAACTGTACCTCTGAAGAAATTTGCAATTCCATCCATAAGTATAATAAAAATGGATAAGGCATATGTAGAAACTGCTGCAACTACTTGACTTTCCGTCAAAGATGAAACAAACATACCGAGAGAAATCAAAGCCATTCCCATTAACAAGAGGCCAAAAAAGTTACCGACAATTACAACCCAGTCAAGAGTCGCAAAAAAAGACAAAACCACGCCATAAACCAGCGTTATAGATATCCCTATAAGGTAGACAATGCCCGCCGAAAAATATTTCCCCAAAGCTATACAACTAGTCCTTATCGGAGCAGTTAATAAAATTTGGTCTGTTTTCAGTTTCAGATCTTCGCTTATCATTCTCATTGTCAGTATCGGAATTATTAACTCAATTATCATCGTCATGTTCGCAAATACACCACTTAAGTCCGCATTTCCGACATAAAGCGACGTTAGATGGAAAAAAAGCCCCCCAAAAAAGTAGATTACCGCAATAAAAATATATCCTGTTATAGAATTAAAATAAGCTGAAAGTTCCCTTTTTAAAATCGCAAACAATTTGTTCCCTCCATCCCATCTTCACTCGGAATCACTGGACTTTTCAGAATATTCGCAGTTATCATCGTCACTTTCGAAATAAAAGCTGTCTTCGAAATCACTATCTAACTCCAGCATGTACTCCTCTTCATCTTCATAAAACAAGTCCTCTGCTATTTCTTCTTCAATTTCCTCTATCTCTTCCATTCCCTCATCACTTGTTTCATCAGACTTTTTTTTGTTGTTTATTAAATTAAGGAAAACTTCTTCGAGATTTGTATCTAAAATATCAAGTTTAGTTAGAGCAAGACCAGCACCTGCAAGTTTTTGGAAAATATCTTTCCTGATATCTTGATTTCCTTCGTACTCAATTACGTATTCAAAAGTCTCTTTGTCTACCTCTTTAGTTTTCTCTATATTTCTAACAGCTTCTATGAAACCTAAAACATGCAAAACCTTGTCAACTTTCCCCTCAATGTGGGCAACTATTGCTTTATTTCTTTCACTGCCTGTTATCATATCACCTGTACTTCTGTCAGATATAATCTTCCCTGAATCTATAACAACAACCCTATCGCATATTGCCTGTACTTCGGAAAGAATATGCGATGAAAAAATCATTGTGTGGTTTTTTGCCAGATCCTTTATAAGATTCCTTATAGATATTATTTGTTTTGGGTCGAGACCTACTGTTGGTTCATCTAAAATAATGACAGGCGGATACCCTATCAAAGCCTGAGCGATCCCTACTCTTTGCTTATACCCCTTTGAAAGCTTTTTTATCTGCCTGTTGAAAACGTCGAGTATTTCAACTTTTTCACAAATCTCCTTGATATGCTCACTTTTGTTTAGCTTTACTTTTTTCAAATTATAAACAAAACCCAAATACCCCTTCACCGTCATATCCAGATACAAAGGCGGATGCTCCGGCAAATAACCAATCTGAGACTTCGCTTTGACGGGATTCTTCAAGATATCAATCCCATTCACCCTCACAGTCCCCAAAGTAGGTGATATATATCCGGTAATTATATTCATAGTTGTAGACTTACCAGCTCCATTTGATCCTAAAAGACCTACAATTTCACCTTTTTCAACATTAAAATTTATTTTATCAATGGCGGTTTTTGCCCCATAGCGCTTAACAAGATTTTCAACTTCTATCATAGCACCACTGTCCCTTCCAAAAATCAATAAATCTTTGATTACACCGACAACAACCCTATGTATCTTGCGACACGCAGAGATAAAAGATTCGTTAATTTTCTAATAGCAAATATAATTCTAGTCACAGACATACGGCAAAAATGCTAAATGTCTCGCTCTCTTTATAGCAGTGGTAAGAATTTTCTGATGTCCAGAACAAGTCCCTGTTACTCTCCTGGGAAGTATCTTAGCTTTATCAGAGACAAAGCGCCTTAATTTCGCAATATCTTTATAGTCTATAAGGGCGTTTTTTTCCGTACAAAAAGCACATGGCTTTTTTCTCTTCTTCATACCGCGACGGTCTTTCTTTTCTTCGTTTTCCATTTTTAATTTATCCCCCCTAAACTTAAAATTTCATCAAAATCCTAGAACGGCAAATCATCGTCAGACTGTATTTCTTGAAAATCATCAGCACTACCACTCTCGTACGCAACTGGCGGCTCCTCTAGGATTCCACCATTATCGTCGTCCGGCAATGAATTTTTCTTAGACTCAGTAAAATGAACGTTGTTTGCAACAATTTCAAAGACTTTTCTCTTTTTTCCGTCTTTATCTTCATACATTCTAGTCTGAATTGAACCTTCTACCGCAATAAGCTGACCTTTTTTAAAGTATTTAGTTACAAATTCAGCCGTTCCACGCCAAGCCACAATATCTATAAAATCCGACTGACGCTCTTCTCCTGAGCGCGCATATGACCTTGGAACTGCTATACTAAAACTCGTAACTGCTATATCATTTGAAGTGTGCCTTAGTTCAGGATCTGCAGTAAGTCTCCCAACCAAAGCTGCCACATTAAGCATTTTCTACTTTCTCCTCTACGTTTACTTTTTCATCTTTTTTTACAATCAAAGACCTCAAAACTCCATCAGTAATTCTGCTAACTCTGTCTAGCTCTTCTGGAAAACTCGGCTCACTTTTGAAATCAAAAAGAACATAATCTCCCTCTGTTTCTTTTTGGATTGGATAAGCAAACTTACGTCTGCCCCACTTGTCTACCTTATTCAGCTCACCGTTTTTAGAAATCAAATCACCAAACTTTTCAACAACAGAATTTAGAGCATCTTCATCTAACTTTGAACTAACAACTAAAAAGAATTCATAACAAGAACTCTCTATAGACTTGACTCCCATGGTTTATCACACCCCCTCTCGGACTTAAGGCCCCAAAAAACAGGGCAAGGCTAGGCAAAAAATCTGTGCTACACAAGCGAGTAGATTATATCACTTAAAATACAGCCTCGTCAAGTATAAATATGAAATTAATAATTTGATCAACCAAAAATAATATTTATACCATAATTTTTATGAATATAATCCCAAAATTGTGAAAAATACTATAGTAAACAAAAAAGAAAGATGGTGTTATATTGGCTGTTTCTTTAATTCGTACAATCTTACTTTATGTTTTAATAATTTTCGCAATAAAAGCTATGGGAAAACGCCAAATAAGTGAACTTCAAACTTCTGAATTAGTAATTACTCTACTTGTTTCAAATATCGCAGCAATACCAATGCAAAATCCAGGACAACCTTTGGCTAGTGGAGTCATTCCAATAATAATTTTAATTACATTCGAAATAATAATTTCAATTTTAATGTTAAAAAGTTCTAAATTCAGAAAATTAATATGTGGAAGCCCTGTTATAGTAATTGAAAATGGAAAAATTCAACAAAATGCACTAAAAATGCTAAGAATGTCGATCGAAGATCTTTTCGAAGAGTTAAGACAGTTAGATGTGTTCTCTATAGACGATGTTTCTTATGCTATAGTGGAAACAAATGGTAAACTTAGCGTTCTTAAAAAACCCGACAAAGAACCCCCTACAGCATCAGATCTAAACGTACAACCTAATTTTGACGGTATTGAGGCTGTGGTAATTAGTGACGGTGAAATTTCAGATTTTTCATTAAATCTTTGTGGATTATCAAGAGAATGGGTAGAAAAAATTATAAATGACCAAAACATTAGTTTAAGCGATATCTTCATAATGACTGCGAATAAAAATAGAAAGTACACGATCATCAAAAAGGAGATTTAAACTTATGAAAAACAGGCTTATAGTAGCTGGACTTTTAGTTCTTTTTTCACTTGGAGTTTGTATTCTAGAAGTTTTTACTATAAACAAAGTTACAAAAGAGTCAGAAGAAATCTTAGACTCTATGCTAGACAAAAATAAAAATAAAAAACAGCTTACAGATTTATCCAGCCATCTATACGAGTTTTGGAACAGTAATATGCCTATCATGGCAATATTTATCCAGCACAAGGAGATAGAGGAAATAGAAGAGTGCTTAGCAATAATAAAAAATTCTGTACCACAAGGCGACAATGATACTTTTCATATAGAAACCACCCGGGCAAAAATACTTTTAAAAAACCTAAAAGATACCGAATACCCTTATGTTGAAAATGTATTTTAAGTAAAAATTTTTAACTTCAATCTGTTTATTATTTTTAGGTTAGTTCAAAAATATAATCAAAAATTTATAAATTGACAATATATAAAAAATTGACTTTTACTGTAATTGTGCTATCATCTCTGGAAAAATTGGAGGTGACAAAAATGCACCAAAAAAGAAAAATCTCCCTCGTTTTAGCATTACTTGGCATGTTATTTTGCCCAAATTCTTTCGCTTCCCCTAAAAAATCAAATAAAACTCAAAAAATCTTTTTTAGAACCAGCTTAATTAAAGATCTTTTAGATAATTTTTTACCTGAACCCGAAAGATTATCTTGGTCTCATTTTAATAACGAAAAATCAGACCCAAAAATAGACGAATTAATCAATATTTCATTAAATCAACCATCAAAAATAGCTTGATTTTTTGCTATCTTTTTGCTGTTTTCTGGAACCTGAAGTTTAGCTAAATAAATATGGAACGACAAATTCTGAAACAAAAAACAGTCCACCCTTAGAAAATTCCTAAAAGTGGACTGTTTTTTTTAATTATTATCATCTTGTTCATTTTCTATTTCTTCCTGATTTTTAAACTCTTCATGCAATTCCTCCTCATTTTCATTTTTTAGACTTTTACTGTTCTCAACTTTATTGTCAGTTATCTCGGTATCTTCTGCTTCTTCGTTTTCCAAATCGATATCATCTTCATCAAGTATCTCGAATTTATTTGATTTTTTCTTAGAGTTTTTCTTGTTTACAATAAGCGTCACAGTTATAGAAATAGTAAATCCAATTACTAAGACCGCGAAAAGTCTCAATATACTCCATATATCAAATTCTTCGCTGCTATTTTTAAAGCTATCACTCACACTGCTTAATAGACCTAAAGTTTTGCTAGATGTACTTGAGCCTTCACTGGTTTCAGAGTCATCACTACTTGAACTTGAGCTCCTTTTCTTGAACGCACTGGAAATTATTTTACGCATCTCGCTTACGTTTGCCCCGACTGTATCGAAGAACGAGGAATGTACTGAATCAACTTTTCTTTTTGCCGCCATACCTACAGGGCTAAACGACGACATATCAAAATAGGTTCTATCCCCATCAATTGTCAAAAGAATATATTCTAACTTACCGTCAGACGACTTTTCGTGTACAATGAACGTATCTTTAAAATAAGTTAAGTCCGGCGTCGGTATACTTACTTTTACTTTTTGTCCATCAGAAAGAGTATATTTTTTCTCTTCTAACATATCCCAGAGGTAGATGTTATAGAGCGAAAGGACAAATTCTGTATCTAGATTTTCATATATTCTCCCCATTTCATCTGAACTTGTTGAAAGTGGCACAGCTACAAGTTTTATATACCAATCGACACCTTCAACAGTAATGTCATTTGTTGTATGGATAAAATCTCCAGATTCATTTTGCAGTTTAGTAAGTTTTTCTAAATTTGTAACTCTTGTTTTTGCTTCGTCAGAAAGTTGGTTATAAACAAGAGTCGCCTCAACAACAGCATCAACATCAGACGCATTACTTATTGTACTTGAAAGAGCGTCTATCATATTTATAAGCTTAACTTCAGGGTTTTCTTCTACACCTGTTACAGTTACAGTTTTGTTTTCAGTAATACTTTCTATTAGATAAGATCCGTCGTCCCCGGCTTTTAATTTTTCTTTCCCCATCATAACTGTTATAGAAGATTCACTGTACGCTTGGTAATAGTCGATTTTAAAGCTTAAATTCATTTCATGTTCAACTAGCTGTTCTGAATCTAAAGTGTTTCCATTTAAATCTTTATATATTATTCCTGTTACCGGTTTTAATGTGACTGTATATTTGTTTCTTGAAACATTATTTATTTTTATAGTCATGTCTTCCGTAACATTTGTAAGAATATACTTACCTGTTGCAAGTTTACTTATTTGGGATCTAGAAGAAGTTGTTTCAATCAAAGGTGTTGATTCATCATACGCACTGGCTATAGTTATAGAAAATTCAAAGTCGTTTCCGTGCTTCACAGTCACAGCGTCGGTTATAGTATTGCCAACACTGTTCATATAAGTAACACCATCAGTTGCTTCGAATAAAACCTGATACTGAATCACAGATTGATCACTGACTTTTATAGTTTTGTTTCCTTTAACATTATATACAGTATAGACTTCTTCGGACGGAAGAAGCGATGTTGTAGTTCCATCTTCATCTTGCACAACAACCGTCATCCCAGACAATGTATAGCCTTCAAGCGCTACAACTTTAAATTCAAATTCTCCACCATATTCAACTACATAAATTCCTTTTATTTCCTCGTCTAAATTTTCTCCTCCTCTATACTCAATTCCACTAGCTTCAGTTAAATTTATCTTATACCTATTTATGTTTACATCTTCGACTACAATTTCTATGTTACTCGATATTTCAGTAACAGTATAGTATCCATTTATTTCATCAAGTACAGTGCTAACAGTAACTGTTTCGCCATTTTGCTCTTTTTCAACATTATATTTTACAGATACTGTAGATTGATCATGTTTTTCATCAAGTTCAATCTCAAACTGAAAACTATCCCCGTAACTTACAACTATTTCTTCACTAACGTCTATTTCTTCACTATTTTCATAGAAAGTTAAACCCTCGACATAAGGAAGCTTTACAGTATAACTTTTCTTTTCTACAGATGCAGTTATCTGATAATCTGCACTTAGTTCTCCTGTTTTAAATTTTTGATAATCACTAGTTCCTTCGTATGGTTCCAAGACCTCGTTACCTAATTTTACTACAAGAGTACTTATATCATATTCTTTAGAAACTCTAACCGCAAATTCAAAAGAGTTCCCGTACGTTATAGTTTGCTCACCCACAATTTCACTTATAGTGTCTGTGTCATGGTAAGTAACTCCTGTAGCTTCAATTAAGTTAACACTAATCTTACTTTTGTCTATCCTTATACTTACAGTAACTTCCTTCTTTACGTTGCTTAAAGTGTAAATTGCTTCTTTTTCTGTTTTACTTTCTTCCACGAGAATCCCTGTGTCAGAACTTATACTCATATTTGTAAAGTCGTATCCTGTATTAGCTCTGGCCCTGAACATAAAGGAACTTCCATACGTTATCCATTTATCGCTATCTGTAAGTTCATATTCTGCCGCCGGAGCCAAAAAAGTTACCCTGTTACCCGAAAGATTAACTTTGTACTGGTTGGGATCAACCCCTGAGACTCTTACTTCTACGTCTGCTATAATGTTACTAACAGTCCAGTATTTAGTCCCATCACTATCTGTAGTTGCAACTAATTCCCCTTCTACATCGTCCCCGTTTTCGTCTTTTGTTGTATACTTTACAACCCAACTATCCTTATACTGGTCATAGCCTTCGTTTGGCTCCATCGTAAACTTTGCGCTGTTTTGGTAACTGACCCCTTTACCCGTAATTGTTACATCTTTGCTATTTTCATCATAGACAGTAATATTTTCAATATCAGGGAATGAAATTGTAAATTGATCCTCATTTATCCCAGATATGTTTACGGCACTTAAGTTCCCTTTTATATTCGAAAGCACTACATCTGCTTCCGTTGTCGTTGTAGAACTTACTGAAACATCCGCATCCTTTGTCGTAACGGTTAACTTATCTAAATTGTATCCTGCAAGAGTTTCTATTCTAAATTCGTAACTTCCTCCATATTCAACTGCATCAGAAATAACCACATTTGGGCTAACTTCTTGGTCATTATGATATATTTTAACATTGGCCGCTTCACTATCTGACATAACAAGCCTTACACTGTACTTATTTTTACTCAGATTTCCTATATCAATTGTTATGTCACTCATAATATTTTCAATTTTATAATATCCTGCAGAAGCATTTACTTGTTTTTCTGCTCCGGTTCCATCTGTATTTTTATATTTAACTGTTACAGTGGAATTACTGTAACCCTCACCGAGTGTAATACGGAACTTGAGATCCTTTTGATAATTTACAGAAGTACCACTTGTTATGTCTCTATCCGATCCGTATGCATATATTTTAGCTGCCTCTGAATCTGTAGCACTACCGTCAGTTAAAGTGAAACTAAAATCAACAGTATAAATTTTTAAAGACACATCGCTTACAGTAACTTCAGGATCATCAATTACATTTGAAAGGTTTACGTCTAAACTTTCACTATCAGTACTATCCCTAGAGTAAGTCATATCACAGTTTGTAGCTTTCACAGTTGCCTGAGATACTCGGTACCCATCTTTAGGACGTATTTTAAAATTGTAGCTTCCTCCATGAGTTATTTTGGCACTCTGTATGACCTGCCAGTTTGAGTCCAAAAAATCCACTTTTTCATAATCTGTATTTTCGACAATCTTGAGTTCATAAGAGTTATAGTTCCCTGAAAGTTCGCGTATCATAACAGTTTCATCTTTTTTAACATTTTTAATTTCATAGTATCCGTCAACTTCAGTCAGTTCTTCTTGTCCATCTTGTCCCCAGTTTATGTACACAGACGGACTAAGTCTTGAATACTGCGAATCCAGTACAACCGCAAACTTAACATTACTTGCATTAGTGGTCCTTATTCCAGTAGAAATATCTTTTCCTTCAGTGTCTAAAATTTTAAGCCCAACAGGAGGATCAGAGGTTGCATCCGCGCTACCATTTAGATCCGTCTTAAAATCTATAGTATAATACACTGATTTTGCTCCATCTACAGTTATTATTGTATCAGCTGTAACATTTTTTAGCGTGTATTCTCGGTATTTTTCGCCACTTGATGTACCTTCAGAGTAATTGCTCATTATATTACCATTTTTCGCGGTAACCTCAATCCCATCATCTATAGTATAACCGTCACTTTTATTTTCTCTTACTCTAAACACAAGTTCTCCAGTTAAATGCTGTATTGTTTGTGTATTTTCAGTCATAACTTGCTTTTGAGTCTGCTCATCCCACACAGAAATAGGATTACCTTTACTATCGTCAAAATTTACACCTTTGCCTACAAACGAAACTGAGTACTGATTTATACCTACATTCCCAATTTTAATAACTAAATCATAACCTTTGTTTATAGTTTCTTCTTTTATCTCCCAGTACTCGTCTGAATCATCCCTTTCTATTGTGCCTAAATCATCAGAAGATATATCCTGGTTGTCCACAGTTATTTCGAAACTTGGAGTATTCTTATTATATATATCAGCAAAAATTGTTTTAAATTTAAATCGAGAAAAATGCTGGGCACTTCCATATAGCCTTTTTGTCCCTGTATCAAATGAAAATTCATTTCCATTTTCGTCGTATATACTAAGTATATCGTTTATACTTTCGCTGATTTCCAAGCTAGAATCTAACTCAAATTCTATTTTGTATTCCTTCGTACTTACATTCGAAACTAGAACTGTCGTATCCATATTAACAGAATCTACTGTAAACTTTTTATAGGAAAATGAAGTTTTGTCCTGGCTTACTCCCGAATCTGTCCACTCTGGGATTCCGGTTACAATTCCTTTATCTGAAACTGTGTTTCCTGCACTGCTGATAGCTGTAGAATTTGTTATATCGTATCCAGTATCAGCTTTAACATAAAATGTCCAAGATTCTCCAGCTTCCACTCCTGATGGTGTTTTATTATTTTCTAAAGGATATAAAACATCTTCAGATCCATTGTATCCTAGATAGAAAAATGAGCATTTATAACCTTCGTGCCGCACTTCAAATTTCTGTCTTTTAGCTTCTATCTCTATACTTATATCTCTGTAAACTTTTTTTATTGTGTATAACAAGTAACCATCTTTGTCTTCGTAAGGCTCAAGTGTTTCTCTTGTTCCATCTGAAGATACAGCTGTTACGACGGACGCTTCATAATCAAATCCTCCGTCCATAGACTTTACAAAAAATGCATAAGTTTCGCTATCTTTAACGGTTCCAAGATCAGAACTTGCCATTTCACTTCCCACAACAAAAGAATCTACTCCAGAACTTTGGTCTTTTTCTGCAGTGTAAAGAGCATATCCTTCCCTTTCTTCTGGAAATTCAATCTCATATTCGTTAACTTCAAAATTTTCTAATTTTACAGTGTTTTCCCCATAAAACACTCCTGTAATTTGAAGTTCATTAGAATCACTGTCTCTGATAAAGTTTTTAAGCGTGTCGCCATTTGACAAATCCTCTAGCGTGATACTACCTACTCCTGAAGTACCTCCAGAAGTTTTGCCTCCGTCAAATTTATCAAACCTTTTTGTAAATTCAAAGGTTATATTAACTATTTCACCATGAGGAGCTTTAATGCTATATTCATCTATTTTTTGCGCTTCTGTACCCTTAACACTTTTAACTTTAAATTTATCAGCATCTATATCGTCCCCAGTAAGAGAACCTTTTTCCCCCTCTGCAAACGAAATAACATGAGTAATAATTTTTACTTCAATTTGAATTATTATGTCTCCGTATAAATTTTCTATTATATATGCATTTTGTTTCCCGGAAGCTTCACTTTCATCAATCTCAGAAATTTTATTGTAGCTTATATAACTTCCAGTCGAAGAAGATTTTATGGCTTCTATAGAGGAGATTTCATAGTTATCAGGCACTTCTACATAAAACTTAAACGAATCTCCTTGCCCAAGCTTTTGCTGACCATCAGTTATATCTTGATCATCATCTAAACTTTTAACTTTTGCATCTTCAGATGCAAACCTTAAAATTACAACATTTTTCTCTAGTCCATCTATTTTTAAATCTACGTCTGACGTTACACCTGAAACTGTCTTGTAAGCATATTTTCTTTTTGAAAGGTTTGATTCACTACTAATTTCAGAAAGTTGAATGTCCCCTGACTCTACAGTAATTTTCATATTGTCAACACTTTTGCTATAATTTTCAGAAACTGTAATATAGAACTTTACATCCTCACCATAATAAACCGGTACACCACAATTTACAAAATTGTCGTCTCTTCCTTGCATTTCAACAGTTATAGCATCTTCTAAAAGACCTACATTAGAACTTCCTGTATTTAACCAGTCAAACTTAACATAATGTTTAACCCTGCTAAGTTCACCTTGAACCGTAATTAAAACACCTCTGTCACCTTTTATATCTTTTAAGACATAAACTTTTTGTTCTTCTCCGTCAATTTCTTCCGTTGTTTCTTCTATATCTTCACTGTCACTTTTTACATTAATACTTTCATGGCTATATCCTGGCATTTCATTGACTGTAAATTTTACAGTGTCTCCACAGCTTACCGTAATTTTTTCTGAAGAAACATTCTGAACAGCTATATCGTTTACAAAACAGTTAAAAACTATTGTCGATGGATAGTTTAAAATAACATCATAGGTTCTAGTGGAAGGTAAAAGTTCGCTGTTTGCAACAGAAAAGGATGTATCTAGTGAAATATTACTTACAGTTACAGTATAACCTATAAGTTCTCCGTCACTAAAGTCAGCTATATTTGTAATTTTTGCTGATTTACTATCTGTTAAAGTTAGAAAATTATAATCCTTGGTATCTGTAAACTGTTTTTTCTCAGCATTTTCTTGACTTTGCCGGATTACTATCGATTTAGATCCGCCAATTTCAACTTTCTCTTCTTTCCCACTTTTATCTTCTTTTGAAGAATCCCACAAATCGTAGATTTCTAGTCCTTCTATCTGTGGATATTCAAATTTTACTTTACTAAAGCTAACCCCGTAAATTACGATATCTATATCGTCGTCGACTGTTCCTATAGACCAGGTATCATCTGTTTTATTTGCAGTCGTTTCGGCTTCATCTCCTTTTTTGTATTTTACTTCAACATCAGATATGTCATATCCTTCTTTTTCACTAATCTTTATAGAAAGCTCATCATTTTGATTAAAAATAAGACCCGTAGAATCTTCCGTGTCTATTTCTGAAGTTGAAGATCCCGACGTTTTATAAATTTTCACTGCATCAGCCAACTTTATATCTGAATCACCCTGTATTCTTACTAATTTCCTCGAGTCTTTTAGAATTAAAATCTCAGCATCAGAAGAAACTTCAGAAATTTTAAATATATTATCTAAAGCTTTATTTGAATCATTTCCTTGAATTTCATAATCAGTCTGAATTTCTATGTCACCTGAAAAAATCTTAGCAAGTGCAGTCGAGTCCCCCATTACAGACGCAAGATCAGTTCTGTCTGCCCATATTAACATTTCATTTTTCTCTATAGTTTCTCCATTTGCAATTATCTCGTCACCAGAAAGGTCGAAAATTAATTGATTTTCGCCATCTATTTGACCTTGATCATCTAAGTTGCTTATAGCCTTGCCTCTTTCAACAACTCTATACACTTCTGCACTTACACATTCCTCTCCGGAAAGACCAATACTTTTAAACTCTACACTTCCTACAGAATCATCAGATTTAGAAACCGTTGGAGCGACTGTTCCTAAATACTCGGCCTGATTCTGATCTTGGTCAACTTTTAGATTAAAATCTATTACTACTACTTGTTTATAGTGAACACTAACCGTTACATAAAATCCATCATCTTGCTCTGATTCATCTGAACTATCAACCAGCTTAAGTTTATAAATTGCAGCTTTTTCACTATTTTCTTCTGTAAACTTTTGCTCATTATCAATTACTGTTTCGTCAATATCAATTTTAAATTTATATTCTACAGTGTCATCAAACGCAACTTTCCCCCTGTATACCCTCTTTGTTTGATCAGAATCTATAAGGCTGGTATAACCGTTAAACATCCAGCTAATCTCGTAAGGTTTTGTAACTGTCTTTTCTAAACTTTCAGCCGTTGCAGTAGTGTCTAAATCAAAATCGAGCTCTAAATCTGAATTTTTAAGACATATATCTTTCTTGAAATTTAGTTTTATTTTTTCAACTTGCTGTTTTAAATTTAACTTTGTAGAAACTTCGCCCTTTACAACTGGACCTTTTGATTCATCTACACTAACTTCTGGTATGGTGCTCGAGAATGCCTCTGGAAGTGTAACGTAATCGCTCTTTTCTTCAGTTTCTAAGTCTATACTAAAATTATCTAAACTATCTAAACTGTCGGGCGTAAATGCAACTTCTTTTATACTATAATTTATAGTACTCGACGTGCTTTTAACTTGTTCTAAGTCTTCTAATGTTACACTATCTATTTTATAAGATGAACTATCCCAGGTAACATTTACTTTCAAAGAAACAGTATCGCTAGATGAAAAAGTAAACTTACCTTGGTATTCTCCCGAACTTGTTTTTAAAGTTCCGCTACATGAAACCTCATTTAAACTTAGCTCTATTGTAGTTTCAGTTTCCTCTTTATGCAAAGTAACAGAAGGTGAAGAAAACTCAAATTTTACATCTTTACACTCAATTGTTCCTTTTTCTTGAGTTAAATCTTGGAACTGAGTATCCACGTCGCTTAAATTTATATCTTGCTGAGCATAAAATGAAAAATTGATATCATAATTCTCCCCGTTTTCCACAATCGAACTATTTGTTTTATCCTTATCAAACACAATTGAATCTGTAGACTTCGCAGAAGAACTTGTAGGATCGAAACTGAAAGCTTTATCTACTGTTATATTTGCGTTTTCACTCGCTTGCCTGGTACGATAAAATCCTGATTCAACAGCTTGATACAGTCTTATTTGAGAACTTGTTTCGTTCTTAAATGTAACAGTATACTTTTTTTCTTCTTCTGATACTTCTTCTATTCCAGTAAGCTTGATTTCAAGATCCTCTCTTAAACCTTGTCCGTCATTTGACCTTATAACTACATTATAAGAGTCTCCGTCTGCTATCGAAGTACATTCACCAGCTCCAAATATATTAACATTTACACCGCTGTCACTTGACCATCTATATCCGTCTTTAGGTGTTACTTTAAATTTATAGTTACACCCATAATATACAGTATCTTTAGTTCCACTTTCGCTTTCTACTTCTATATCAAAAATATCATCAAAATCAAAACCTTCAGTTGAAAATTTAACTTCAAGATCTGCTTTTTTATTTATGGTCTTTATAGCAATGGTCGAGTCACTTACCGCAGTAAAATTCGTCCAATCGAAACGTGTTCTTCCAGTTTCATCATCTAACTCCTGGCTCATAGCAGTAAAAGTTCTATCTCCATCCTCAAGTGTAAGCACGCTATTTTCAGCCTCATATCTTTCATCTAAATAATACCTTAATTCCGATGTTTTTCCGTATTCAAATTCATATCCTGCTTGGGAAATTTGCGTCTCCTGACCGTCTTTTACAACACACATTTTTCCAACATCGAAAATATCTGAAATCTCTCCTGAACCTTTAAACGAAACTATATATTTTTTAATTCTAAACCCTTCTGCAAATATATATACATCGGAATTAAAATCTTTAAGCGAAAAATTGCTGTAGGTATACTTATTGTCGTCACCTTTTATAAATTCTGTTTTGTCCATCTCTTCAAACTTTTCCCTACAACTCTCTTTAACTGAATCGTATTCGCTCCCATCTTCCTCTAGCTGTTCAACCCAGCTTGACGGTACAATCTTTAAGGCTAAATCAGAAAGATCATATTCATCTTTTGGAACAAATTCGAGATTTATATTTTCTTCTGTGGAATAAAGCTGACTTGGATCCGAAGTTAAATCAACTTGGTTGCCATTTATACTGAAGGAATCGATAAATTTTTTCATATCAGTTGAAACAAAAATATAATACATGTTTTCTTCTTCTGCTCCGGTAGTAAGAACTTTTACATCGGATTCTAAGTCTGATATTTGGTAATACCAGTAATTTTTCTGCGCACGAAGTTCATAAACGACATTATCAAACCCTTCAGTAATTATTGCACCTCCAACTGTTAAAGGTTCAACTAAATCGTTTTCTGTATCTTCGGCCGAACTTACTCCAACTGGATTTAAAGTTACACCGACATCTCCACTGTCGGATTTAGCAAGAGTAGTTCTTATTTGGCTCATATTATAATTTTCATCTACATTTGCGCAGTATTCTAAAACTTCACCTTTGTCTAGAATGATAGATTTTTCAGTAAGTTCTTCATTATTTTTACTAAAAAACCTTATATTTTCAGCTTTTTCAAACTTAACTTCGTATCCTCTAAGCAGGGAAAAGGATACGACTTCCGAAACTCTACATATACCTCTATCTCCTTCTTCCGGAATTTCTATCCAAAGTTTAATCTCGTAGTTACCCGCTGCAACTTCAGATAAATCTAAGTAAGTTTCGCCATTATTACTCTTTTCTATGTATTTTGAAGCACAAAACACTTCCGACGTATTTTTATTAAAAAGAAGTGCTGATAGATATGCGCTTTCTTCCTCTAGATAAAAAGATACTTTCATACTAGACGAAACTCTCATATCCTCTTCCTGCTTTACGTACGCACTTCCAACTGGACCATATTTTAGATAATAATTTCTTCTTTTATCTTCATCTAAATGTTTAAAAATACCGTCCGAACTACTTTTTTCTGCTTGAAAAACAGAAACAAAGCTTATTCCTTTTAGACTCATCTGCATAACCGGGTTATAGCCCCTTGTCTCGGTTACTAAAACTTCTTTTTCCTTCAAATTTTCATAACATAAAATATTTTCACCTGACACCCTTCTCGTCCAGATGTTTTTACCTTTTAAATATTTAGAAGGAACCAAAAGCTTATCTGAATTTAAGTCTTCGTAGTTTAGTTTACTGTCTGGTCTTAAACTTAAAACATTTTTTTCTAAACTGTTTCCTCCAACCAATAAAGGAAGCCAAAATCTATCTTTGGACGAAAACTCTTCCCCTTTATAGTTGTATGTTATAATATTTTTAGGGTTAATTTTTAAAAGCATTTCGTCAGTAAAATATTTCTCCTCAAAAGGGCTTTTATTCCCCTCGGATGTTGAATCCCAAACACCTGTTCTGGTATCAATATTCCCGGGATAATCGCCTTGATTTCTGCCAAAAAAAGCTCTGGCAGCGCTTGTAACCCAGTTGTTTGCTTCTATTTGGGAATAGTTTCCCCTTTTGTCTAGACCTTCTAAATAAGTGTTAAAATTTCCATACTCAACTGGCTCTGTAGCATAAAGAGTCATGTATTCTTCGTTTTTGTCTGCTATCCACCATTTGATTTCATTTGAATCGGAATCTTTACCAAAATTCACTATTGTATTTAACCCGCTTCCAGATTCAACTACATTAGAGTTTCCATCTATAAAGGTTTCTCCCCACGAACGTTTAAGTGCACTAGTTCCAAGTGAAAATAAATCTTCGCTTATGCTTCTTTCTCCTTCACAAAAATACTTTTCTGTAGTCAGTCCTTTACCAAAAACAGCTAGAAAAAATATAACAAAAAATAAACCTATTAATTTTTTGATTGGATTAAAAGAGGGTCTATCCATTTTATATAACACCTTCCTTTTTCAATTTACTTATTTCTAAGTTTTGGAATTTCGTATATAGAAGTATATTTTGCTGCATATTATATCATTTATTTTTTTTAAATACAATATTTTTGTCTATTTTATATCTTGAAATATATGTTATTAATATTTTTTATTTGATTTCTATTTAAATTTTTAATTATTATATACGTTTAATAAATTTATTAACTTAATGTCTACTATCTTGAGCGGAAGTATGTTATAATAATTACGTAAAGTTAAATATCCATTCGTAGTTTAATCAATTTTAAACAGGGGTGATATTAAAATATAAAACAAAATGATAGTATTTTCGATCCGTAATGTTTGGGTAATTGTCCTAAAGTTTTTGGATGTATAAAATTGGAAAATTGTAATTTCGGGGAGAGATATCATTGTTTATGTTGTCTAACTTTAAAATTAAAAGATTTTTAGTTTTTCCTGTATTAATGCTGACGCTTTTTTCTTATCTATTAGCTAGAAGTATAGCTGCTTCTTCGAGCCGAAACAAAATAACTATATACCACACAAATGACATACACGGTGTGTTTGACAGTGCATACACCCCTGAGGGTAAGCTAATCCAAATAGGCGCTGACGTTATGAAAACACTAAAATCCAGTACTCCGAACTCGATACTTGTCGATGCCGGAGATTCAACCCAAGGAGGTATGCTTGCTTCATCAAGCCAAGGCTCAAAAATTATAGAATTAATGAACGAAATTGGTTACGATCTTATGACCCTGGGAAATCATGAGTTTGACTATGGTATGGATACTTTAAAGTTAAATTCGACGCTTGCGAAGTTTAAAATGATATCTGCAAACACGCGTACTAAAGAGGACAAGCCGGCTCTTGGTAGTGATACAAATAATGGGTGTAACACCATAATGGAAATAAATGGATATAGGCTGGGTTTTTTTGGGATAACTACGTGTGATACTAATTTTACGACGCACCCCAAAAATATAGAAAATGTAATTTTTAAGGACGAAATCGAAACCGCAAAAGAACAGTTCCAATACTTAAGGGATCAAAATGTTGACGTTGTGATATGTGTTTCACATTTAGGTAATTCTGAATCAGATGTTTCGTCTGAATTACTTGCATCTGAAATCCCAGGAATAGATATAATTATAGATGGCCACAGTCACGAAGTTTATTCAAAAACTGTAGGCCATACTTTTATACAGCAAGTTGGTTCTAGAGCAAAAAACGTTGGTAAGATAGAACTTGTTTTTGATGAGAATAAAAATTTTACAATAAACCACGAAATAATAAAACCACACGATCTTATAAATCCTCTTGAACCAGAAAAATATCAATATATTCCAGATCCAAAACTTTCTGAGATGTGTCGACATTTGTTGCAGAAATTTTCTGAAGCATTTAGAATAATAATCGGTAAAACAGATTCCGGTCTTTATGGAGGAGAATACAAAAAAACTAGAATTTGTCGTCTTCAAGATACAAATCTAGGAAATCTAATTGGTGACTCTCTTTTAGACTATGGAAAAGGTTTTATTGCCAAATCTGGAATAGCTCAAAATGCAAAGATTGTTGCACTGAAAAATGGGGGCGGTATCAGAACGTCTATTCTTCCTAAATTTATAAGTGTCGGTGACATTATGAATGTTTTTCCATTTCCAAACAAAGTCTCCATAAAATTGGCTACTCCCAGTAAGCTTTACGAAATACTGGAAAATGGTTTTAAGAGTATATATATAAAAGATGGAGTTTTACTCGGCCCTGACGGTGCTTTCCCAAACGTCGGTGGAATGAGGATAGAATTTGATATCAATGGCGAACCTATGGAACTTAACGAAGAAAAAAACAAAGTAAGCGTCTCTGGTTCAAGGGTAAAAAAGATAGTTTTATTGAACGAAGACGGAAGCGATAACTGTGAGCTTGACGAAAATGATAACGAAACACAAATAGCTCTAGTAACAGATGCATTCACTTCTTCTGGCGGAGATCAATATATAGCACTTAGAAATTTACCATCTCTCACTGACGAAGGTGATCTTTTAAAAGATGTTCTTTGCAACTATATCAAGACGCTTACGTTTAAAAATGGTGGAGTTTTTGAATATCCTGCCACTTTATCGAGGGTTAAGCTTATAAATTGTGAAGAATTTTTCGATAGTTACGACGCAACTATAACAATAAAAGAGAATTCTGTAGAACTTAAAAATGAAAATGTTACCATTTCGCTGGATAACAATGATGAATTTACAGAAAAGACTGATGAAAATGGAAATATTGTTATAAAAAATCTAGATCAGGGGCCCCATGATATAAAAGTGACCAAAGAACATCATCACATGAATGCATACGTAAATAATCGAGTGGGTATAACAACAGCAGATATATTCCTTGAAAATACAATGGAACAAGATGTCAGTAATGTGATAAATATAATAAACGGGATATCACATCAGAAAATATCAGATATAAACGAATATGTATCGTTTGCAAGGAATGCGTATGAATCTCTTCCCGAAGAAGGACAAATACTAGTTACAAACTACAACTGTTTGGTAAACGCAGAAAAAGCCAATACCGCTTTAAATCATGAACTTCATAATGAAAATGATCTTTCACTGTCCAGTACAAAAATTTATACTATTGTTTCGATTCTAGTTCTCAGTTTCGTAATGTTTATTGTTTTTAAAACTAGAAAAGCTCAAATGCATAAAATTTAATTAAATTTGTGTCCTGAAAAGGAGCGCCTTTAAATGCTTGATGTAAATATAGTTTTGGTAGAACCAGAAATCCCTCAAAATACAGGGAATATCGCGAGGACATGCGCAGCAACCGGAGCGAAATTACACATAGTTGAACCTATGGGATTTAAAATAGATGACAAAAAACTGAAACGAGCAGGTTTAGATTACTGGAACCTACTGAATGTGCAGTATTATAAGAATCTTGACGAATTTTTCTTTAAAAATAAAGGTGATTGTTTTTATTTTTCTACCAAAGCATCTAAAATTTATTCTGATATAAAATACCCTGAAAAATGTTTTTTATTTTTCGGAAAAGAAACTGCAGGACTTCCAAAAAATTTAATAAAATCTAATTATTCTAGTTGTTTGCGCATTCCAATGATAGATGAGTCTCGTAGTTTGAACTTGTCAAATTGCGTTGCACTTAGTGTTTATGAGGTTTTTCGTCAATATAAATTTTACAGTCTTAAGACAAAAGGTGATTTTACTCTTTTAAGTTAAATCTTTATATTGACAAGGTGCGCTATCGAAGGAATATTTTCTCCTTGTTGAGCAGATGTAAGTGACATCAACGCTCCAGTTGCTACAAAAAGTATATTTTTAAGTTCCTTCTTCTTAATCTTATTCAGTATTACAGAGCAGAGTACTGAAGCAGAACATCCACAACCTGATCCCCCTGCATGTACATCTTGCTTTTCTCTATCGTATAGCATGAGTCCGCAATCTCCATGATTTTCAAAAATATTAATTCCATCTTTCATAAGAAGCTCTAAAAGCAATTTTTTCCCAACTTCTCCCAAATCGCCTGTCAGAATCAAATCATAGTCTTCAGATTTAGTTTTAGTATCTTCTAGAAAATATTTAATAGTCTGTGCAGCTGCAGGGGCCATAGCAGCTCCCATATTAGTCTGATCTTTTACACCTAAATCAGCTATTTTCCCTATTGTAACAGAATCTATATAAGGTCCGTCCCCAAAATCTTTAAGTATTAAAGCTCCTGATGCAGTTGCAGTCCACTGAGCTGTTGGTGGCCTTTGTCCTCCATAATCAAGAGGAAATCTAAACTGACGCTCCGCTGAACAAAAATGTGAAGAAGTAACGGATACACATCTCTTCGCTGCTCCAGAATCAATCATGACAGACGCCATTGCTATAGTCTGCGCCATCGTAGAACACGCACCATACTGGCCTAAAAATGGAATCCCTAATTTCATAAGACCAAAAGTGGAGGAAATACACTGGTTCAGCAGGTCTCCAGCAAAGATATAATCTATTTCAGATGAATCTAAATTTGCTTTATTTAATGCTCCCTGTACAGCCTCTAGTTGAAGTTGGCTTTCAGCCTTTTCCCAAGATGATTGACCAAGATAGCTATCATTAAAAATTTTGTCAAAATGCCTACCAAGTGGTCCCTCAGCTTCTTTTTTACTCACAACAGAGAAAAAACTTTCAATTTTCGGTTGATTTTGCATTTTAAGAGTGTACTTTCCAATCCTTTTTGGCATAATAATCCTCCATTATTTAGGATATTTTTATAAAATTCATCTAATATAACGTTATTTTTCTTATTTAATTCAATTTTTTATAACCTTTTCTGATTGTATTATTTTATAAAAATCTAGAAAGATACATTTCCAAAATTTAATTTATAATATTGCACAAATTTCCTGTAATAATTTAAAATATTATGTATAAAATATAATTTAGAAGGATCAAAATCTAGTTAAAATTCTTAAAGTTTTTGACCTTCTAAATAAAAGGAAATCACGATTTATAAGATTTCTGGAAATCAAAAAAGGAGTGTGAGAAATTATGGCAAACAAAAACGGGTGTTCTGCCGCCGAAGCAAAAGAAGCTCTCAACAAATTTAAGATGGAGGCTGCCAAGGAGATTGGCGTAAACTTAAAAAATGGTTACAATGGCCATTTAACAGCCAAAGAAGCCGGCTCTATAGGCGGGCAAATGGTAAAAAAAATGGTACAGCAATACGAAAAAAATATGAAATAAACAAGAAGCATCTGCTAAATCTTATAAAAAAGCAGATGCTGTTCTTATTTTATACAACCCCACATACACACCATAATAACAACAACGATTTTCGTAAAAAATACACAATCTAACAAAATTTAGGCAAAAACCCTATCACACTAACTGTTTCATCTTACCATATTTGCAACCTCTTTGGCAAAGTCATCTTCACGCTTCTCTAATCCCTCACCTCGTTCATATCTAACAAATGATTCTATGTCTATATCCATTCCCATATCACTCGAAACTTTCTGTACATATTCCCTAATATTATAATCATTATCTTTTACAAAAATTTGATCCATCAAACATACTTCTTTATAGAATTTATCCATTCTTCCTTCTACAATTTTCTCAGCTATATTTTCAGGTTTTCCATCGTTCACTATTTGCTCCTTAAGAATCCTTCTCTCCTTGTCGGCAACTTCCTGTGGAACAGACTCCCTGTTCAAGTAAGTCGGGTTTGCAGCTGCAATCTGCATAGCAATATCTTTTCCAAAAACATCAAACGACTCATTGAGTTTGGATTCATCAGAAACTAAAAACTTCACCATCACACCTATCTTTCCGTCAGCGTGTATATAAGTAGACACTACACCATCACACCTGGCAAATCTACGTATTTTTATGTTTTCCCCTATAGTTAATATTTTTTCTTGCAGCAAATCCCCAATAGTTTGTGAAGAACCTGACGCTTGGCACCCTAAAAGCTCATCCAAACTACTCGGATTTTTTTCGATAACTGTATCGGCACACTGCTTCACAAACGCCTTAAAACCTTCGTTTTTAGACACAAAATCCGTTTCGACATTAACTTCTATTGCAGCTGCAATACGCTTCGTTTGATCCGTGCACGCAATCGCCAGTCCTTCCGCAGTTGCTCTCCCCGACTTTTTCGCAGCAGCCGACAGTCCTTTTTCCCTAAGAAAGTCGATTGCCTTTTCCATATCTCCGTCAGTTGCACTAAGAGCCTTTTTACAGTCCATCATGCCGCATCCCGTCTTTTCACGAAGATCTTTTACATCTTTTGCCGTAAAACTCATGCATACCATCTCCTCAGCTATAATACATCTTTTCTAGAATTTAATTCAACATTAACTATTCCAGTATCTCAATATTTTCGTCACGCTCAAACTCAGTCTGATCTAAAGTCTCTCCTTCGCGCCCTTCAATTATGGCACTCCCTATAGCAGAACAAACCAACTTTACCGCTCTGATGGCATCGTCATTACCAGGTATCACATAATCCACGTCGTCAGGATCGCAATTAGTGTCAACTATAGCAACCACAGGAATCCCGAGCTTTTTAGCCTCTGATACCGCGATTTTCTCTTTTCTCGGATCAACCACAAAAAGCGCTCCAGGCAACTGTTTCATATCCTTTATGCCGCCTATGAACTTCTCGAGTTTTTCTATTTCTAGCTTCAGCTGGATAACTTCCTTCTTTGGCAACAAATCGAAAGTATTGTCCTCTTCCATAGTCTTAAGCTGTTTCAGCCTCGAAATTCTCTGTTTTATTGTTGAGAAATTGGTAAGCATTCCACCCAACCATCTTGCATTTACATAGTAAGCTCCTGATTTCATCGCTTCCTCTTTTGTTGAATCCTGAGCTTGTTTTTTAGTCCCAACAAACAACACAGACTTTCCTTGAGCCGAAATATCTCTAATAAAATTGTAGGCTTCTTCCAGTTTTTTTACGGTTTTTTGTAGATCGATAATATAAATACCGTTTCGCTCAGTAAAAATATACTTGGCCATTTTAGGGTTCCAACGCCTAGTCTGATGCCCAAAATGCACCCCTGCTTCCAAAAGTTGTTTCATAGACACTACTGACATTGTTATTCCTCCTCGGTTTTTCCTCCACCTGCCCAAAACGGATCCAAACTGCACACAACAACAGCCACCAAAGGTCCGCACAAAAGACAAATGTGTGTTTTAGACTTCTAATTGTACTACAAATTTTTTAGTAATTCAAGAGTTTTTCCAAGTTTTTGCTCATTTTATTTACATACACAATTATTTTTGGTATTTTTAAGTTAATTTTAAGAAAAACTCATCACGGACTATATAATTTTTGTGTAATATATATTATTATTCAAATATAAGGAGGTTTAAATTTATGAAAGTCAGCAAATGGTTTATCAGATTGATAAGTTTTCTATTTTTTTTTAGTTTTAGCTTTAAATACGCATCTGCCAGTTCTTCAAACACTAAAAGTTTCAGCTCAACATCTTTTACCCCAAATCACCTGGCTATTGTACCCCTTTCCAGCTACTATTCAAGAACTTCGATAAGAAATATTTCTCACGCCGAAATGAGAAATTCCCTTGTAAAAAATATATTTAAAACAATTAAAAATTTCGTCAGATGTTCCCGTACTTAACTTCGTTTTGGATTTAATTTTTTGACACACCTTTTCTTTTTAAGTTTCGTTTTGTCTATTTACTTCCCATTTCCAGCTATCACGGCACATATCTTCTAAAGTTCTTTTTGCTTCCCAGCCAAGTTCTTTCTTAGCTTTACCTGCATCCGACCAACTTGTAGCAACGTCTCCTGGACGTCTTCGGCTGAACTCATAAGCAACACCTTTCCCTGTAACTTTCTCGAAAGTTCTGATAATTTCAAGGACACTGTACCCTTTCCCAGTACCAAGGTTGTAAATATGTAGTCCAGAACTACTTAAAAGTTTTTCCGCCATGTTTATGTGCCCCAGTGCCAGGTCTTGAACATGCAAGTAGTCGCGAATACAAGTCCCGTCAGGAGTATCATAGTCGTCCCCAAAAATCTGGACAGCTCGTCCTGAACCGGATGCAGCACTCAAAATATGAGGCATTAGGTTTTGTGGAAAGCTCCCTGGATTTTCGCCCAAAAGACCGCTTGGATCAGCTCCAATTGGATTAAAGTATCTAAGGATCCCAATTCCCCAACTTGGATCCGATTTATGCAAATCAATCAAAATATCCTCTATCATCGATTTAGTTCTGCCGTACGGATTTTTTATTTCACCTTTTGGATCAGTTTCTTTAAAAGGAGGAGTCTCGTCCCCGTAAACTGTCGCTGAGGAGCTAAAAATAAATTTTTTTGTGGCAGACATTTTCATTGCGTTTAGAAGATTTATAGTGCCTGTTAAGTTGTTTGTGTAGTACTGAAGTGGCTTTTGTACAGATTCCGCGACTGCCTTCAAGGCCGCGAAATGGATTACCAGATCTATTTTCTCGGTATCGAAAACAGTCGCGAGTTTCTCTGTTTCAGTTAGGTCAACCTCGTAAAACGAAATCTTTTTCCCGGCGATTTTTTCAATTCGCTTAAGAGTTTTCTTTGAACTGTTTACGAAGTTGTCTAGACCGATTACACTATAATTTTGTTTCAAAAGCTCGACGCAAGTTTGCGAGCCTATATATCCGGCGACGCCGGTAACTAATACATTCTTCAAAGTCATTTCCCTCTATTTCCTTATTATCTGCATAGTAGAGCTTCTCAACTTTCTCCTCTTATTTTTTTTGTCAACTCTGCCATTTTACCATTTAATTTTTTTAAGCCTTCGTTTGGGGGGGAGTTATTCTCCCCGACGCTCAAATATTCACTATAAAAATTGCTTTCTCCTATGGCCGAGTATGTTTTTTCCAGTTGCCCAAGTGTTTCATTTATACTCTTGTGATGATTGTTGATTTTATTTATTTCTTCTTTAATTTTCTCCACAGCATCATCAGGTACTTTTTTTTCTTTATAGTATTCCACATAGTATCCTTTGATATTTTCGTGTTCTATTTTGTCCACCAAGTCGGACATGTTTACCTGATTTTGCTTTAAATCAGGTACTTTTTTTGATATGTTCTCTAGGTAATTTTTAAATTCGTCGGATTTGTATTCCATCACCGCGTTCTTATTCCATTTTATTTCCTCTTGCTTAAGTTCAAAAACATTTCCAGATGCGTCTACAATCGTTTTTTTATTTTCATTATCTAATTGTCCTATACGCTCCGGCAAGTTAATGTATTCCCCAGCGGTTCTCAGGTTCGATGCCAATAGTAATGCAGCATCCATGTTATCTTCAAACAATCCTTTAAATTCATTTGCCGTCAGGCCAATACACTTCATCACAGGGGTATCTTTTAGTGTCGTTTCCAGACAGTCCTTGATTTTTTCTTTCTTATCTGTGACTTTTAATTCTACGTTTACTCCCAGTTCCTTCACCACATTGAGCATTCCCGCGTTAATGATGAACAGTTCCAGTGAGTGCATCCACCGCAAAAGTACTCCTGTTACATTTTCTTTTTCGTTACCTGGTAATTTTAGAAACCTTTCAAGCCACGACAAGATTTCTTTTTTGTAGCTTTTCAGAATTTCGTGTTTGTCTAGTTCCTTTTTCAGCATTGTCATCAAAGCTTTTCCATTTTCTGGCATTTTTCCCAAGCTCTTGAGGGTGGCCATTAACATTTTAGCTCGATTTACATTGGTTGGGACCAGGTAATCAATTACATTATATTCATCATTTGAATATGAGGGTTCACAAAAACCGTTAGACTTTTTAGTTTTCTTCCAGTTGTCAATAAAACCCAACCAGACATTAACTACGTCGTTGCTCAGCCGTTCTTCTTTCACTATGCGCACGACTTTGACAACGTCCTCAGGAGTGCAGAGACCCTCATTTTTAGTGATTACGCTCTGAAATCGGCTTTTGGTTTCCAGCACTGCGTCCAATCTTTTTAACAGCTCTTTGTAACATTTTTTTAGTCTGTCTGGACTGTTTAGACTTACGCGCTTCAGATCCTCCGATGATTTAATATTTTCAATACTGACAATATCTTCCAGTTCTTTCGATGCGTCTATCACTTTTTTTTCATCAATTGTTAATGCATCTTTCGTAATTCCCAGGTCTTCACAAGCACCAACTTTTGCTTTTTTGAGGAAAAATACTTCTTTGTGTTTGTTTGCCAGTGTTCTCTTTGAATTTTCAGCTACTGCATATTTTCCATTTATTTCTTCCATGTCTTTTTCCATTTTAGATATTGTATCTATGTTAGTTGCGATAGTATACGCTTTTGAAGGATTTTTCTTGATCAGTTCTCCTATGTTCTTTCCTTCAATTCCAAGGACTGCGGCACATTTTTGCACTGGACTCATATTAACATCGAATGTCCGATCTTTCACATTGCCGTTATCACCAAGCCCAAGATCACAACTCTGGCCGGTCAGTTTTTCGGTGACCGCGGCGATAGCTGCGTTATACTTAATTAGTTCCAATTTAAGGCCCCACCACGCTACATAGAAGCCTATTCCTTTCTTTCCATTTTTGACAACGCCCTCCACCCATTTTAAGAGTTCTCCTCCAAATTTCTTCAGAATTGGATCAGTGTCTATTTGGCCTTTAATACCATTTAACATGCTTTCTTTATTTTCAGGGTAATCTCCCAGCGATTTTAATGCTACGCGCATATTATTAGCATACATTTGACATGACCACAGCAAACCGAAAAGATCTGTCCACCAATAAGAGTCCATTGTTTTACTTTTTTCTAAACAACTTTTTGCGGTCTCTTCCAGGCTTTTAACAAAACTGTCAACATTTTTTATTTTCATTTTTTCTTTTGATAAATACTCCCAGAGTCGACCCTTTGCCGAGTCCTCGCAGTATAGTTGTCTCATCCGTTTCATGCATTCACTCGTATTTGGTGTATCACGCTTATCTATTCCCAATTTTTCTTTAAATTCCCGTAGGTAAGCCAAGTTCTTTTCTTTAATTTCTTTCTCACTTAAGGATTTTTCTTCTTTCGGTGGCATATTTTCTCACTCCCTTCATTTAAAATAAGTTTTTATTACCATTGTATCACATATTTTCACAAAAATCAATATACGATTTATTTATTTTTGTAGTTTATGCACATTTAATAGAAAGGTGAGTGAGATTTAAATCCGATTTTATATAAAATCCCGAGAAAAACCGGGAATGTTCCCTAAAGAATTATGCAAATTAGTCCGCTACAGCCTTCATTTATTATTTTTTCTATAGTTTCTCTAAGTTTTCCGCGCGCATCGGTCGGCATCCGGTAGAGTTTATTGTGAAGTCCTTCATTTACGAGCTCATGGAGCGATTTCCCGAAGATATTTGATTCCCATATTTTGGACGGATTTTCCTCAAATTCACGCAAAAGATACAAAACCAACTCTTCTGACTGTTGTTCCGACCCAACGATTGGAGTAACTTCTGTTGTAATTTTAGTTTTTATCATATGAACTGAAGGCGCAGACGCTTTGAGCTTTATACCATATTTCCCACCTTGTTTCACTATTTGAGGTTCGTCAAGATGAAGCTCTTCCATAGAGGGCAATACAATCCCATAACCAGTTTCACTTACATCTTCATAAGCACTAGCTATTTTATCGTATTTATCCTTTATTTTTGCAAAATCGGCAATACAATTCATAAGACCACAGTCATCTTTTATATCTATCCCTGTTTTTTCTCCTAAAACTTTATAAAAGAGTGAATTTTCTAGAGATAAACTAATTCTAGCTTTGCCTGTTCCCAAGTCTATATGAGAAATACTGCAATCTATAATGTACTCACAATTTTTTATTTTTTCAATAGTTTCTTCGATTTCTTTAATTTTTTTTATTTGCTTTGAAGAATCACTTATCTGAGAATAGACACTTTTTCTAAGCCAGTGTTCTTTTTCTAGAGATGAAAGCCATTTCGGCATATCTACTTTTATTTCTTTTACCGGGAACTCGAACAAAACTTTAACTAGAATTCTTTTTATTTCGTTTTCTGACATTTCTAAACAGTTAACAGGTAAAACCGAAACTTTATATTTTTTAGCCAAATTGTTACAAACATCTATGCACTCTTTCGAATAGGGAGACAAACTATTAAGAAGTACTATAAAAGGTTTTCCTAACTCTTGAAGTTCATTAATTACTCGCTCCTCAGCTTCTTCATATTCAGATCTATCAATATCAGTTATCGACCCATCTGTAGTTACAACTAAACCGATTGTACAGTGATCTGTTATTACTTTTTTAGTTCCTATTTCAGCTGCCATATTAAACGGTATCTCTTCATCAAACCAAGGAGTCATAACCATTCTTGGCATTTTGTTTTCTATGTATCCGAGGGCACTTGGAACTATGTAACCTACACAATCTATAAGTCTTGCATTAAATACAGCTTTATCATCTATATTTACTTTAGCTGCATCTTCCGGAACAAATTTTGGTTCTGTAGTCATTATAGTTTTACCTGCAGCTGACTGTGGAAGTTCATCTATCGCCCTTTCTCTTTGAGATATATTTTTTATATTCGGGACAACTAGAGTATCCATAAACTTTTTTATAAATGTAGATTTTCCGGTTCTTACAGGACCAACAACACCGACATAAATATCCCCGTTTGTCCTTTGTGCAATATCCTTATAAATGTTTAGTTTTTCCACTTTTTTTCCTCCTAGATTTAAGAGAATTTTTTATTTGTTTTTTGTACTACTTAGCTCATTGGTATTAAAAGCATCCTCCCTTTCTCTAAAATATCTGAAGTTAATTCATTTTCTTCTTTTACTGCGCTAACTGACGTATAATGTTTTTTGGCTATATCCCAAACTGATTCACCTGAATCAGCATAATAAATGGTAAGAGCTGCAGTTAGATCTTTTTCTTTCGGATTTTCCTCATCCGCTGAAACACTAGTTATCATTTTGAATTTGCTACATTCATATATATAAGCACTCAAATTTAAATCAAGTTTTACTTCTATAGAGCCGCTTCCTGTAATTCTGTATCCTATTGAGGAAGAATAAATTTCACTTTCAACAAGAATTTCACTAGATGTAAAACCTAAATCTTTTTGATATTTAATATCCACTATTCTTTCGATGTAAAATGGCGTTTCGTCTAAGTCTATTGCAAGTATACAAACGTTTATTTTCCCTGAAAATAAAATTTTCCCATTTTCATATGTTCCTTTTATAGAATGAGTATCTCCCCATATATCTATTATTCTAGATATCTTAAACTCTGTAAATTCAATCATAGAGTTTACTGAGAATGAATCTTTTATAAAATTAGAAAACTTACAAAACTCTGTATTTTCACTTGCATATTTTAGGTCATACTCAGTTGAATAAACGTCCTCTACTATTTCTAGATTTTTTTCACCGTAAGACATTACAGCTAACGCTGCTTTAATTTCTTCTGAAACAAGACCTGAATTTTCCTGGCTGTTTTCCTCTATTTGTTCTTCACTGCTTAAAACTTCAAGATTTACCACACATTTACTTTTTTCTGTTATTCCCGGAACATCTACTACTTGGTTAAATGGGATAGAGTATTCCATAACCTCTATTTGACCTGATGATATGTCGCACATGTAAAGTATTTTGACAATCGCTTGACCTTTTACCATAACTTTTCCGGACATACTTCTATATTCATCCATAACAAGTGAAACATCTGATCTTATAATTATTTCCGGAACAGGTTTATTTTGCCCAAAATCTAAGGTTTCATTTATAGAAAATTGTTGTTGAACTAATGCTTCCAAATCGCTGACCAAAACTTCTTGTTTTTTCTGCTGAATATCTTCCCCATCTATACCGAAAGTTACACTTTGTTTATCTTTACTGAAAATTTTAACACAAATTACAGTCGCACCGTGAATATCAATTTTTCTAGGACTTACAGCTCTGCAATTTATATATTCTACTTTTTCAGATGTTAGCACCACAGCATTTTCAGGAGATATCTTTAGATCTATGGAACATGAAAACGGCATAAATTTTTCAAAACAGCGCAGTGATTTTTTCTCCGAATCGATATACATAACTTTTATCTGCATATTACCATCAATGTTTAATCTATCCCCTAAAATATTTCTGGATGATATTTTTGGTTTTATAATACACTTTAGAATCCTTTGTATATCTGGACAATAATCAGGTAGTCCAAAATCTAAATCTATTGGGACTTCCTGACAATCATCAAAAATTAGATCTTTAACGAATAAATTTTCTGAGTTTACTTCATAGTTCACTTTAAACCTCTCCTCGACTTTACGTTTATAATAATTTTTATTCTGTTTTATCTTTTTTTATTACATTCTTGGTAAAAAAGTTTAATCTGAACCAGTATAAGTTTATAAAATAAGATTCAATAGTAAAAAATACATAATTTATATCTTAAACTTTGATATTTTCCCTTAAAAAATAAATCCAAGAAAACTTTTTAAGATAAAATATCTTCTGAATTTTCTTGAATTTGCATAACAAAATATTCACTATTTATAAAGTTGCACTTTTCTTTAATTTATATCTACTGATTATACATTTTTCAATTTCTGAAATTAGAAGAGGAGTCAAAGACAAGGAAAAAACTATAACCCACTGGAAAAAACCCATTCTTTCTGTTCCGAAAAGATCGCAAAATTTGGGAATTGAAACCACAGAAATTTGCAAAAATGAACACAAAATAAATGCGTAAATTACATATTTATTCCCTTTAAAACCTAGATATCTAAGTGGTTTTTCACTTCTTACATTGAATGCATGTATTATCTGAGAAAGACCTAAAGTTGTAAATGCCATTGTTCTCCCTGATATTGGTTCCAATCCCAGATCAAAAAACACTCTTCCTATAGAAAAGGCAAGAAGCGATATTGTTCCTATAAAACTTCCTTCTATCAGTATACTTATCCAGAGTTTTAGCGAAAATATATTTTTTCTGGCTTTTTTACTCATTATATCTGGATCAATCGGTTCCATTCCTAAAGCAAGAGCTGGAAACGAATCCGTAACTAGATTTATCCATAAAAGCTGTATAGCAGTAAGAGGTGAAGGTATACCACAAACAAAAGCTGCTAAAACAGCAAATATTTCACCAATATTAGTAGACAAAAGAAAGTGAATTGATTTTTTTATATTTTCAAATAGTCCTTTCCCTTGTCTAATCGCCTCTACTATAGTTGAAAAATTATCGTCCATAAGAACTATATCTGAAGCTGCTTTTGCGACATCTGTTCCAGATTTTCCCATTGCACATCCAATATCAGAAACTTTTAAAGCTGGCGCATCATTCACTCCGTCACCAGTCATTGCAACTACATTCCCGTTTGACTGAAACGCCTTTACAATTCTAACTTTATGTTGTGGAGAAACCCTAGAAAATACAGAATAATCAGAGATAATATTTACTAGTTTTTCTTGATCAATTTTTTCAAGTTCCGAACCCGTCATAAGTTTTTTCTCTTTTGTTAAAATCCCAAGTTCTAATGCAATAGCACTAGCAGTGTATGGATGATCTCCTGTAATCATGACAGTTTTTATCCCAGATTTTATACACGTGTCTATTGCACTTTTTACTTCTTTTCTCGGTGGATCGGTTATCCCTATAAACCCTAAAAGTATTAATTTGGATTCAATTTCATAATCTTTTAGTAAATTGTCCGTTTCTTTGTATGCAACAGCCAAAACTCTTAGAGATTTTTGAGTCATTTCCTTAATAATTTCTCGTGCTTTATCGGCTAAATTTTCATCCATGTCAAAAATTTTGCAATTTAAACAACAATGAGCACAAAGACCTAAAATTGTTTCAGGAGCACCTTTTGTTACAACTTTATATTTTCCTTCTCCGTTTTTATGTACTGTAGTCATAACTTTTCTAGATGAATCAAAAGGAATCTCTTTTACACGAAAATATTTTTTATCAAGTAAATTTTTGTCTTTTCCATTTTTGACCGCTGCTGTTAAAATAGCATTTTCCGTTGGCTCTCCTTTTACACATAAAGTCTCTTTATCAATTTTTGAATTGTTACAAAGCGCTCCACACTCGAGTATTTCTCCTGAAATATCCGATTTTTCATTTTCTATTCCGTTTAGGCTACATAATTGTACCACTGTCATTTTATTTTGCGTTAAAGTCCCAGTTTTATCAGAACAAATAACACTTGCATTTCCTAAAGTTTCTACAGCTTCTAATTTCCTTACAATTGTGTTTCTTTGAGCCATTTTTTTAATCCCTATAGCTAAAACTATTGTAACCACTGCAGGTAATCCTTCTGGAATTGCTGCAACTGCTAAACTCACAGATATCATAAACGTTTCAAACATATCTTTACCCTGCACTAGCCCAAGTAAAAATATAAAAACACTTATGATTATTATACATATTCCTAGAATTTTACCTATTTTAGTAAGTTTTTTTTGTAAAGGCGTTTGAGGTTTTTGTTCTTCGTTTATAAGTTTTGCAATTTTACCAACTTCTGTGTTCATGCCCGTTTCAACTACAACAGCTTTTCCATGACCAGAAACAACAAAACTGGATGAAAAAACCATATTTTCTCTGTCCGCAATAGGTGTGTCTACCGGTAAAACTGCATCTGCACACTTTCTTATTTCACTCGATTCACCGGTAATAGACGACTCTTCTACCTTTAAGTTGTGAGATTCAATTAATCTAGCATCTGCAGGTAAAAAGTCTCCTGATTCAATAACTATAATGTCGCCAGGTACAACTTCTTTAGATTCAATTTTTATTTGTTTACAGTCTCTTATAACCTTGGCACTGGATGAAGAAAGTTTTTCTAGAGAATCAATTGCTTTTTCAGCTTTTATTTCTTGGAAAGCTCCTAAAACAGAATTAAAAAGAACTATAGATAGTATAATTATTGGGTCAGCATAATTATTATTTCCATCTATAAGTGCTGTTACAAAGGAAACTACCGACGCTGCTAGAAGTACTAGAACCATAAAATCAGAAAACTGTTCAAGTATCTTTTTTATAATGCTAGAAGATTCCTTTTTCAATAAAACATTTTTTCCGTATCTACATTCTATCCTTTTGATGTCTCGAGAAGCTAAACCGTTTTTACTTACTGAAAATTTTTGCATAACATCATTATAGCTTAGATTATGCCAGTCCATTATAATCAACTCCAGCGTCCTTTTTTACATATATATTCCCAAGTTTGGCTTATATTCCCTCTGATTTAGAATTTTCGGTAACCAAAAAAACAAAAATGATCAAACTTTTGTTTTAAATTAATTTTTAACTTTTCAAATCAATTTACTTATGTATAATATACAAGTAAAAAAATTTTGGCGTCTCAGGCTTTTACTTTATTTCTCCTGAAATTCGTCATTTTTACGTGTATTAGTCCCATTTTTGCTAAATAATTTTCTTTTCATGTATTCATTTAAAAACAGTCTGTGTATAATTGACAAAAACTAGAAAAATTAACTAATAATTGTCCAAATACATTTACAAAAGGTATTTATTATGATAAAATTACATTATAGAGAAGGTGAGGTTACAATTATGATTAAAAATAAAAAAAAATTTTTCTCGCTTTCAGTTTCGGTTGTGTTTTTGTTTATATCAGTATTTTCGTTTCCATGCAGCGCAGAAAACAGAAATAGCGTCTCGGAACGAGAATTTTTAATACTTGCACTTTTAACTTACTCTAATGAATTTAACCCGAATAATTCAGATCCAGTTAGCCTCTTAACTAGTCGATTCTTCGAACGAGTTGACATAAACGACGATGCAATTACTGAGTCTGATTTAGATGGGTGGCGAATTGTAGACTACGAAATAAACTCAAGGAACTCGGAGAGAGCGGGATTCTCAGTTGCCGTTTATCGAAAAAAAAATAATTTAGTAATCGTTCCTAGAGGTACAGATGGTGGTGTATTTTTTGAAAACTGGAAATATATTTTCAGAGATGAGCATCCTCAAGCTGTTTACATGACAAATTACCTTCAAAGAAAGGTTATTCCCTACCTTTACAAGGCTCCAGACCGAAAAGATTTAAAAATATATTTTTGCGGACACTCCTTGGGGGGATATCTCGCTCTTTATGGCGCCGGTTTCCTTTTAGGATACTCGGATTTTGCTAAAAATATCACAAATATTGTCACTTTTAACGGACTTGGCCTTGACAAAAAAACAAATCCGGATATCCTTTCGCGCTTAAAAAGACTAGATACAAAAAAAATTATACATTATAGGGTTACAAGAGACATCGTTTCACTACTTGGAATGACCTTTAGCAAACCTATAAGTTTTAACTTTTTCCAGTCTCCTTATTGGCAAAAGGCTACCGGATGGATTAAAATTATAGGCTACTCTGCTTTCGCACATGGCCTTGCAATCTTCTTAATGTATGATCCTTTTATTACACACTCTTATACGGATCCCGAAGACTATAAATCGGAACCGGTAAATGAAGAGATAATTGCTAGACTTAAAAACAAAAAAACTGTAAAAGATACTTTTGACTTTACAGATATAGATAAAATTTTAGATCTTTACACTAAAAACAAAACGTCTTAAGAAAAAATTCTAGAATACGAAAAACTTAAAGAGCCTACTTCAACTTGAGAACAAAAAACTTGTCCCAGCAAACTTTTTAAAATTTCCTATGAATAAATCTTAGTAAGATTTGCCCCAATACACTGTATTTTTTGCTTCTTTTGAGCATACTGTGCAGCACTTATCTAAAACTTTTTCCTCTGCAATACATCTAGAGGTGAATCCTGTTTCTTCTTTTATTTTCTCTTCGCACGAAAGCCCTCCGCACCAGGCAGCCTTTATAAATCCGGGATTTTTTGCTTTCTCCTTAAACTGATCCATATCTTTTGCTTCACATATCATTGACTGCATACGATAACTCGCATTTTTATACATATTTTCTTTAATGTTTTTAAGATATATGGGTACTTTTTTATGTATTTCATCTAGCTTTTCTAACGACTTTTCGCCAGTATCCCTGCGCACAAAAGTGCATTCACATTTTTCTACGTCTCTTGGCCCTATTTCAATCCTTAGCGGTACCCCTTTCATCTCGTATTCAGCAAATTTCCAACCAGGAGTCTGATCAGATTCATCCAGATGTACTCTACAAACATCTTTAAGTCTTTCAAAAATATTTTCAACCGTATATTTTACCTTTTCATTTTTTAGATTTATGGGAACAATAACAACCTGAATGGGCGCAACTTCTGGAGGCAAAATTAGACCGTTATCATCACCGTGAACCATAATAATAGCACCTATAACTCTTGTAGTCATTCCCCAAGAAGTCTGGAACGGATAAGACTGATTATTCTCTCTATTTTGGTACTTTATATCAAAGGCTTTTGCAAAACCGTCACCAAAATAATGACTGGTTCCGGACTGAAGTGCTCTTCCGTCATGCATCATAGCCTCTATTGTAAAAGTATATTTAGCTCCTGCAAATTTTTCTTTATCAGTTTTTCTACCTTCAAGAACCGGAATGGACAAATACTTCCTAAAAAAATCGGCGTAAACACCTATCATTTTTTTTGTTTCATCCTCAGCTTCTTTACTAGTTTCGTGAACAGTATGACCTTCCTGCCACAAAAACTCACAAGAACGTAAAAATGGCCTCGTTGTTTTTTCCCATCTAACCACAGAACACCACTGGTTATACAGTTTCGGAAGATCTCTCCAAGATTTTATGCTCCTTGAATAATACTCACAAAAAAGGGTTTCTGAAGTCGGCCTAACACAAAGTCTTTCTTGAAGCTTTTCTTCTCCTCCATGAGTTACCCAGGCTACTTCGGGGGCAAATCCCTCTACATGATCTTTCTCTTTTTGAAGTAGGCTCTCCGGAATAAACATCGGCATCATAACGTTAACATGTCCAGCTTCTTTAAATTTTTTATCTAAAATACTTTGAATATTTTCCCAGATAGCGTACCCATAAGGTTCAATAACCATACACCCACGAACGCTCGAATAATCCATAAGCCCTGCTTTCCTGACGATATCGGTGTACCATTTTGCAAAATCTTTATCCCTAGAAGTTATTTCTTCAACTTTTTTTTTATCTTCCAAAACTTAAGCTCCTCCTAACAACTATTGCCAAGCATTATATATTTTAATCAAAATTTTTTCAATATATTTTACTCAATATACTGAACTTCTTTCATAAACCATATGTAAAAATTAAACTTTACCCTATCTTTATAAAAAAACTAAAGTTTGAGTTTTAAAAATACCAAAAAGGCTAAAATAACAACATTTTAACCCTCTGCAAGATTTTATTTATTTCCAGTAACTAAAAATGTATTTTTTCTAGAGAAAAAAACTGATTTGTTTGCATAATAACAGAAATTTTGGTTATTATTTCTTTACTGTTTATGAGCTCCGAACAATTTTCATTGAAATAGAAATTTTTGATTTCCTCATACAAAATGTTATTTTTAAATTTTAGAAAAATTAAACCTATACAAACAAAAAAACAAAAAACAAACCTTATAAGCATTAAACTTTCAGAAGTATTTTTATTTATTTTTTCTTCTTTTTGGTTCACATGTTTTCCCTACTTCCCTAAATAATACATGTTTACTCAAAAGTTTTAAAAAATATTCCTATTTTTTACTTGCTTATTTAAAAATTAAATTAAATAAAAGTATTTACATTAAAGAATTATTTTGATATAATAATTTTAGGGATATATTGTTTTTGCTTTTTATGAAGGGAGCGGCAATTATGAGTAAGAAATTTTGTGGTTTTAGTAGAAAAGTCACTAAAATTCCAAAAGTGGAAATAGTTTACAAGGAAGATACCAAAAAGATGCTTATCAGGGTTTTTGCTCTATTTGGTGCGGTTTTGATGTTTGGGTCTTTTTGCTTTTCACTGCTAATGTCAATCTTTTAACAAATAAACGTTTTTCCTTCTTGTTTTTATAAAGTGCTTCCGTGAATTTTTGACGTACAGATAAAGCATGATTTTTTTCGATGACGCAACCTGGATTTAAAAAATGGCGAAAAAAAGCTTTAGACAGTTATAAATGTTTGGATTGGAGACGTTTTGATTTATGACAGATGTTTTAGCTGTAATTTGTGAGCTGAATCCGGCAACTTTAGGGCACCAATGTCTAGTGGAAACTATAAAATCTCAGCAAAATTGTGGTTTAGTAGCTATTCTCAGCGGTAATTTCGTGCAACGGGGCGAGCCTTCTATAGTTGACAAAAAAACAAGAGCTCGTCTCGCTTTGGAAATAGGATTTGACTTAGTTATTGAACTTCCTTCTATTTGGTCAATGTCTACAGCTGAAAAATTTGCAAATTCATCTGTACTTTTAGCAGAAAAGCTTGGATGCGTGGATGCTTTAGTCTTCGGTAGCGAGTGTGGAAGCACTGACATTCTTGACAAAATAAGTGAAACTGTGCTAGACTCCGAACTAGAACTTAAAAAAAATCTTGAAAAAGGTTATAGTTTGGCTAAATCTCGGGAAAATGTAGTAAGGGAGCTTTTAGGGGAAAGTTTTTCAGGAGAAATTAGAAATCCGAATAATATTTTGGCTATTGAGTATATAAATTCAATAAAAAGGTTGCGTTCTTCTATTGGTTTTAAGACCGTTAAACGTGAAATTTCTAAACACGATTCGAGCGATATTCGTGCTAGATTTGCTAGTTCTTCGCAGGTTAGGCGTTGCATGAAATCAAAAGATGAAATCTGGAAAAAATTTGTACCGAAAAGTTGCATACAGATAATAGAAACTGAGTTTAATAATTGTTTTGCGCCGGTAGACCTTAATAGTGCTGAAACTGCTCTTCTTTATAGGTTGAGAACTATGACCTTGGAGGATTTTTCTCTTCTTCCTGATATTAGTGAAGGCCTTGAGAATCGTATTTTTGAAGCTGCAAAAAGTGCCACTTCTTTCAATGATCTTATGATGAAAATTCAGACGAAAAGATATACAAATGCAAGGCTTAGACGAATTGTTATGTATGCTTTTTTAAATATAACGAAAGCATATCAGGATTTAGAAATTCCTTACATAAACGTTCTTGCGAGCAACGAAACTGGTCTAGAAATATTGAAAAAGGCTAAAATTTCGTGCCATGTACCTGTAATTTCTAGACATTTAGATAGAAAAAAACTGACAGATATAGGTAAGCTTGTGTTTGATAAAGAGTTGGAATTGGATAGTATATACAATTTGATGTCACCAAAAATTTTACCTTCAGGATTCTTAAACTCTAAAAAATTTGTCATTATAAAGAGGTGAGTAGATTGGACATCAACAAGTATGAGGATTTGTTTGACCCAAATGCAATTTTTATTCGTTCAGAAATAATAAAACGTATACTGTCTGACGTGTTTGACAATCCTCAAAATTCAATGAAATTTGTTCACGTTACTGGGACTAATGGAAAAGGTTCAGTATCAACTATGATATCTTCTGTTCTTATTAGTAGTGGATACAAAACTGGGCTCTTTACATCTCCTTCTGTTAAGTCTTTTATGGAACGAATAAAAGTAAATGATGTTCCAATGCCGTTTGAAAAATATAAAATGGTTCGCGATAAAATTATGGAAGCCATTCCTAAAATTTTGGAATGTAAATTTGATATAAATCGCAGTATAAGTGAGTTCACCATAACTACAGTTGCGGCTCTTGAATATTTTAGAGAAAATAATGTTGATATAGCAGTTCTTGAAGCTGGAATAGGTGGATTTAAAGATTCTACCAATATAATAGAATCTCCTCTTGTATCTGTTATAACTTCTGTCTCACTCGATCATACAAATACCCTCGGAAAAACAGTTGAGGAAATTGCTTTTCAGAAAAGCGGGATAATAAAGCCAATGCGCCCCGTAGTTGTATCAGCTGGTCAGTCTAAAAGTGTTTATGATATCATAAGGAAAACTGCTGTAAATAACTCAAGTGAAGTTATAATTCCAAACCCAGAAGACATTAGAGTTATTTCTACTGATATAGAAAACGGTACCAAATTTAGATATAAAGATATTAATCTGAAAATGGGTCTTTTGGGAAGACATCAAATCGAAAATGCTTTAACCGCTTTGACTGCTATCGAGACTCTAAAAAAAGATATTAACATACCTATCTGTGCAATAAAAGACGGTATCCAGGATGCCTTCATAAATGCAAGGCTTGAAATATTATCAAGAAATCCCCTTGTTATACTGGATGGAGCACATAATGAGTCTGGTATTAAATCACTTGCTAATTTTGTAAAAGAATATTTAACTGGGAAAAAGATTCTAGGTATCGTAGGTATATGTAAAGATAAAAATTCCGTTTCTGAATTTCCTGAAATTATTCCGCTTTTTTCAGAGGTTTATCCTGTTGAAATTCCAAGATTCCCGAGAAGTATGAAGCTCAGTAAACTCACTAATATAATTAGTAAATATTCAGAAAATGTTACTCCTTTCCATGATCCCGAGGATGCTATAAATCACGCAGTGAAATTATGTGATAAAAATAGCTCTGTTGTAATTTTTGGTTCCCTTTATCTCGCTCGTAGAATTATCAGAAATCCTAATATTTCGCAAATTTTACAGAATATACACTAGATTTTCCTCCGCGTATAGAGCTTTAGTTTTTATTAACAGACTTTAGTTGAAAATATGAAAGTTTAGGTTTTGTCGGTTTTTAGGATATTATAAACAAATTTTTACATTTAACTTTGTAAAAAAATTTACATTTATTAGTTATAAAATTCATAATTTTACTCTATATTTGTGCAATCTAATGATTTTATATACTTTCTCTTGATTTTATAAGTAAAATGTGTTACAGTGTCTTCGATTCTGTAAATTATTCTTTAAATTAAAAATTTTTTGGGGGTATAGCTCAGATGGGAGAGCGCTTGAATGGCATTCAAGAGGTCAGCGGTTCGATCCCGCTTATCTCCACCAGTTATTAGTTGGAAAAATAAATTTTAAAGAATTGTCGACAGCTGTTGGATGTATCGCTTTTGTAGTTCTTCTGCCTTCTATTGGTTTGTGTTTTTTTCTAAGCTAAATATTGTGGACTTTTTGGTTTTTTTTGCGGGCACATTACAAGGGTGATTTTGACAAAAAAAGCGACCGAAATACAGTCGCTTTTTTCAGTTTCACAAGAGGTACAATTTAAAATCCAAAACTTCTGGCGTTGAATCAAAATATCCAGTTTCTCTTAGACTGCATCGAGGTCAATCCGAGAACCAGAGCGAACTTGATCTATAGCTGAGTTTACCCGGCTGAACGCTGCCATTACTCCTTCGCTTGAAGAATCAAAATTCCGAGCATACATCGGATTTATACCGATTCCCGAACTCACCTTCGCAGAGTCTATATTAGAACCTAAGAAAACAAAATTCCAACCCTCTTTAGACTTTTCATCAATTAGACTTTTAACCTGGCTTACACGAAACTCTCTGCTGGAGTTTTCGTACCCATCAGTAATTACAACAAATACAACTTTATTTTTAGAAATACCTTCATTTGCCGACAACTCACTTATTGTCGACCCGACCGCGTCAAGAAGAGCCGTCATCCCCTCTGCTTTATAATCTTCCGTCGTCAACTTAGCAACATCGTTTATATTCACACGGTCATGAACCTTCTGACGTCCATGGTTAAACAAAACTGTAGTTACATAGACGTTTCCAGGTTCATCAGAATTTTTCTGAGTTTCCATAACCGAGTTAAAACTCCCGATAGTATCGTTCGTCAAATTCTGCATAGAACCACTTTTATCCACAACAAAAACGAGTTCGGTATCCACTGTGGACCTACAATCAACTTCCTCAGCTTTCGACGAAAAACTAAACCCTCCCAATAACAAGGTCAAAACCACAAAACTGCTGAAAACTTTCAATTTTTTCATTAAACCTAACCTCACTTCTAACGGTACATTGTTATTGTACCATAAAATATTAAAAATTTCAATCTATTTTCCCATAATTTTTAGTTTTTACATACTTATTTAAGATTCAATGTTCAATTGCTAGAACTAGATAATTAATTCTAATTTGTAGGTCATAAAATTAAAAAATTAGTTTTAATTTCCATATTTATATTTTTGTATATTTAATATAAAAAATGGAAATTTTGCTTGAATATTTTTATTTAATAGTGTACAATATTTTATTGTATATATTTAATAAATGGCATGAAAGACGGGTGATAAATTATGCAATATAGACCAATTACTTGTGTATGGGAAGTAACCATGGGATGTAACATGAGGTGTAAGCACTGCGGTTCATCGTGTAAAACAGCTCTACCTGGAGAATTAAGCACGATAGAAGCTTTAAAATTAGTCGATGATTTAGCAAAACTTGGTCTATCGTGGGTAACTTTATCCGGAGGGGAACCACTGACCAGAAAAGATTTACCACAAATTATACAAAGGTTAAACCAAAAGGGAGTAAAAGCCAACATAATAACAAACGGTTGGGAATTAAACAAAAAAATGGCGAATATCCTTAAAAACAGCGGTATTTCTACAGTTGCTATTAGCATAGATGGTCCGAAAGAAGTTCACGATAAAATAAGACGACCACAAGCATTTGAAAGAGCAAAATCTGCATTTAAAATCCTTGATGAACTAGGAATTTATGCAGCTAGCATAACTACAATATCAAAAGAAAACATAAATAACCTAGAAGAGCTAAAAAATGATCTAATAGGTATGGGGGTTAAACTTTGGCAAGTACAACTAGGTCTCCCAATGGGTAACTTTAAACATCAGAATAACTGGCTTCTTGATCCTAGTCAGATGGAAGAAATTTTAGATTTTTGTCTTAAAACTTCTCTAGAAGGGAAAATAGCTATTCATCCAGCCGACTGCATTGGATACTATGACAGCAGATCGAATCTTATAGCTAAAATAAATAAATCTGGATCGTGGTCTGGTTGTAATGCTGGAATTAGAAGTTTTGGAATCCTTCATAACGGAGATATATTAGGTTGCACGTCCATCAGGGACAGAAGCTTTATAGAGGGAAACATTCTTCAAAGAAATCTTGAAGATATTTGGAACGATCCTAAATCATTTTCATGGAGAAGAAATTTTTCTCGACATAACTTGGCCGGCGACTGTTCAACTTGTCGACATGCAGACGAATGTTTGGGAGGTTGTCCAAACACACGCTTAACAACAAAAGGATCTGTTTACTCAGAAAATTTGTTTTGTTCTTTCAATAATAAAATAAAAAAATTTAAAAGTAAACTTAAAAGTATAAACGATGAAAACTACTTAAATTTAAAAGCAATAAACTGCTTAAAAAGCGGAAGCTATCAGCAAGCCTCACTTATACTAGAAAAAAGTTTAAGTTTAAAAGATTCTAAAAATACGAAAATTTTGAAAAGCATAGCTGATTTTCTTTGTGGAAATCTGAAAAAAGAAGATTTTATCAAACTAGAAATGAATGAAATTGCAACAACAATTAAAGAAAATAATTTAGAAGAAATTCATATACTAAAGACCTTAAAGATGAAAACTTTAAATAGGGAGGTGTGAAACCGGAAAATACTTTTATTTACTTAAGTATATTGCCCAAAAAACAAAAGCTTAGAAATTAGTCTTATTATTTTTAATTTGTAAAGGAGGTGATTAATATGAGCAACGATGATATCAAAAAAGATAAAATCAGTGACAATGAACTTGGCGAAGTTTCAGGAGGATTATCAGAAATTCAAGATCAAGAAAACAAACCTATGCCTCTCTATGGGATAAATCCCAAGCCTACTGTCATGCCTAAATATGGTGTTCCTGCACCTGACAAAAATAATGACGGCGAAAAAAATGACAAAGACGATTGCAACAGCAATTCCTAAAAATCTTTGTCTAACCAGAAACAAAACAATAAAATTTAATTTGTAAAGGAGATGTGTTAATATGAACAATAATGAAAACAATAAGGAAAACATCAACAAAA
>CBCPMW010000006.1:0-29964 GCA_965120375.1 uncultured Eubacteriales bacterium | reverse complement strand
TACATATTCTTTTTTTTCTATAAGTTTAAATTTTTCTATTTCTTTCATTGCTTCAATTATGCTTTGATATTCATTATATTCTCCATTCTTTCCGGACTTCTCTAAAACAAACTCAACTGGAATAGAACCCTTCAGAAGGATCTTAACGTCATTTTCTTTAGACAAGGCATTATACAAGGCCCTATGCTCTTCTGTAATTGTTTTTCCAGATTCTTTGCGTTGAATTTTCTCTCCTGCTAACGTTTTCATGAATACATTTTTTGCACCCAAGTTCTTTTTCATCGCTTCCAACATACTAATATTCCACTTCTGTACAACACTGTGCGCAATACCAGTTGTATTTGCGAATAAAAGTGCCGCACTTAGTTTAGCTAACACTCCTTGAGAATTATTATCTATACTTCTACTCCAGCCGAGATTTTTGACTTTTAATTCTTTCAAAATATCATCTAATTTTTCTTGTTCCCCTTTTGCCTTCTTCACCGACTTGTTGTCTTTTATGTATTTTATCAAGCAGTCCAGTAATTCCTCCTGTCGCTCCTTGTCCAAACCATCGGCAACCTTAGCGATTTCTTTTAATTCCACCATACCGTCCACTGATATCTTGCCGTCGTTTTTCACTATTTTTACCATTCCAAAAGGTGTTTTCACTTCGTAGTTGTCCGTCCCCGTCGACGATGAATTATTCAATTCATCTTCAATCTTCTCAAGTAACGTTTGCCCGTCACCAACAAGAATACCATATTTAGTTCGCATTTTTTGTTTAGCCACTTGTTTTTTCAGCTTCACCAAATCAATTTCCTTACTGATATTCTTCCGTATTTTAGATAGGACTTCTTCTTTTCCGTCAGCCTTTTTACAATCCTCATCAAGTTTCTCTAATAAATCTCCAATGTATTTAAAAGCCCTAAAACTCGCGTACATTTTAACAAGGCCTTCTGCTAATTTTCCATCCTCTTCTAACTCACAAGCGCTTTCGTACTTTTCACTGTAATACTTTAAAAGACCACTAATTTTTTCCATTAACTCATCCCATTCTTTGCCTTCAGGAAATTCATCATTTTTCTCAAATTTTTTCATTTTTCTCACTGTAAGATTATACTTCTCCTTGGTCTTTTTAGCGACTTTTTTCATTTCCTTCATTATTTCTTGTTCATTCATAAATATTACCTCCTTTTTTAATTTATACCTTTCAAAAATAAAATCCTTGCAAAAACCAATGAGTCCCGTAGATAAGACTAAACCTTACACTTTTCCTTTTAGTTAGGTAAAGTGAGAACCATTACAAGTAAGATTATGGTTTTGAAAGATCAGAACATGAAATCCAATTAAGTCTAATTGTTTTATTTCACATTCTAAGAATATCACAAAATTATTCTAAAATCAAGTGTAATTTTATATATTTGTGATAAAAAATATATTTATTATTTATACTTAATATAACGATAAATATATTTTTAACTATACGTATGAAAATGATCTGCGAAACCGCTTTCTTGATTTCACAGATCTTATTGTTAATTTAAAATTTTATACAAGAATAAAAATAATATCAAAAACTTTATTTTTTATTTCTAATTTTCTGCAACCTGTCTTATAACTAGTTCGTAAAATTTACCTTTTTTTCCCATCAGATTGTCATATGATCCTTCTTCTGCAATTTTACCACCGTCTAATACAATTATTCTATCGCAGTGTTTAATTGTCGATAGTCTATGTGCAATTACGAGTCTTGTACAGTTAAGACTAGATACACTGTCAGAAACATGTTTTTGAGTTATATTATCAAGAGCTGAAGTTGCTTCATCAAAATAAAGTATGGAAGGTTTCCCGATCAAAGCCCTTGCTATCATAAGCCTTTGTTTTTGTCCACCAGAAATCCCACCTGTTCCTTCAGAGATAAGAGTATGCATACCCATTGGCATAGCTTCAATATCGTCTTTAATACCTGCAAGTTCTGCAGCTTCAAAAGCATCTTTCAAATTTTTCCATGGTGCAGAAACTATAATATTTGAAAAAATATCACCCGGAAATAAACTACCATTTTGCATAACTACACCTATTTTTTGTCTTAAACTCCTGACATCTAAACTTTCTATATCTTTACCATCATAGTACACTGCTCCACTTATAGGTTTTTCAAATCCTAAAAGAATTCTAAGTAAAGTCGATTTACCACAACCAGTTTTACCTACTATTGCAACATATTCTCCCTTTTTTATTTTAAGGTTAATCCCCTTTAAAATCCATGGCCCATCATCTGTATACTTAAAATGTAAATTGCTTATCTCTATGTTCCCCGAAAGACTAGTTAAAATTTTTCGAGATTCATTATGTTCCGGTTTTTCCTCTAAAATAGGCTTTACCATTTTGAATATAGGTTCAAGGTTTGCCATTTGTAGAACTACTCCACTTAAAGACAATAGCGAACTTGAAACCATTGCATAAGCTACATTAAAAGCATAATAATTATCAGTGCTAACCCCTGAAGAAGCAGTAAAATAGTAAATAGCTATAGTTCCAACTGAAGTTACAATTAAACTTATAACTGACTGTAATCTTAGGATCAAAGGTGGAGAATAACTAAGTTTTGCTAAACTTGAATATTTTTCACTCCATTTAGCAAATACTCTTTTTTCCGATCCTGTTATCTTTATTTTCTGCATACCACCATAAATAGCATAAACAAATGACTGTAATTTGGGAGACAGATCCATTTTTTCTTGTACAATTTTTCGCTGTAAAAACGTGAATAATGTAGAAACAAAAATGCTAAGAATAGTTACTGTTATACTTGGCAAAATAAGAGCCGGTGCAAACTGATACATTTGTATAAAATAGCCTAAAGAGAACACAGCTGTAAGTAAAACCGGAAAAACATCACCAACGATAGTTTGGCAAAGAGAAGATATATAGTTCATTCGACTAGCTAATTCACCGGATGAATAATTTTTAAAAAATTTTGCCGGGAGACTAAACATTCTCATCATCAAAGCACTGTTAACTAAAATATTTAGCTCTCTTAAAAATTTATTTACTACTATTGTTTTTATGAGTTCAATAACTATTTTCCCAATTCCAATTCCAATTAAAAATGTAGCAACAGGTAAAATTAAAGACAAAGAACTCGACGGAATGAGTATTCCATAAATAATCTTTGTAATATAAGGTGTTGTAAACATTGTAAGAAGCTGAACCACCAAAAAAGAAATAAATACGCACATAACACTTGCCTTTGGGAGACCTTTTACCATAAAAACTACAAGATCTTTAAATCCTAGTTCTTTTGATGGAAGCGATTTATAAAAACAAAATGCTTCAGTGTTTATATTTTTAGCAGTTTTTTTGTTTATTTTTATTTTTTCTCCCTTTTTGTTTGTATATTCATATCCAAACCATTTCCCGGGAAAAATAGCAACAACTTCACCTTCTTTTGTACTTGCCAAAAAACAGCCTGTTGCATTCGTCCACCATGAAGTCTTCAGCTCTACTCGTCTTTTCATAACACCAGAAGGTCTTAGCATATATTCAAGCTGAAGATCTAATCCTTTTAAATCTTCCGGCACTTCGGGCGTAGTGTATCCAAGATAAGAAAGTATCTCAGATATTGCTCCTTTCGTTTCGTTTTCTGCTTTTGGAGTTTTAATACCTAATGCAGAAACTAAATCAAAAAACGCATTTTCATACATTTCCTGATCCTTTTTCCGTCTTTTTTCAACTTGACTCTCCAAAAAATCAAAATCCATCTAAAACCCTCCCCCTTATTCCGTTGTAACTAGTTCTTTGTATTTTCCACCACTGTTAATTAACTCTTCATGGGTTCCACGCTCTACAACTTTCCCTTTATCAAGAACAATTATTTCATCACAATCTCTTACAGTTGAAAGTCTGTGAGCTACAACTATACATGTACACCCTAAGTTAGATATACTATTCATTACCTCTTGTTCAGTTTTAGCGTCGAGCGCTGAGGTAGCCTCATCTAAAATCATTATAGTCGGTTCTTGTGCAAAAGCTCTTGCAATTTCAATTCTCTGGCATTGTCCTCCTGAAAAATCCGACCCTGATTCCCTCATTTTATGACTATATCCATCTGGCCGGCTTATTATATCTGAATGAATTTTAGCATCTTTAGCCGCAATAATCATTGCAAAATCTTCTATAGACTCGTCCCACATCTTTATATTATTTCTGATAGTATCATTAAACATAGTTTTTTCTTGATCTACCATGGAAACAGAACTGTGAAATTTATAACAGTCTATTTCACTTTTTTTCTTATTATCAAATGTTATTTCACCTTGCCATGGCGTATAAAGCCCCATAACAAGTTTCGCTATAGTTGACTTTCCACTTCCACTTCCTCCAACAATTGCAACTTTTTTACCTGGAGTTAGAGAAAGTGAAAAATTTTCTATAAGTGGCGGCATGAGCTTATTGTACCCAAAAGTTAAATCCTTGATTTCTACGTAACCTTTAAGCTTACCTTCTTCTTTTAAATCACTACCAAAATTTAAACCTTCATCCTCTTGATAATCCAAAACATCTTCTATTCTCTCCATATCACATCTAACACTTATAAGACTTTTGTACATATCAATAAAATCATTGACCGGTTCCCAAAACTTTGACAAAAATCCTTGAAATGCAGTAAGCATACCTATCGTAAAATTTCCTCTTATGGTAAGGTATACCCCAGACATTAGAAGAAGAGTGTCTGTTAAATTACTAATAATTTCAGGAATTAAGGATACATAATTTACAAACTTAGATAAATTTACCGAGGCATTATTCTGTTTCGCATAATACCCTGCCCAACGCTCAAAATATCCAGTTTCTGCCCCAGTTGATTTTATAGTCTCTATCATACCAAATCCTGAATAAGTAATACTTGACAACTTTCCGTCATTTGGTACAGACGCTCTTTGAAGCTCAAGTAACCTCTTTGAGGTATATCTCGCCACAATGATATCTAAAATTGTCGATACTAACCCTATACAAGTTAAAATCAAGCTATAATTTATCATTACAATTAAATAAAATGCCAAAGAAAAAATTTTTATTAAGACAGGTGCAATATTTTGTATCAGAGTTAACGCAACATCGGAAGCTGATTCTTGTCTTACGGCAATGTCACCTATATACCTTTGAGAAAAAAAATCAAGCGGCAGTCTCAAAACCTTCCACATAAATTCTGCACTTGCCGAAACGGCGAACTTCCCCTCAATTTTTATCCAGTATATTGAATTTATAATTCCAACTAAAACTTTTAAAACCAAGGCAATTAACATTATCCCTAAAAGAGGGAAAAGCCATTCCGGGTTATTTTTTGAAAGTATATCATCAACAAATACTTTTCCAAAAATAGGACTTGCTACACCTATAAGCTCAACAACAAGACTCACTATAACCATTAAAACAAAAGGGACAAAGGAATTTTTTAAACATTTTCTTACAAATCCAAAAATACTTTTCGGCTTTCCTTCTGGTTTAAAATCTTTTCCTGGGGTAAAGCACAAAGCAATTCCAGTAAAAGATTTATCAAATTCTTCTAAAGTTACAACAACTCTTCCACGTGCTGGATCATTTATATAAACTTTGTTCTTCTTCCTGTTAACTCCACAAAGAACCACAAAGTGATTAAAATCCCAGTGAATTATGGCCGGAAGATCCAAATCTTCAATACAAGAAGGTTCTACTCTATACCCAGATCCTTCAAAACCATAAGATCTTCCAGCATTAAGCATATTTTTAGCAACACTTCCATCCCTTGATACGCCACAATCTTTCCTGACTTTCGTCAAAGGAATCCATTTTTTGTAATAAGCAGCTATCATGCAAAGACAAGCAGCTCCACATTCAAGAGCCTCTAGTTGCATAATAACAGGAACTTTTGCTACTTTACCCATCGTTTTTATCCCTCCTTACGTGTTAAATATAAGCTCATAAGGCTTTTGCTCACTTTCAATAACTGAAACAGTACACACGGTCCCATCTATAATACTGATATCTTTTCCGTTCTCATTGGACCAATCTCCCAAGCTTACTTGAATTTGTATAAGATTTCCAGAACTTTGATCAAGTACAGGAAGGACTATTGAAGGATTTTCAAAAGTATTTTCAAGTTGTTCTTCAGTAACTACACTTTCCCCGATATCAATTATTTCCCCATATAAATACCCGTACTGTTCTTTTGGCGCATATTCAGGAGAGACTTCAGCAGCCATCCCGACACTTAATCGTTTAGCTGTTGAAATCGGAACATAACAATAAACTGTTTGAACACCAGAATCATCAGTTGCACTAACTCCATTTAAACTTACATACTTTGGTATAGATCCAGAAAAAACCCAAAAACTACACCCAAACAAAATTAGGAATAAAGCTACAAGAATTGCAATTAAACTAGGATTCACAATTTTAATATACTCGTTTAGTTGTTCTGGTGACGAAATTCTTTCAAGAGACGTTTTTCTGAATATACTTTTTTTAACTTTGCTTTCCAATTTCTATCATCCCTTCCGCGGTAAAATTTTACAATATTTTTTATATATCAACTGATATTTTACGATTTATTTTCTAATTTGTCAATAAGTTTCACTATATTTAACAATAAAAAGTATAAAATTTTATAGTTTTAATGTAAAAAGACTACCAAATAAGTAGTCTTCTCTCTAAACAATAAAAATTCATGTTCTTTATTTTATACGTTTTTTATTTTTCTTTATAACCTTAAGTCTTGAAAATTCTTCTCTTTCTTTTTCTTCTAAAGCTTCAGTTATTGTTTTTACTCTATTTTCAAATTTGGGAATCATCACGTTTTTTAAAGCATTGGCACTTTTTTGAGTCTTTTTTATAGCATTTGCAAGTAAATAAACACTGTTTTCTACCTCAGCAAGTTCCACTGTAAGTTTTTTTACCTCTACAAAACAGTTGTAAGCGTTGTCTAAACTGGAATTTGTACTATAAAGACCATACGGAACATAGGAAACATCCTTTATGTTCGATGACAACATTGGAATTTCTACCCCCATAACACTTCTATAAGAAATTTCAAGACTATTTTCAACTGGAACCGTTTCAGAAAGCTCGCTACAGATTCCAAGTGTTATATTCGCATTTTGCAGAGCTAAATAAGCTTTTGAATAAGTGGAATCAATTAACTTTTGAATTTTTTCCGCCCGATTAATAAGCGCCATAATTTCCCTTATTAAAATATTTCTTTTTCTATCAAGCAGCTCAAATCCTAGTTTTGCCAATTTAAGTGACTTTTTCGATGACATTAAATTGCCTTTTGTAAGCGCTGTTTGATCAGACACAACTCTCCCCTCCTTTTAAGAAATTGTTTATACAACTTAAGTAAACTTATTTTTCAAAACTAACTATTCACCTTCGTCATCCTCTAAATCGTTTTCAAGGTTATCAAAATCCCCTAAAGCATATTTTCTCTCTTTTCTTTCAAGTAATTCTCTATCTTCAATATAATGAGCTTTCAGTGTTTCATCATCAATTCTATCAAGTTCTTCTTTTGGCAAAGTTGAAATTAATCTCCAGCCTAAATCTAAACTTTCTTCTATTGATCTATTTTCATTAAACCCTTGGTTAACAAATTTTTTCTCAAACAATTTTCCAAATTTTATATATTGTTTATCAGTGCTTGATAGATCATCTTCACCGATAACTGAAGCTAGTGCTCTGACATCCATGACCTTTGCATACGATGCAAAAAGCTGATTTGCTAAGGCCGAATGGTCTTTTCTAGTATAACCTTCTCCTATTCCGTCTTTCATAAGCCTAGAAAGCGATGGAAGTACTGAAACTGGGGGATAAAATCCTGTTTTTTCTAAATTTCTGTCTAAAACAATTTGACCTTCTGTAATATAGCCTGTTAAATCAGCAACAGGATGCGTTATATCATCATTTGGCATTGTAAGGATTGGAATTTGAGTAACTGACCCTTTTTTCCCCTTAATCATGCCAGCTCTTTCATAAAGAGAAGCAAGATCCGAATAAAGGTACCCTGGATAACCTTTTCTTCCGGGAATCTCCCCCTTTGAAGAGCTAAACTCACGAATCGCCTCAGCGTAAGAAGTAATATCAGTCATTATAACTAACGTGTGCATCCCCAGTTCAAATGCCAAATACTCTGCTGCTGTAAGTGCGCACCTCGGTGTAATAATCCTTTCAATTACTGGATCACTTGACACATTAAGAAACATTACAACTTTTTGTAATACTCCGGATTCATCAAATTTTCTTCTAAAAAACTCCGCAACATCGTTTTTTACGCCTATAGCAGCAAAAACTATTGCAAAATTTTCACCATCAGACCCTAGAATTTTCGCTTGTTTTGCTATTTGAATAGCAAGTTCATTATGCTTCATTCCAGAACATGAAAAAATAGGAAGTTTTTGTCCACGTATTAGCGTCGTAAGTACATCTATCGTAGAAATACCTGTATTTATATAATTTTTTGGGTAAATTCTAGAAATTGGATTAATAGGTGTTCCGTTTATATCCATTTTTTTCTTAGAAAATACTTTTCCTAATCCATCAATTGGGTCACCTGCTCCATTAAAAACTCTGCCTAAAATTTCAGGTGCTACAGAAAGTTCCATAGGGTGCCCTGTAAGTCTAGTCTTAGTATTAGAAAGTGAAATTGATTGTGTCCCTTCAAAAACCTGTATAACAACTTTTTTTCCCTCTATTTTAACAACTCTACCTTGGCGCTTATTTCCATTTTCTAAACGAATATCGACCATCTCTTCGTATGAGGCATTTTCTACATTATCAAGTGTTATAAGAGAACCTTTTATTTCTTGGACTCCAACATAATCGAGTATCAAATCTTTCCACTCCTCTCTCTATTGTTTTCTTATGATTGAATTTATAATTTTATCTATTTCCTCTATATATTGGTCAAACATTGAAAGATTTTCATTCGGAACATCGTATTTCATTTTTATTATTTTTTTGAAAATTCCAGTTTCTATAATCCTAGATATCGGAATAGAAGCAGATATCAACTGTTTAACTTTCCTATTTAAGTAAATTATTACTCTCATCATCTTCTTCTGTTTTTCAAGTGGTATATAAGTGTCGTTTTTATGAAATGCATTTTGTTGTAAAAACCCAACTCTTATAACACGTGCAATTTCAATAACAAGTTTTTGATCATCGGGTAAAACATCTGAACCCACTAACTTTACTATTTCAATAAGCTTATTCTCCTCGTGTAAGATCGATGAAATTTTTTTCCTGTATCTTATAAACGATTCCCCTAAATGTTTTAAGTACCATGGATCTAAATCTACAAAATATTCACTGTAACTTGTCGTCCAATTTATTGCCGGATAATGTCTTGTATACGCAAGCGACTTATCAAGTGCCCAAAAACAACGAGTAAACCGTTTAGTATTCTGAGTTACTGGCTCAGAAAAATCCGATCCTTGGGGTGAAACAGCTCCTATAATAGTTACAGAGCCTTCCAAACCATTTAAATTTTTTACTCTTCCGGCTCTTTCATAAAAACCTGAAAGTCTAGACGGCAGATAAGCCGGGAACCCTTCTTCAGCCGGCATTTCTTCCAGTCTTCCTGAAATTTCTCTTAAAGCTTCCGCCCATCTGGATGTAGAATCAGCCATTATAGCTACATGATATCCCATGTCTCTGTAATATTCAGCTAAAGTTATTCCCGTATATATAGACGCTTCACGCGCGGCAACCGGCATATTAGATGTGTTTGCAATTAAAATAGTTCGTTCGGTCATTGGTTTTCCCGATTTAGGATCAACAAGCTCTGAAAACTCACTTAAAGCTTGACTCATCTCATTACCACGTTCACCACACCCGATATAAACTATGATGTCAGCGTTAGACCACTTTGCAAGTTGGTGCTGAGTCATAGTTTTCCCTGTCCCAAATCCACCTGGAACTGCTGCTGCTCCCCCTTTGGCTATAGGAAAAAGAGTATCTATTATTCTTTGTCCTGTAATTAGCGGTATATTGGGAGCTAAACGCTTCCAAACAGGTCTTCCTCTTCTTATAGGCCAAGTCTGACATAAAGTAAGATTATGATTAACACCATTTTCATCGCATAATACAACTATAACATCATCTATACGATAACTTGCGTCCTGTTTACAACTTTTCACCACTCCTTTTGTTCCGTAAGGAACCATACATCTATGCTTTATTATTGATGTTTCCTGGCACTCAGCGTAAATATCCCCAGGCTCAAGCTTATCTCCTTCTTTGACGCAAATACTCACATCCCACAACTTTTGCGTATCTAAAGAATCAACGTTGCAGCCTCTGGATACAAACGCTCCATATTTTTCTTCCATCGTTTTCAGTGGACGTTCAATCCCATCAAATATATTTCCAAGCAGCCCCGGACCAAGTTTCACTTGCATGGGTCCCCCGGTCCCTTCAACTATTTCGCCAGATTTAAGTCCTGTAGTTTCTTCATAAACTTGTATAATCGTTAAATCAGTATCTATTCCTATAACTTCTCCAACAAGTTTTTGCTCTCCAACATAAACCATTTCCATCATAGAAAATGCTTTAGTATCTTTAACTGATATAACCGGACCATTTATTCCATAAATGAAACTTTCTTTTTTCATATTAAAAAGCGCGAATATACGCCTATTCCCCACCTTTCTACTGTAACTTAATCTCTTTTAAGAAAATCATTTACTAGTCTATTACCATATTTTCTCAAAAACCATTCTTCCTGCGTAGCAAGTTTAGCATCTATAGTTTCATCTGCTATCAATCCCTCTTTTCGGCTGTGACCACGTATCCCACCAACTTTTATGTTTTCGTCTGACCTTAATTCGCAATGCCGTCCAAAAGCCTCTTTAATCATAGGTTCATATTTCAAATCTTCTTCATAAACATAGAGAACAACGTCGTCTCCTTTCAGTTTTTGCGCTATATTCTTCGTGTAAACAACCAAACTATCTCTATAATCTTTAGTTCTAGTAAACTCTATTAGCCTTTTTTCAGCTTCTTTAAAAACATTTCGCATCATTTCTTGCCTTTTTTTAGCAATTTTTTTCCTTTCATCCAACTCTTTATGCGAGACTTCAACAGAAAGTTTATTTTTAATTCCACAAATTTCTCTTCTTATCATTACTGTGACATCTTCTATAATTTCAGCTTCGTCTTTTTCAAGCTCTTGCTTTTCAAGCTTCCTTATTTCTTCTAGAATTTCAGTTTGTTGTTTTCTTGCATGGCGATCTATAGCTCGCAAAAATCTACTAACTCGCTCATTATCATACACCTTTTATCCCCCCTTTTTAACATTAAAAAGTTTATATTTTAAGACCTATAGCATCCCTCACATATTTTGTTATGGAATTCCTTACTCTTCCACCACAATGCCGATCCGGAATTTCAACTATTAAGGGACCTCGGCACATAAGTTTTAAATCATACACTAAACCTTCACAGAGCTTTACTAACTTTTCGGTTATCAAAATTACCGCAACATCTTTCATTTTGATCGCCTCATCAAGAGCAAGCTTTACTTCCTGCTCTTGATGAACAAGCGTCCCAGTTATTCCAGCAAGCCTCATCCCAACTATAGTGTCAATATTGTCACTTATAAGATAAAACTTCATACTTTAGTCTCCTTTCAGTTTATTTTAGATTCTAAATCTATTCCTCAGCCAAGTTTACTGAAAATAAGTATTGAAACTAATATTCCATAAAGAGGAATCCCTTCTCCTAAAGCAACAAATATCAAAGATTTACCGAAAGATTTAGGATCTTCGGAAGTTGCTGCAATAGCCGCCGGAGCTGCCGATGCAACCGCAATTCCTCCACCTATTCCAGAAAGACCCACTACAAGCGCCGCAGCAATCATCCCAGCAGCAAACCCGATTGAATTAGTATTACTAGTGGACTCTAAACTTTCTGTTTCACTAGACTGCGCTTCGCTTTTTTCTGCTGCTTTAACCATCTCTGAAAACTGCGGAATAAAACAGCAAAAAACCATTGCGCCCAAAACTACTGAAGATATCTGAGAAAAAACAACAATTCTTTTATTTACTCCTTTTTTAACAGCTTTAATCGAAAAAAACACTGTTAATAAAACAAAAACCACCGGTAAAATAAAACAAACTCCCAAACCTAAATTCGTCATAAAAATCAACCTCCAAAATCATTATAAGTCTTCTCACTTAGTACAACAGGTATAAACGGTCTGCCTTGTCCTTCAAAAAATCTATTAAACATTTCGTAAAATTCTAATCTAAGAACCTGTATCCCTGCAAGAAGAACTTCTAAACATATTACAAACACATTCCCCAGCAAAACCACTAAAAAATATCCTATACCTGACGACATGTTTGCAACTGTAAATACTACCATCATCATGCCTCCATGTACAAGTACAAAAGCTCCTACTCTTAAAAACGACATTGTGTTCGTTATATAACTTAAAACTATCTCAAAAAGCTCAAAAATTCCCTGAATAAAATAATCTGCCCAATTTTCTGGTTTCCAGTTAGATTTACGTTCAAGAAGAGCACCTAAAACTTCACCAAACATTATAAACACTAATGGGATAACTATAAAAACTAATATATTTACTGTATTTGTTAACCTTAAATTAAAAACTACAGAATCTAAAAGTAACACAACCGACGATATATAAAGCACAAGGCCGGATATTCCATTTTGCCCAAAGATAGCATCTCCAATTCTTTGTCGCCTAAACAAGGAATAAATATTAATAATCATAGCAATTATCATAAGTAAGACGCCTATTACAACTGCAGAATATATTATTGTTTCGATATTCTTCGAATCCATTATGTCTATAGGTTTTTCCTGAAGTCCAAAAGTAGACTTGTAAAAAGAATCTAATAAATTTTCGTATCCGAAAACTGAACCAAATAAAGTCCCAAAAAATGCAGAAGAAATACCACATACAACTAAAGGTGCCCCTAATTTAAAACCTTTTAGTTTCCACAAAATATATCCTAGTATAGAAACTACAAGACCTTGACCTAAATCTGCGAACATAATACCGAAAAGAAGCGTATACGTCAAAGAAACAAAAACTGTGGGATCAATTTCGTCATAGGATGGAAGACCATAAGTGTCAATAAAAAATTCAAACGGTTTAAAAAGTTTACTATTTTTAAGTCTTACAGGCGGAGAATGCCCTAAAATATTTCGCCCTGTTTCTGTCGAATATTCAACTCCGTTAATTTCAGACAGTTTACCACAAAATTCGCGCTCATTTTCAGCTGGAATCCAACCAACCAATATAAAACTCTCGTTGTATCTAGCTGCAAATTTTCTTATTGAATAAAAAGTTTCAAGTTCTCGTAATTTAGAATAAACCCTCATACATTGACCTTTGTGTTGTTGCCAAAGTAAGTTTATTTTTTTATCTAAATCTGAAATTTTATTTTTTATTTCTTCAAATTTAGATTCTAAGTCACTTATTCTATCTTCTATTGTCCCTTCAAATCTCTCAATTTCAATGTTTTCAAAATAAAGTCCTGAAAATATTCTGTCAATTTGATTTACTCTTTCAAGTGGTGCAAAATAAATTCCCCAAAAATACACAGAATCACTAGTGCATGGAAAAAACATAATATCCTCTTCCGCACTGTAAAAAGACAATTTTTCAAAACTTTCTTTTGGAAGCTTTCCAAACCTAACCTTTACATATTCACAAGAAAGTAAATCATTTATTTTAGTATCTAAACCTTTAAATTTCTGAATTTTAGATATCTCATCTTTATGCTTTTTACTTTCTTTTAGAAGGTCTCTCCTTTCTTTTGCTAACTCCCCCATTTTTTCAGATATGTGATCCACATACTCAGCAATTTGATTTTCGTCAGCATCAAAATCAGAAATATCTGTCATTTTTAGTTTAAATCCGAATCCTTTAACTAGACTCATAATCTTATTAATAATCTTTGAATAAGGATTTTCTTCACTGTTAAGTGGAATAAACTTTTCCGTATTTGAATAAAATGAAAAAACATTATCTGGGTGAAAAATTTCAGATTTACCACAAACTCTCACAACATCACTCAAATCCTGAATAAGGCCTATTATACTAACAAGTTTCATCTCAGATATACCCATTTAAAACCACCACCCCCTTTTTAAATTTACCTTATTAAGATTTTCTTTATTTCGTCCGGCACCAAATTGTACCTTATACCTTCAATTATATTTGTTATATTCAAAATTTCTATCTCTTTTAAAAAAATATACGACATAAGTACAACAGGGGGACAATTGGAAAACCGAATGTAATGTGTACATTTTTTAAACCTCATACTTTTAGGTAGTTTATCATCTATATGTTTAGCAGATCCGATCCATCTTCGTCCTAGTCTCGTCCCAACCATCTCTTTAATCATTTGACCCCTGTCTTTAGCATTTATAAAATTCTGAATTTGTTGTTTCTTTAAGTTTCCAAATGGTAAAACAGATGCAAAAATATATTCTTGGCTAAGATTATAGTTCCATTTCATTCTACTTATTCTCACAAGGTTACTTAAATCTATGTAAGAATTAAACAAATCATTCATTTGAAAGCGATCTTTTCCTTTTAAATTCTTTTCTATCATGTCAAAAATTATTTTGTGAATATAAGTATAAAGTTTTGTCTCTATTTTAGTTAAATCAACAATTTCATTGTAGTTAGGCTTAAAATTAAATAAAACTTTGTAGTAAGGTGAGTTTCTTATCGCATTCAAGAAATCTTCATAGTCTTTAATATTTGATAGTTTTTTTAAATCAATTTTAGTGTGCCTTTCAAATATTTTCGGCAAAGGGTAATGATAACTTCCCGATTTTTTACTCTTAAAAAACATTAAACTATGCATAATTCTTTCTACTTCAGCTCTTGATATAAGGTAGATAAAAAACTTTTCTCCAACAGACAAATCGTAACTCCCAAGCCTCGCAAAATCGTAAAAAAGTTGTTGCCGGAGTGTTTCTTCTAATTTCCCACGATGAACGTCGTTCTCATCAATTGACTGCAAAACGCTCGCATAAGATGTTTTATTTTTAAGGTAAACAGCAACTTCTGTAACATTTTTACACATCAAAAGCTCATTATAATGCCTTTCTTTCATTCTTTTTCCGTACATTGCCCTCGCTTTTGATAAAACTGCATTAGAAGCAAAAGAAAACACCTATCTCACCCCTCAATAACTCTCCGGACAAGCGCATCAACCCACAACTGATAATTTTCTTCATAAACTTCATTTATTTCTTCCTCTATACCTCTATAAACTCTTTCTATAGCTTTAAGCTTTAAGTCTGCTCTAGCTCGTTCTTCTTCTGCAACCACTTCTATGTTAGCTCTAGCTTTTTCTAAATACTCTTCTCTCTTTTTCTCCCGAATATCACTAATTTTTTGAGCTGATTGAATCCTAATTTGTTTAGTTCTTTCTATAGACTCCCTAGACTTTCTATCCGTACTGATAATCTGTTCAATCATATCTTTCAATCCAAGCCACCCCTTTGGATTAATATATATTATAAATAAAATTATTACAAAAAATTCAAAAATGTCAATAGTTTTCAATAAAAATATTCAAATTTTTATTTTTTAAGAAAAAAATGCCATAACTGCTTTGTAAAGCATATAAAGATCTATTTTGGAAATAATCTCAAAAGGAGAGTGCATAGAAAGTACCGGAACGCCCATATCGACTACATCTACACACAAATTTGCTACGTATTTTGCTATCGTTCCTCCTCCACCAGCATCTACTTTTCCAAGTTGACCAGTCTGCCATAAAATTTTTCCTGTATGAAGTTTACTTCTTATCTCTCCCATAAATTCTGCTGAAGCATCTGAAGTTTCGTATTTTCCTCCACTTCCTGTATACTTAGTTATAACTACTCCTCTATTTACATAACAACTGTTCGCCACTTCATACTCACTTGAATAAGTCGGATCATAAGCTGCATTTACATCTGCAGAAATACATTTTGATTTCCTCAAAACATCTCTACCTTTTAATCCTTCTTGGGCTGCTAAATCAGAAATAAAATACTTTAGAAACAACGATTTCATCCCCGTATTACCATCGCTTCCGATTTCTTCTTTGTCAACTAAAACAGAAACTACAGTCTCTTTCGGTTTTTTTATGTCTGTTACCGCCCTTAAACAAGAATAAGCACAGCACCTATCATCGTGTCCATATCCACCAATTAAACTTCTATCAAATCCTACGTCCTGTGCTTTGTAAACAGGAACAAGTTCAAGTTCTGCGCTAATAAAATCTTCTTCTGTTATCCCGTATTTTTCGTTTATTAGACGCATTATATTTAACTTTACACTGTTTGAGCTTTGATCATCTTTAAATGGAAGACTCCCAACAACCACATTCAAATTTTCTCCTAAAATAGCTTTTGACATTGTTTTCCCCATCTGTTCTTTTGCAAGATGAGGGAGAAGATCAGTAATACAAAAGCACGGTTCAGATTCATCTTCTCCTAATTTTACATCAATATGCGTCCCATCTACTTTTACAATTCTTCCATGAAGAGAAAGAGGCGTTGCTGTCCACTGATATTTCTTAATTCCTCCATAATAATGCGTCTTAAACAGAGCTATTTCACTGTCTTCATAAAGAGGTTTAGGTTTCAGATCAACACGTGGAGAATCCACATGAGCAATTGCAAGCTTTACACCATTTTTAGCTCCATTTTCACCTATTACAGCTAAAATCAATGATTTTTCCCTGTTTACATAATAAACTTTATCGCCTGCAACATAGGTTTCCTCCTTAATAAATTCTCTAAATCCCATTTTTTTGGCATAATTTAGAGCATACCTTATGGATTCTCTTTCAGTTTTACCCTCGTTTAGAAAAACTTTATAATCCTCGCCAAATTCCCTTGTTTGTCTTAAATCATTTTCTGACAGCTCTCTTCCTCCATTTTTTTTCTTCATAAGAAGCTTCTCTTTTAGTTTTTTTGAGTCTCCCATAAAAATCCTCCTAATTTAAGCCTTATTTTAGTATAATTATTCACCGAAATAGCTAAAAATATAGCATTTTATACATTTCTTTACACTTTAACACTTTCCTAACGTAGTCTCTAGTCTCTTTGTAAGGTATATCTGATATCTTTTCGTATGAATCTAGAGTTTTGCCTTTCTCTATCCACTTATCCACAGCATTCATTCCTGCATTATATGCACAAAGAACCAATATTTCAGAACCATATTTCTTTCTTAAAATACCCAAAAAATGCACTCCGGCTCTAATATTTACACTCGGATCCATTAAGTTATGACAAGAAGAAAAATCTTTCTCTTTCCCCATTTTTAGCCACTCAAACGTAGATGGCATAAGCTGCATAAGTCCAACTGCTCCAGCTGACGATTTCGCATTTTCATCAAATCCGCTTTCCACCTTCATGACAGCATAAACTAATTCCGGTTCCATATTATAATCATCCGACACTTCTTTGACAAGCTCTTCATACTTAATTGGATAAACTATTTTCAAAAAAATTCTGTTTCCTACAAAAAAAATCACTAAACCAAAAATAAATACAAATACAAATACTCCTAGAAATCTAAGATTATTTTTTATATTTAACATCTCGATCCCCATTCTATTTAAAATATTTTGTATTTTCCTAAACGTTTTATAAGCTTGCGACAAATATTCAATCTTTTTAAATTTACCAGTGGTTATAAAAATCCCTTGTTGTCTTCTATTTTTCTGTAAAACAACAATTCACAATAAAAGTAGGTCCAATAACTAAATTTTTTCAACAAATATATTTATATAAACTATTCTCAATTTATGTATGAATATTCCCGTTTTGGTTTTTATTATTTCGTACTTTAACTAAGGCACAACTTAAGTTTTCAACAATAAAATAAGATTCAACTCAATAAAGTTGTTCACTCTTCTGTTTTTTTATTTTTACTAAGATTAACTATGTTAAAACCCGCTGCTCTTACCAATCTATTATAGATAGCAAGTCCCACTCCTTCAGCTTTAGGAGTTCTTGCATAAATAGTTCTTGCACCTAACGTATCAAGATACCGAAGTAGTTTAAAAAGTTTAGCAGATTGCTCATTTAAATCTGAAATTTTACCGTACGAAAAACTGTTCTTATTTATGAATTTAACATCCTCATCAAAACAGAGAGCATATGAATTTTCTTCTAAATTGGAATTTACAAATTTTATATAATCATCCTGGTTTCCCTCAACTATTATAACATTAGCTTTAGGAGAATAATGAGTATATTTCATACCTGGAGAAATTACCTTGTTTCCCCGAGAAAATTTACCAAAAACCGATTTATCTATTTTTATTTCTCCAGTTACACTTTTAATTTCATCAGGCGTAATAACTCCAGGTCTTAGCAAAATAGGAGTTTCCCCCAAAAAACTAATGACCGTAGATTCTAAACCAAACTCACAATCTCCACCGTCCACTACAGCATCAATTCTGCCAAACATATCCTTAATTACATGCTCTGCAGAAGTGGGGCTTGGGTATCCGGAACGGTTAGCTGACGGTGCTGCTAAGGGAACATCTGATAAATCTATAATTTCTCTCGCGAGTTCATGCTTTGGCATTCTAATTGCGACACTCTCTAACCCAGCAGTAACTTCATACGGAACTAAATTTGATTTCGGCAAAATAATAGTGATTGGTCCCGGCCAAAATTTTTCCATTAGAAGACTAGCTTTGTAAGGTATATTTGAGACCAAATCTTTAACCTTATTTTCTTTTGAAATATGTACTATTAAAGGGTTATCTTGAGGTCTTGCTTTTGCTTTAAAAATTTTTTTTATAACTTCTCCATCGAGAGCATTTCCAGCTAAACCATAAACTGTTTCAGTTGGAATTGCAACAATCCCTCCGTTTTTTATAATTTTTGCAGCTTCATCTATATTTTTTTTATTTATTATTAACAAAACTTATCATTCTCACTTTCATTTTATAGATATATATTGACAAAATTTCTAATATCACCTTTAATATACGGTACACTGTGCAATAACACTCAGTTTTTGTACAGAATTTACTCATAAAGGGTTGTGGTTTTGTGTCGTGCAAACTTAAAAATTTCTCAGCAGTAGTTTTATTCCTTTTAACAGTTTCTAGTTTTTCATTTACTTCGGCAAAAAAATTATTTGAGGATTATACGAGTGGTAAAGCTGAACACAGAATAATTGATACAAATTTAAAAAAATTCGGCACTTTACAGTCAGAAATATGTGAAATGATAGGGAACTCAGAAGTGAGGTCTTTTTTTATAGATTTCGGAAAAGACGGCAAAATGATATATAAGGTGAAAGAATTCATAAAATCCCAAGATCCTAGAGATAATTTATTAATTTCTTATAATTGTAGTAGAGTTTATAGGGAAAAAATTATATATCCTAAAAAAAGAAGACGTTCAAGATCAAAAGAAAGTTTATTAGTATTAATGCCGTGTTGGAAAAAATCACTGTCTGTATCTAAAACATGGGAATTCAATATTTCAGATTAATCTTTTAAACTATTCCTTCTGCAAGTTTAGATGCTCTATCAGAAGCTGTAAGAGCATCTATTATTTCGTCTATGTTTCCGTTTAAAATTTCTTCTAATCTATATATAGTTAAACCTATTCTGTGATCAGTCATCCTACCTTGAGGATAGTTATAAGTTCTTATTCTCTCTGATCTATCACCAGTTCCAACTTGAGATCTTCTTTCCTGAGCAATTTCATCTTCGTGCTCTTTTCGTTTAGCCTCAAGAAGCCTAGATTTCAAGACTTTCATAGCTTTATCTTTGTTTTTGTACTGACTTCTTTCATCTTGACATTCCACTACGACTCCAGTTGGGATGTGAGTTATCCGTATGGCAGATTCAGTTTTATTTACATGCTGTCCTCCAGCTCCACCAGCTCTATATGTGTCTATTTGGAGGTCTGCTGGATTTATTGAAATTTCTACATCTTCAGCTTCAGGAAGTACTGCAACAGTAACGGTAGAAGTATGAATTCTGCCTTGAGCTTCAGTTTCCGGAACCCTCTGAACTCTATGAACGCCACTTTCGTATTTAAACCGAGAATACGCTCCAGAGCCGGATATGAGAAAACTTATTTCTTTATATCCCCCAAGCTGAGTTTCACTACAATTCAAAATTTCTGTTTTCCACCTTTTTGAATCAGCATACATCGAGTACATCCTAAAAAGAGCAGCAGAAAACAAAGCAGCTTCATCTCCTCCTGCTCCTCCCCTAATTTCTATAATTACATTTCTGTCGTCATTAGGATCCTTTGGAATCAGAAGCATTTTTAATTCGTCAGAAAGATTTTTTAATTGCTGTTTTGCTGTTTCTACTTCACCTTCTGCCATTTCCTTCAGTTCTTTATCTATATTTTTTTCACTCAGTATCTCTTTAGCTTCTTCTAAATCTAATTTTTTTCTTTTGTATTCTTGATACTTCTCTACAATCGGTTCTAATTCTTTGTGCTCTTTCATAGTTTTCTTATAAAGCTCTTGATTTGAGACAATTTCCGAATCACATATCATTTTATTAAGTTCATTAAACCGCGCTTCTAAACATTCTAATCTTTCAAACAATAAACTCACTCCATAAAAAATACTAAAGTTATTATATAACATTTTGCATAAATATTCAAATCTACACTTAATACATTTATATGCAGAGTTTTTTACGTTTTTAGATGATTTTTTCTTAACTAAACAAAATAAACGTTTTACAAAAAAAAATTATTCTGATATAATCTATTTTATTTTGAATTGAGTAAAATGAAATCTTTAATTTGTAAAAGTTAGAAGGAGTGCTATAAAATGTGCGGAATAATAGGGTATATAGGGAGCGGTAATGCGTTACCTTTTCTATTAAATGGTCTTGAAAAAATGGAATACAGAGGTTATGACTCTTCTGGAATCGCCGTAATTTCAGAAAAAAAATCAGAGATAGACGTTTTTAAGAAACACGGTAGAATAGAAGTTTTGAAACAAAGTCTTGAAAATCAAAAAGATCTATCGAGCACCATCGGTATTGGTCACACTCGTTGGGCAACTCACGGAGAACCGTCGGATATAAATGCTCATCCACATACGGGTCGATCTGGTAAAATCTCAATTGTACATAATGGAATTATCGAAAATTATATTGAACTTAAAAGTTTTCTTTTAGAAAGAGGGTACAGTTTTGTTTCAGACACCGATACTGAAATTGTGGCCCAACTTTTGGATTTTTACTATGAATCTGATGTTTTAGATGCTGTAAGAAAAGTTATTTCTAAGCTTCAAGGGTCGTATGCTTTAGGAATAATATGCAGCAACGAACCTGACAAATTAATTGCAGTGAAAAAAGACAGCCCCTTAATAGTTGGTGCCGGAGAAAATGAAAATTATATAGCATCAGATGTAACAGCTTTACTGCTCAAAACAAGAAAGATATATAGACTTGCAGAAAATAATATCGCAGTTATTACAAAGGACTCAGTACGTATTGTTAGTCCTGATGAAAAAATTTTAAACCCAGAAGAAGATTTTGAACTTGCACTTTGGGATGTTCAATCTACTGGCAAAGGTGAATACGAACACTTTATGCTGAAAGAAATTATGGAACAACCGAAAGTTATAGACGAGACTATTTATTCTAGAATAAAAAATGGAAAAGTTACGTTTGATGACGTTGATATTTCAGACGAATACTTGAAAAATTTATCAAAAATTTGTTTTATTGGTTGTGGTTCAGCTTATCATGTTGGTGTTGCAGCAAAATACATAATTGAAAAACTTGTAAAGATACCTGTTGAAGTTGAATTTGCCTCTGAATTTCGTTATAAAAATCCTATTGTAGACAAAAACACTTTAGTTATTGTTATTAGTCAATCAGGCGAAACTGCTGACAGTCTTGCAGCACTGAAGGAAGCTAAGAGCCATCATGTTAAGGTTCTTTCTATCGTAAACGTTATTGGAAGTTCGATTGCGAATCTTTCTGACTATGTTATTTATACTTCCGCGGGACCAGAAATTGCCGTTGCGACTACAAAAGCTTATAATGCTCAGCTTGCAGTTTGTTACCTTTTTGCGTTGTTCTTAAGTCAAAAATTCGAGACGCTTACCAGCGACAAATTAACGAGATATATTAATGAACTTTTGTGTCTTCCCAGCATGATTCAAGATGTTTTAGATAAAAAAGATAAAATCGCAGAAATTTCAAAAAAATATAAAGATATTTCGAATACCTTCTTCATAGGAAGAACTCTTGACTATGCCGTTTGTCTTGAAGGATCACTCAAACTAAAAGAGGTTTCATATGTTCACTGCGAGGCTTATCCTGCGGGAGAACTAAAACACGGAACAATTTCGCTTATAGAAAATGGAACGCTCGTAATTGCAGTTTTAACCCAGGAAACTCTAGTTGACAAAATGGTAAGTAACCTTAGAGAAGTCAAAGCTAGAGGCGCCAGAGTTTTAGCAATTACAAGCGAAGAATTTGCGAAATCTGCTCATTCCGTTTGTGAAGACGTTTTAATTATTCCCGAAAGTTTAGCTGAATTTTCGGCACCAACAGCAGCAACCGCTCTCCAAATTCTTGCGTATCAGTTTGCTTTGGAGCGCGGCTGCGATATTGATAAACCTAGGAATTTAGCGAAGTCTGTGACGGTCGAATAAAAATTGCGAAGCGGTTCTTACTTTTAATTTTATATATCTAAGAAACATTTTTCAAAAAAATGAGTATTTAATTTTTTCTGCATTTTCTACTATTTTATTGCATTCTCTATACTTTTTCACTAGATAGAGTAAAAACTCTCTTGGAGTAGGTGCACCATTTTCTTCAGAGATCGGTCCATGATAATTTTGCCCTATTTTCTTTAGTATTTCTGCACCACGTGAATTCCAATGATTTTTTAATAAATTACTTATATTCATTTCTACGCTTTTTGGCTGCAATCCTAAGATTTCTCCTGTATAAAAATAAATGCCAGATATCATATTTACTTTTTGCGGATTTTCTTCTTGATTAATAAGAACACTGCAGTGCACCAGTTGTTTCGCTTTTTTATCCTCTGTGTCGATTCCTATTATGTACAGTTCATTTTGGAAAAACTTCATTTGTGAATTTAATTCTTTTGATTCAAAAGTCAATCCGGCATAGCCTCTATCTTTTTGTAGCTTTGCCTCTTCTACTGCAGGATTTACTTTCCTTTTATGGAGAGATTCAATTATTTCTATAAATTTTTTTGAGGAAAAAATAAAGATAAAAGTCAAGACTATGAGGGACAGAAATATAATAGACAAGATATCATGGAATTCATTTGAAAGAGTATACTTAATATGATACTTTAGGTAGACAATTATGCTTAGCATTATCAGAAAGAATGCAGGAAAAATTCTATAATTGGAGAGTTTACATACTGATTTTATATCTATTCTAGATGGTTTATAAATTAATAAAATAACTAGAACATAAAGTAAAAGAATTATTGTTCTAAAAATTAATAAACTTGTATGATTATCATACTTGGCCTCTGGAAATCTCAAAGCAATCCGTATAAATGAAACTATCCTAAAAATCGAAAAATGGCTATATTCCAGTACACACGACATGAAAAGTGAATATGTAAACACAGTTTTCCATGTTTTTATCTTGTTTCCTAAAAGTAAGCATCCAAAAATAACTATAGATGAAATAAATGTAATTATCGGTTTATCAATCACCAAAACTTTAAACATTATCAAGAAGACAGCATATAAAATTGATTGCATAGCGGTAATTTTAAAGGAATATTTTTTTAAATTATTAAATACAGAAAAAGTAAACAATCCACTTATTAAATACCGGATTATACTGATTAACGCAAGAAACATCAAAAAATTTACCTTATTTTACGGAAGTTAACTAATTATATTATAAGGATAAAAACTATAAAAAGATACATAAATCGACAAATTCAGATTTATGTATCTTTTTGTTTAATTTGGAGATGAATTTTTATATTAATTTATACCATCCATCACCATCTCGCTCTAATAAGCTAAAAATATAAATTTTTGTCGATATTTCAAAAATGCTTGTTTTTGGAAACATGCTAAATGCAAAAGATGCGGCCGCAAGAGTAGTAACCATCTTTTTAATCATAATTTCACCTCCTTTTGTAATTATATTATAAAGATAAAAATTTAAAAAATATACATAAATCAACAAATTTGGATTTATGTATATTTCTGTTTCATTTGTAGATGAATTTTTTAGTACTAGTTATCCCATCCATCACCATCGTGCTCTAAGCAGATAGAAGAACAAACATTTGTCAAACCTTTAAAAATGCTTGTTTTTGGAAGTGTGCCAAATACAAAAGCTGCGGCCGCAAGAGTAGTAACCATCTTTTTAATCATAATTTCACCTCCTTTTGTTTATATTTTGATTTTACCATTTATTCCCAGTCGATTTTGAGAGTAATTTGTCGTTATCTATTGTTTGTACAACTTGTATATTTTTTTATATTTATTTTTGTCTTGTGAAGATAGGGTGCTGAACCCAACAAATTAGGGCCGCTGACCTAAGATAATTTGAGCATAATTTATAAAAATTAAAGACGCTATTTTTAAGCATTGGAGTGAATCAATGTTGCTTATCAGCGTCTTTTTTTGTTTTGTCCGAGGTCCTCCGTAGTCCTTCGTTTTTGAACACAAATCAAAAATTTGGAAGGACTGGAAACATGAAAGTAGAATATAAATTCGTAACTGGCGAAAAGGTATCTGTTGAAGTATACGGTAAACTTGAGGAAATTATGCTGGAACTTGATAAAGAACTTAAAAATAACAATCGTAAGGAAACCAGAAGACATGAAAGTTTGAACTTGTTTGATAGATACGCGAGAAATGCTGATATTACAACTGATATATTCGGGGACGTTTTAAAAAATTTTGATGAGAACAAGCTGTATGATGCGATATCAAAGCTGAAACCTCAAGAACAAGAGTTAATACATAAACTTTACTTAGATGAAAAGCCAATAACACAGGTGGACTATGCGAAAGAATTACATATTTCGTACATTGTTCTCAGAAAACGCATTGAACGAATACGCAGAAAGTTGTCAAATTTTCTTAAATCATAAATTTATTAAATCTAAATAAATTTGCACACGTTTTAAACAGAATGTTTGTTATACAAAAAGTGTCACACTTATTCATTCTCATGGCTTATATATAGAGGCGTTTTTAAGAGAAGAAAAGCAGTGCCTCGGAGTAGAGGTGAAAAGTATGTATAAACATGAAATGAGAATTATCATTACAAAACCGGGAGAAACACCAATAAGCATAGCGAAACTCAAAAAGCTAAAGATTAACCTCAAAGTAGTTCGGAAAATCAGAAAAGGTAATGGTCATAGTACCACCGGACAGCGTTCAAAAAATTGAAATCAAGGAGATGTAATTTTGGAGATTGAGGATTTAAAGATGCCGATAAAAGTAGATCCATATCAGCATCAAGAAAAAGCATTTAAGTTTGTAATGAGTAAGTTTGAAAATCTGGAAAGAGCAGCACTTCTCATAGAGATGGGTTGTGGGAAAAGTCTTATATCCGTAAGAACATTGTTTGAAGAGTCAAAAAACAGAAAGCTGCTCGTAGTGTTTTCACTGTCAATCTACGGAGTGTGGAAAGAAGAGTTTTCAAAGTTTACAGAATTTAACTATGATTTAAAAATTTTAAAAGGGACATCTGATAGCAAAGCCAAGATACTTAATTCAATGAATAAGAATTCCCTACAAGTAGCAGTGGCAAATTATGAGTATGTCTGGAGAATTGAATCTCAAATTAAAAACTGGATGCCTGATATTATTATCTGCGATGAATCGCACAAGATAAAGACTCATAATATCGCAGCATCAAAATCACCTTACAGGTTTGGTAAAAAAGCAGGTCATAAGTTAATCCTCACGGGGACGTTTATAATGAATAAAGCGATTGATGCCTTCTCACAGTATAAATTTTTAGATCCAAGAATATTCGGTAAAAGTTTTTATGCATTTAGGAATCGTTATTTTGACATGGTATGGTTCGGAAACTATGCTCCAATTCTCAAAAAATCAATGGAACTTAAAGAAAAAATCCATAGCGTTGCATTTAGAGCAACAATAGAACTTGAATCGAACGCTATGAACATTTACAAACATCTTGTGAGGTACAGTTTTGCAGAGCTTTCAAGAGGCGAAGTAACAGCGGCAAATATTCTTACAAAAATTCTAAGGATTTCCCAACTTACCGGAAGATTCTTGGGCGATGATTAAGGCAAAAAAATAAATCAAATAAGCACTGCAAAACTTAGAGCTCTTGAAGATATTGTAGATTAAGTGACATCAAGCAGTAAAAAACTCGTGGTAATAGCCCGATTCATTCCTGAGATTGAGGCAATAACAGACTTGCTTTCAAAAGAAAAAACTTAAATTTTCAATTATTAAGGGAAGTTTCAAAACAACTCAGATGTATTGGTATTTGTGGGTCAGATTGCAACTGCAGGTCTAGGCATAACGCTCACAACGGCATCGACGACGGTATTTTATTCATTAGATTTCAATGATCAACTTTGAACAAACAAAAACTAGAATTCATCGTACCGGACAGTGTGATCCATGCACCTACATTTGTCTAATGGCTAAAGCTATAGGCAGGCTATTTCGTGGATTATCAGAAAGGCTCTGGCTTAGACCTTTACTGCAAATACACGCTGAACTGATGTTTGAACTGCCAGAGGAAAGGTTGTCTGAAGCAGTAGAGTTTGTAAAAAAGTGCATGGAAATAAAGCCATTTAAGGACTTTTATGTCCCGCTGGTAGCTGAAGCTACTGTCGGGAAAAGATTTGGCTCACTTAAAGAAATGGAGGGATAAAATTATGGATTTAGGACTTAAAAATGCCGAAGCATACAGCAATCTAAGCGCATATGAAGCAATTTATGTTATCGCAGAAAAAAGACGTAAAAAAGCTATATATATTTTTGGTTTATCCTATAGTAATAAAAGTAAATATGAAAAACGTAAGGCAGTGGGATCGTGAATACTTGTGAATTTTTAAGTTAAATTTATAAAGGCTACGATACTGGATTTATAACGTTAACAGCCCTACCCAGCAGAAATACTAAATAATTCAAGGCAATCGGAGAAAAGGAGTTAACCCACCGGAGGGAGAAGTTAAATCTGTGCTCTTCTCTCTGAGAGCAACGGACGTGGGGAAACGCGTGAAAAAATCCGATTCAAACTATGAGAAGATCAAAGATAGATAAAGTAAATAAGTAATTGGTAATTTTTTAGACAACGCTTTGTGACACGCCCTATTAAAAATAAAAGTTTCAAAATTTTAAAAGATATGTTATGATATATAAGACCGAGCGGAGTATAAATTTATTTGAAAGGAAAATTATTTATGGATTTAAAATTTAAAGGTTTTTTATCAAAAGTATCATTAATTGCTATGTTGTCTGGAACTATGTTTTTTTGTGGAGCAGCTGTTAACGCAGCTAGAGTTTCTGATAATGATTCTCCGTTAGAATATGTCTGTTTTCATGGTGCTATTACCGCTTGGTTAAGAGATTCTAATGTTGAAGATTGGATAAGTGCTACAATGAAAAGTTCAAAAAGGCAAACCGCTTTTAAATTTACTAGAAAAGGTTGGATTGGACGCATTAAATTACCAAATAATGTGGCTTTATTCCCCGAAAAAATATCTTTAGAAATTTCTGATTTAGTTGACACAACCAATCCACACAAAGAACTTATTATAGATAATATAATTATTGAAGGACGAGAGAAGGAAATAAGCAGTATGAGTTTTTGTTGTAATAATTTTCTTGATGTAAAATTTTCATATCCAACTCGAACGGTACAATTATTTTCAAAAACAAAAGACTGTGTGAAAAATTTTAAATTGGAAGACGATGAGTATAGTTTAAAACAGGTTTTTGCTCTGGGAATATCAATAGTAATGGACTATATTTTGAATTAAAAAAATTGTGAGGTGAAGTTTTATGCCCCAGTGGCGCAAAATAAATGCAGGTTTCCACTCCGAAAATTCTACAGACATTACAAAGTATGCGGTCAGATTTGTAAAGAAAAATTTAGGATGGGCAGCAAATGATGGAATCCCCCTTAATCTTGAAGAGGCAAATAGTGACGTTCGTTATTGTGCGGATTATATTAAAAACCATCGTTATAGTTTTTGTGTTCGACGATGGAGTGATGTTACAGATAATAGAGATAAAGGATCTCGTAAAGATGGTTTTCAGGGAAATCCTGCTAGGGATGATATTGTAATTCATATTTTGGCTGACAACGCCGTTGTTACTGGCATTCGTTGTCTTGTTTTAAATGCTGATGACATAAAACAATGGCAAGATAGTGGTGCAAAAAATTTTAGAGAAAAAGCCTTGAGAGGTATGATAGAAAGATAAACTAGCATCAAGAAAAGCGTCGCAAGTGTTTGAGCCTGTTAATTTTGAAGATAAAACACTATTTGAAGCTAATAACATCTTTTTAGGGCACGGGATGGCAACGTTAAACTTGATGTAAATATTGAAAATGAGACGGTATGACTAACGCAAAATCAGATGTCCGAGTTGTTTGAAAGAGACAGATCGGTAATTACTAAACATATAAAAAACATTTTTAAAGAAGGAGAAATTGAAGAAGAAAGCAACGTGCATTTTTTGCACATTACAAACTCAGATAAGCCTGTATCTTTTTATAGCTTAGATGTTATAATATCAGTAGGATATAGAGTGAAATCACAGCTAGGCGTAGAATTTCGCAAGTAGGCAAACAATATTTTAAAGGATTACATACTAAAAGGATACGCAGTAAATAATAATCGTATAAATGAATTAGGGAGAGTTATACGGATTATGAAACGTACAGAGAGTACCCTTGATAGCAAACAGGTTTTAGATGTAATAGAAAATACACAGTTGCATTGGATCTTCTTGATGATTATGACCATCAGAAAATAGAAAAACCGAGCGGAAATATAGCAACCTATGTTTTGACCTACGACGAATGCAAAAGTGTTATTTCAAATATGAAGTTTGGAAATAAAAGCGATTTATTCGGCAATGAAAAAGTTGACTCATTTAAATCAGGCATTAATGCCATTTACCAGACATTTGGAGGACAAGAAGTTTATCCATCCTTTGAAGAAAAGGCAGCAATTTGCTGTATTTAATAACAAAAAATCACTCTTTTTCTGATGGCAATAAAAGAATCGCTGCGGCATTGTTTCTTTATTTTCTCGATAAAAACGGAGCTTTATTTGAAAAAGATAATAGATAACTAAGCCTTAGAGTGGCTATTACAATAATGGTAGCTAAATCTAAACCTTCAGAAAAGGCCACAATGATAAAATTAATAATGATGAATTTTATAGGTTGATTTATAAAAATTTTGTAGGATCAATAGATAACGCAAAATTTTTATAAACAGAAAAAGCCAGACTTTGTGGTGAAAGTTGGCTTCTTTGCGCAAATACCCAAAATTACAAAGACAAAAATACCTATGAAACTGTTGAACCAATATAAATATAGGAAAAATCATAACACGCTTTAAAACGAACATGAAAAATTAAAGCAAAAAATAGAAAAAATTTATACCAAATTAAAAAGCAAAAGAGCGAGAATTTTAGCTATTGAAAATTTTTTAAATGAGATATCGGCGAAAGAAAATTTGGTTGATACCTTTGATGAAAAGCTCTTTACTAGTTTTGTTTCTCCTTTTTTGACAACACCTTAACATAATTTTCTGCGAAATCACCTCTTACTTGAACATTATCTTCTAAAATTCCAAATATACTCATTAAAACTCTATTAGTATTGTCATCGCTACTTTCTAAGGGTTTTGGATCAACAATCTTAACACTATTCTTCAGCCAGTTTCTATTTTGTTGTTTTCCATAAGGATCATCACTGAAAAATCTCTT
>CBCPMW010000005.1:0-180496 GCA_965120375.1 uncultured Eubacteriales bacterium | reverse complement strand
CGTTTTGGTTACCATTAGCTATGATTGGAGTCGGCGTAGAGTCAGCGAGTGGAGTATTAATTTGAGGTATAGGTAGAGGGACGCGGTCTCCATGTTGTAGAAGATGTCTATACCTAACTTTGCACTGTCTAGGTGATTTTCCAGCATCAAGTAATCGTGCTATCGTTACCCATTTCCTTTCTCCGTGTTCTTGAACTAGCCTCATAAGCGATTCGTCTTCGTGTTGGGTAAATCGCCGACTATTCCTGGAAACCCAGCCTCTTCTGCCAGCTTCGGACCTATCTAAGTTGTATCTACTGGGGTTATAGATTCTTCTAAACTCCTCGTCTTGCTCTGCGAGATTATACCACTTCGCTGTCTTCTGAGGGGGAGCAGCAGAAACTTGACCTGAAAATAAAACGCCAGCTAAACCTAAACCAGTGACAACACTTCCTAATTTCCTGGATAAATCAAATAAATTTTTACAATTTTTAAACATAAAATAATACTCCTTTATATAATAATCTGGCGCTGGGGTTATAGAATGTTTCTAAAATGCTCGTCTGTGAGCTGAATCCACTTCAACCTGCAATCTTCAGCGGTTCTAGATCCATCAGTTAGACGATTGAGTTGTTCTGCTACTGCGTCCCAATTGATATCTCTACCGGAATTTACAAGTCCTGCAACTACATTAGCCAAGTGTTCGATGTCCTCGTCCGTCCAAGATACAAGAGTGTCAGGGGTATAGATTCTTGCATAACGCACGTTTTGCTCTGCGAGATTACACCACTTCGCTGTCTTCCGAGGGGGAGCAGCAGAAACTTGACCTGCAAATAAAACGCCAGCTAAACCTAAACCAGTGACAACACTTCCTAATTTTCTGGATAAATCAAATAAATTTTTACAATTTTTAAACATAAAATACCTCCTTTACATAATGATATTATTGCCTTAAATGCAGTTATAACATAAATACATTTTTATTTCAATACTTTTTTAAAAAAATTAAGAAAAAAATAGCTTTTGAACATCAAAGCATTCCTTATAGAGTTAACATAAAGATGTATTTATGTTAATTAATTTTTTAGAATTTTCAAACTATTATTGTGGAAATTTAATAAGTGATATTGACAGTTTTGTTTAGTTTTTAGACAAAAATTAAAAATTATATTGCAACTATATTTTTTATCAAAGAGGGCAGGAAAACTGCACTAAAATTAATTAAGAAAGGCACAGAATTCTGAAATAAACTGAGAAAATTTGAAAATGTATTGACAGGGGAAATTTAAGTATGCTAAACTCCCAGCCGGGTTTGTTGATTTTAAAGGGAGGAGAGCGTCAGAGAATGGCGAAGTCTTGTGGAAAGATTTGCGGACTGTTGGTTCGATTATCGAGTTGGGTGGCTGTCTTAGGAATGGCCTTTGATTTGTCCCTGTGCACAGTTTCAGCTGTGCCGAAAGGTTGCTGGTCATCGGAAGAGGATGCCATTTTGGAGAAATTGGTAGGGGAGCATGGTGTAAGCAGATGGGATCTGGTTGCTGAAGGTTTGCCAGAGCATACTCCGGAGGATTGTCAAATCAGGTGGGATACCGTGATTTGTCCGGAAGTACGTGGTATGATTCTGGCGTTTTGGAGGGCAGCAACAGGGATAGAGGCGTAGGGGATTTTGTAGAGGATTTTAAGGTTTCTAAGATGCTGTCTTTTTTGTAAGAACACGTAAAAATGGAGCTGATGGGCGGATTCGAACCGCCGACCTGCTGATTACGAATCAGCTGCTCTACCGACTGAGCTACACCAGCTTAAAACAACAGAATAACTGTTTATACCATGCTACAAAAAATATCATTCGATGTCAATATGCAAAATTTACGAATATGTTCGTGTAGAGGTTAAGTATAAATAGCATAAGTTGTATAAACAGGGTGTATTTGTTTAAAAGGAGCAAGAAGGTGTTATGGCGCTTGTAAATACGAAAGATATGCTTAAAAGAGCGTACGAAGAGAGGTATGCGGTGGGTGCCTTTAATGTGCACAATATGGAGACTATACAAGGGGTTATCAGTGGGTGTGCTGAGCTAAATTCGCCTGTTATACTTCAAATTTCCGCGGCCACCCAAGTGTATGCAGGGTATGGTTATCTTCAGAGTTTGATTCAGGTTGCTGAAAGAGAAAGTGGAATCCCGGTTGCATTTCATTTGGATCATGGGAGCACATTCGAAGTCTGCAAAAATTGTATAGATGAGGGTTTCACTTCTGTTATGATAGACGGTTCATATCTTCCTTTTGAGAAGAATGTAGAGCTGACAAAGAGAGTGGTTGATTACGCTCACAGGTTTGATGTGACGGTTGAAGGTGAACTTGGTCGTCTTGCTGGTGTTGATGACGGAGTTAGTGTCTCGTTAGAAGATTCGTGTCACACCTCTGTGTCTGAAGTCAAGGATTTTGTTGAAATTACAGGGGTGGACTCGCTTGCTGTTGCTGTTGGTAATAGTCACGGGGCGTATAAGTTTAAGTCCGGTTCCAGTTCAGAACTCAGGTTTGACATTTTAGAGACTATAGAGTCCAAAGTTCCGGATTTTCCTATAGTTTTGCACGGTGCGTCTTCCATATCGAAAGAAATTGTAGAGGATATAAATAGGTACGGCGGGAATATAAAAGGTGCATCTGGCATTCCGGACGAGGTACTTAAAAAAGTATCGAAGACGTGTGTGTGTAAGATAAACATAGATTCTGATTTAAGGTTAGCTGTGACGGCTGCAGTCAGAAGGTATTTGAGTTTAAATCCACTGGAGTTTGATCCCAGAGAATATTTGAATTCGGCTCGAGAAATGGTAAAGAGTGTTGTTAAGCATAAAATAGGTAAAGTTATGTGTTGCGCTAATAAAGCTTGACTTACTGCTTTGAAGTTTGTATAGTCTTGGAGAGCGGCAGTCAGATTTTAGGCTGTATAGAAAAGAAAAAAATGGAAGTAATGTGCAATATTTTGAGTGAAAATATTGCACATTTTGTGATAGATAAAAGCAATAATAATATCATCTAAGATGGTTGCCTTTTGAAGGCTTAGGGGGAGATAAGGATTTTAGATGATATTAGTGCTAGGATTAAAAAGTTTAGAGAAGAGTCTGGCTACACTCAGCAGCAGGTTGCAGCTTTTCTCGGTATAGAGAGATCGACGTACTCGTATTACGAGGCTGGAAAGACTGTGCCTGACTTGAAAAATATATTGAAGCTTGCTGAAATTTTTGACCAGCCGGTTTTGGAATTTTTAGACAGTGAAAGAAGCGATGATAAGTTGCATGATAGAGGTACGACTGATGACTTTCCTAACTATATGGTGCTTGAAAAAGGGTCAATTACACAAAATGTAAAGGAGCACGTTAGTCATGTAAGTGACTTGCCTGCGGTTGCAGGTGACAGGTACCCTAGATTTTCTTCTGACTTATCAGAAGAGGAACAACATTTAGTTATGTGTTTTAGGTTGATGCCGGCTGATGCGCAGAAAGAGTTAATCGATATCATGAAAGATAGGATAGATAAAGAAAAGGTTTAATTGGTTAGGATTAAACGTAGGTTATTTTCAGAATTTAATTAATAGTTTAACTGGCCGACTTTATATTGAGTCGAAGTTTGTCACTTATCATGGCTATGAATTCGGAATTTGTGGGTTTTCCTCTTGATGTATGGATAGTATATCCGAAATATGAATTTAGGATATCTATATCTCCTCGATCCCAGGCTACTTCTATTGCGTGCCGTATGGCTCTTTCAACCCGTGATGATGTTGTGGAAAATTTTTTTGCAACGGAAGGATAAAGTTGCTTGGTTACGGCGTTTATTATATCTGGATTTTCGGTCGACATTACTATAGCATATCTTAGGTAATGATACCCTTTTATGTGGGCTGGAACGCCGATTTGGTGTAGTATATCTGTGACTTCTATTTCGATGTTTTTTTCTTGGACTTTATCTGAGTCGTAGTTGCTTTTTTTCAGATTCTGATATGTTTCGCTGCATGAAATTAGCTTTTTTATATTTTCTGTTACTTCTGTGGGATTAAATGGTTTAGTTAAAAAGAGAGATATACCGGATGTTATAGCTTTAAGTTCAGATAGTTCACTTTTGCTGTTTGAAATTACGACGAAAATGGGGCTATTTTCCAGTGCTCCTTTTTTTACAGATGGAATTATTTCTTTAGCGTCTGCAGTATTTGTGTCAATTATTACTGCATCTGGTCTAATTTGTAAAATTGACTTGGTAGTTTTTGTACCATTTTGAGGGACGAATACAGTTTCATAGTTTTGCTTTTTGAGGCTTGCTTGTAGGTCGATGTAAGTGCCGGTTTTTTCGCTTACAATTAGAATTTTTGCGAGATTTTTCACTTAAATTCCTCCTAAAAATAGTTTACGAGGTTTAAAATACCATATATTTACATTTATATCAAGTATTTTCCAATTTATGGAGAATATTTATGTGAATTACTATTTTTGTTCTTTAATTAAGCAATTATTTTGTTAATTGTTCTAAAAATTTCACGCGATTGTATCAACATGGTTTCAGAAAATATTGCATATCCCCGTTTTGGTTCATTGATAAAAACGTGCGTTACTGCGCCGATAAGCATACCATTTTGAATTATCGGACTGCCACTCATACCTTGAACGATTCCACCGGATTTTTCAAGTAGTTCAGGGTCAATTATCGATATTAATATGTTTTTTGTAGGATGATTCTCGTTATAATTTACACTTTCTATATTTATATCATAGTATTTAGGAGTTTTTCCTTCTATAGTTGTTAAAATTTTTGCCAAACCGGTTTTTACTTGTTGTTTCATTGCGACCTTTATTGGGTTTTCAGCTATTGGAAGCTGATAAAGTTTTCCGTACACTCCCGTTAAAGTATTAGCGCTAAGATTTCCTATAGGATCTGTTCCAATAAAAGATCCTCTAAGTTCTCCAGGGATTCCAACACTTCCTGGTACAATTTCGTCTATGGAAGCATCCATAATATCGCCATGTTCTAGGGTAAGGAGATCTCCAGTATCTATATCGCATATACCATGACCTAGTCCTGAAAACGTGTTATTTTTGGGGTCATAAAAGGTTAGGGTTCCTATGCCACCCGAGCTATCCCGAACCCACATACCTATTTTATATGTTTTATCATCTAAACACTTGACAGGTCTAACAGTAAAATTTAAAGGTAAATTTCCCCTTAAAGCAGAGATATTTATTATATTTCCGTCGCTAGATTCTACTAGTTGTGCTAGTTCTTCATTTGTTTTTACTTTTTGTCCATTTATTTCTAAAATGATGTCAGATTTTTTTATACCACTGTCTCTAGCAGGGCTGAACAAACCTGTTTCAGTTTTAACTTCAGCGGTACTAATTACAATTGGTCCGTTTATGAATAATTTTACTCCAAATGGTGTGCCACATGGGGTAACAGTTTTTTCTTCAGTAAGATGCATTTCCACTGTTTTTATGGGAAATATGTTCAAAAGAGTAACTTGTCCTTTAGCAGTATAAAATGTTTCATTTTTGTCCAAATTAGAAAAATTTTTTTCTGAATTTGTACTTATTTTTATAGGAATAGTTTCAGATAATATTATATCGGATTCATCTGTTATATGATATATACTGGGGATTACATTCGAAACCAGTATGCATTCTCCGAAAAAAGAAAGGCATAAGAAAAATGAAAAGACCGCAATAAACTTAAAAAATTTTTTCATATTATCACCTCCATTTTTTTGTTCCCAAAAGTTATTTTTATCTGTGTTATGAAGATAAATACCATGTAAATTTATATTTGATTTATTTATGAAAAGATGGATATATTACATATAAAAATATGATAAAAATAGTAATATATATATTGAAAAACACAAATAATAATGATATTATATACAAAAAGTGAGAAAGGGATGATGAGTATGTCTATTAATGATCTAATGGAAGCTGTTAGAGACGGGAAATTTGAGAATGAATTTAAAAAATGTGAATCCATAGAAGAAAAAATAAAACTGTTCAAAAGTTATGGAATAAACATAAGTAGTGAGCAATATAGGGAAATAGAGGAAAGAGTTAGGTCCATAAAAGAGGGAGAATGCTCAGTATACAACGAAGATGATTATTTCAACAAAGGAGAACGAGTTTTTGATTCTGAACTCTATAAAGTTTCAGCTGGATCGAGCAATCAGCGTGGACAGGATACAGTTTTAGAAGTGTTGAAACGTATACAGATGCCTGAATCAAAATTTGAAAATAGTGACAAAAGTGATGGAGATGTTAAAAAATGGGATTGGTTTAAAAGAGGGCTTTTTTAGTTGAAGTAGTATTTTGTACGTGACAAATTCTTTTTTATGTGATACAATCAAAAATGAAATTTATATCCTGGAAGTGAAATTCTTTTGAGTGACAATTTTAATGATTTGCTGAAGTTAGTTCGCAATAATTTAGGTAAAAAAGTAGTAGAAGTTGAAAAATCTAAAAATTTAGCTGTGTTTTCTAGCAAAAATATGGTTTATAAAATAGAATTTTGCCCTGAGGAAAATAGAGTGTATTTAGATCAAAAAGAAGAATCTGAAGATCTGGATTCTTCCGAGTGGAGTAGGTTGTCATCTTGGCTTTTTGAAGAAACTGTTCTGACTAAAGACTTAAATTTTATTTGTAGTGATTTTGTCGATACTATTTGTGGTCCGGGGTCTGCAATTTTGAGCAGTTCCAGCCGTAGGAAAATGTACTCTAGTATGGCGTCTGACTCATTGTTTTTTGCAAACAGATTAGCTACTATTTTCCCAGATCTTCGGGGTAAGATTCTTCTAGAAAGAGAGTCCTATTCTGAATTTCGCGGGGCTGCATTTGTAAAGGAGTTTGTTGTAAGTAAAATTTTAACTTTGATTTCTGACCCAAAAGACGAAAAGAGGATAGAAAAACTGTTCAAGCTTTTGAGTGATCTGTATAAAAATTCCTCTTTAAATATAAGAAGTCTTATAACAATGGGAATAATGAATGAAATAAGAGATGAAAATGCGATAGAAGTAGCGAAAAAGTATATAAGTGATGAGTTAAATGCAAGTTGGGGTGCTGTTGCGAAATATAAGGATAAAGAAATCAAAATTAGCAAAGTGGATAAAATTAAAAGGTTTGTTCTTAAATTTTCATCAAATTAGATGTGACAGCGGTAAATTTATTAAAATAGCTTGACCGCAGGGAATATATGTGATAGAATCTTTACTACCTCTGGTGGGATCCTCGGTTATCCCATGGTGAGGGAGGTAGAACACAATTAAGTTGATATAATTGGAGGTGCCGATATGAATGAACAAATAACACTTGCTTGTACAAAATGCAAAAGGCATAATTATTCGACAACAAAAAACAAAAAAAATGTGCCATCTAGGATTACTCTTAGTAAATTTTGCAAATTTTGTAGAGAACATGTTGATCATATGGAGACTAAATAGCTTTGGAGGTGATCAGAGTTAATGGTAGGTGAGAAGTTTAACATATTTAATAAAATGAAAACTTTTTTTGTAGATTACAAAAATGAAGTCAAAAGAATAGCGTGGCCTACGCCGAAAACAGCCTTTAAAAATACAGGGGTAGTTTTCGCGATGATTCTGGTTATCGGGATATTTGTATTTTTATTGGATATGGGTATGACGCAGATTTTGAGCTTGATAATGTCAGTTTCAAGGTAAAAGTAAGTCCGAAGGGAAAGTTTTATGGAAAAAGAAACAGTTGAAGAAGCTAAATGGTATGTGGTACATACTTACTCTGGCTATGAAAACAAAGTTGCTTCAGATTTAAGAACTATAGTTGAAACTAAAAAGCTAGGGGATTTGATACAGGATATACATGTCCCGACAGAGACGGTAGTTGAGATTAGGGACAACAAAAGACGGGAAGTTGAAAAAAAGATATTTCCAGGTTATGTTTTAGTTAAGATGATAGTAACTGATAGTTCGTGGTATACTGTCAGGAATGTTAGGGGATGTACTGGATTTGTTGGATCAAGTACTAAGCCGGTGCCTCTGACTGAGGAAGAGGTTGCAAAGCTTGGAATAAAGCTTGTTAATGTTAAAGTTGATTACAAAGAGGGTGACTCAGTCAGAATAACAAATAGTTCTTTGAAGGATTTTATTGGGCGTGTTGACCACATTGACAAAGAAAAGGAAATTGTTAAGGTTACGGTTTCCATGTTTGGAAGAGAAACTCAGGTGGAGCTTGCTCTGAGTGATATAGAAAAGTTTGAGGACTGAGGTGCACCTAAAAATTTTTTAGTGCAGGTAAAACGCTCCTTTATGGGAGAAGAAACTACGGAGGTGTAAATATTGGAAAAAAAAGTAAATGCTATAGTGAAATTACAAATACCGGCAGGGAAAGCAACTCCTGCTCCGCCAGTGGGTTCGGCTTTGGGACCGCATGGCATTAATATTATGTCCTTTACTAAAGAATTTAATGACAAGACCAAGAATGATATGGGAACGATAATTCCGGTTGTTATAAATATTTATGCGGATCGTTCGTTTGATTTTATAACAAAAACTCCGCCAGCAGCCGTTATGATAAAGAAAGCCTGTTCCATTGAGAAGGGTTCCGGGGTGCCAAATAAAACTAAAGTTGCGAAAATTACGAGAAAGCAGCTTGAAGAGATTGCAAATCACAAGATGCCAGATTTGAACGCTTCGGGCATAGAGTCTGCAATAAGCATGATAGCTGGGACAGCTAGAAGTATGGGAGTAGAGGTAGTTGATTGAGTTTTCTGGTGGGAGGAATTTTTGTCCGAGTTAACCACTTTTTAGGGAGGAAAATTGATGAAACATGGGAAAAAACATGTAGAGAGTTCTAAATTATTTGATAGAAATACGCTTTATGGTGCTAATGATGCTATGAAACTCTGTGTTGAAACAGCTAAGGCTAAATTTGACGAAACAATTGAACTGCATGTCAAGTTGGGAGTCGACTCTAGGCATGCTGACCAACAAGTTCGCGGTGCGGTTGTGTTGCCGAATGGTACTGGTAAGAATATAAGGGTCTTGGCCATTTGCAGCGGAGAAAATGAGAGACTTGCGAAAGAGGCAGGAGCTGATTATGTCGGATCTGATGATATGGTTAAAAAGATACAGAGTGAGAACTGGTTAGATTTTGACGTCTTAGTGACAACTCCTGATATGATGGGACTTGTGGGTCGTCTGGGGAAGATTCTTGGTCCTAGGGGTCTTATGCCTAATCCAAAAGCGGGAACTGTCTCTTCTGATATTTTCAATGCAGTCAAAGAAGTAAAGGCCGGTAAGATTGAATATAGGTTGGATAAAACAAATATAATGCATTGCCCAATTGGAAAGGCTTCATTTGGCCCAGAAAAGCTTTTTGAAAATTTTGATGCATTGATTAGTGCTGTGATAAAGGCAAAGCCAGATGCTGCTAAAGGGCAGTATATTAGGTCGTGTGTGGTTTCTTCTACTATGGGACCTGGGATAAAAATAAATCCAAATAAAATTGGGTAAATTTACTTGACATTAGATAAAATTTGTGATAAAATCCTATCGCTGTTTGTCCAAAGACAGTAGGTGCGTTTGCATAAAGATTAAGGTCTGCCTGCCGAGGATTTAGTTGCTTTGTTCTGTTATATGTAAGTATGACTTAAGCTGGCTTTGTCCTTGTGGCACTGCCGGCTTGTGTTTGCGTAAGGAGTTTAGTAGGCAAAGGGGGTGCGTTTAGTGCCAAATGAAAAGGCGTTAGCAGCGAAAAAGGCAATTGTTGAGAAAATAGCGGAAGATTTAAAGTCGAGTTGCATAGGTGTTATAGTTTCTTACAAAGGTATCACTGTTGAAGCCGATACGAAGCTTAGGAAGGAATTGCGTGAAAATAAGGTGAAGTACTCGGTTATCAAAAATACTATGTTGGGTAGGGCAGTGGAACTTGTAGATATCGATGTTCCTCAGGATGTTCTGAGTGGAAGTACAGCTTTGGCAGTTTCCGATAGTGATTATATTGCTCCGGCGAAAATATTATACAATTTCGCTAAAGAAAATGACTTCTATGAGATAAAAGCTGGATTTATAGATGGAAAATCCGTGACGGCTGATGAAATTAAGGAGCTTGCGAAACTTCCACCGAAAGAGGTTCTTGTTGCGAAGGCAATTGGAGGTATACAGGCGCCGATTTCAGGATTTGCGGGAGTGCTCAACGGTATGCTTAGAAATTTCGTATTTTTATTGAGTGCTATTCAAGAGAAGAAAAGTGCATAATTTTATATTAAATTTTGGAGGTATTTTAGACATGTCAGATAAAGTTAAACAATTAATTGAAGAGATAAAATCTATAACCGTTCTTGAGCTTGCAGAACTGGTTAAAGCGCTTGAGGAAGAGTTTGGGGTATCTGCGGCAGCTCCAGTGGCGGTAGCGGCAGCTCCGGCAGCAGGCGCAGGTGTAGCTCAAGCAGAGGAAAAAACTGAGTTTGATGTTGTACTCAAAGAAGCAGGAGGGAACAAAATAAAAGTCGTTAAAGTTGTTAAAGAGGTAACAGGTCTAGGCTTGAAGGACGCAAAATCACTCGTTGATGAGGCTCCGAAGAAAGTGAAAGAAAAAGTTTCTAAGGAAGATGCTGAAAACATTAAAAAACAGCTGGAAGAAGCAGGGGCGACTGTAGAGATAGCGTAGGCTAGTTTTTTATTTTTGGAAATGTGACATTAATTTAAAGATAGTTATGTATAGTTTGTATAAAATTGAAGATATTAAGTTATTACTAAATAAGTATGGTTTTAAAATTTCTAAATCGTTAGGACAAAATTTTATAATTAATCGGAATGTTTGCCCTAGTATGGTGGATCAGAGTGGTGTAATCGAAACAACGGGAGTAATAGAAGTTGGATCGGGGTTAGGGATACTGACGTGTGAGATTGCTAAAAGAGCTAAAAAAGTAGTTTCGTTTGAACTGGACAGTGGACTAATTCCTATACTTTCTGAGACGACAGCTGATTATGGGAATGTTAAAATTATTAATCGGGATGTACTAAAGACTGACTTAAATGATCTTATTCGTGTTGAATTCGGGGATTGCTCAGATGTGAGAGTTTGTTCTAATTTACCTTATTACGCAACTTCGCCGATTTTAATGAAATTTTTGGAAGAAATCAATGTTAATTCACTGACTCTGATGGTTCAGAAGGAGGCAGCTAATCGGATTTGTGCTGTACCCGGAAGTAGGAGTTGCGGAGCGATTAGTTTGGCAGTTCGTTACTATTCTAAGCCTAAAATTCTTTTTAGTGTTGGGAGAAATGATTTTTTTCCTGTGCCGAAAGTTGACTCTAGTGTTATAAAAATAGATAAAGTTTTTGGGGAATCTAACGAAGTAATAGATAAAGATACTTTTTTCAGAGTGGTTAGAGCAACATTTATGTACAGGAGGAAGACTTTACTGAATTCCTTGAGTACGGAGTTTGGGTGTGAAAAGAAGAAAATAGCCAAAGTTTTGCTTGATTCTGCTATTCCTGAGATTAGCAGGCCGGAGCAATTATCTTTCAGAGATTTTGTCAAACTTTCGAACAGTATTTACGATGGGATTGTATAGAGTTATAGTAAATGTTGTAGAGAGCGCCGCGTATAAAGAGTCGATTGTGATGAATGAGAAGAAATATGTAAAAATCACTTTGAGATTGTTACTATTTATGAGTAGAAGTAGTGACGAAATGTTCATAATTGCAGAGTAAATGAAAACTATGCAGATTATCGAAAATAGGACTAATTTTGTGATAGTTGGTCTTATTTTTTTATTAAAAAATAACAATCCTGATAGATAACCAACCGACCCTGCGGCTAACATCTGCCAAGGAGTCCAAAGGCCTTGACCTAGGAATATATTTGATACGAAAATACTTAAAGATCCAATTAAAAAACCATAGTTTTTATCCATATTTGCCGAAGATAATATTATGGTTGGTAAAAAAGGATTAAAATTTGGTATAAAAAACATAAAACATCTGCCTATAGTCGCTATGGAAGAAAAAAGAGCAATTTGTGATAGTTTTAATAGATTATCGGTTTTTATTTTAAAAATTCTATATAAAACTGCTAATGTGCAGAATAAAGTCAAAATTATATATAAATTTTTCATATTTTTACCTTCAACAAGTACAGATTTTCTTACATTTTATAATGTATTGAAAATTTAGTCAAGAATTAAAACTATATAAAGTCATGATGTTTGCATGAGTAAATATTTTTACAACTAAAAATAAAATTAAGGTTTCAATGTCTGGATGAAAAACTTGAAAATGTGTGAGATTGTGTATTGAAATGTTATTTATGAAGTTTTAGATTATTTTAGGTTATTTTGGATTGAAAAAAGAGTAGATCAATGTTTATAATCAGGATACAGAAAATTTTTACAAGGCGGTATTGAGTGTGGAATTCGTTAATATTTGTGTGAAGAAATTACCTTATAATCTAAGTGGCGATGTTAAGAAAACTGTGAGCTATTATTTATGTAAATCCAACAAAATGGGTAAAGTGTTTTATGGAATTAAAATAGTAACTAATATTGGTAATGAGACTTTGTCTGAAATTGTGGATGCTATATCAGACAAAAAGGAAATGGTCGAGAAATTGATTTATTATTTAAGTGAAAATGCGGTTGATAGTACATGTATGAGGGATGTTTTAGAGGATTTGAGTTTCAAGGAGGATGTTTGTGTGTGGCAAAATGCAAAAACAATAGAATAAAATTATTGGTTATAGACGATAATTTAGATGATTGCAGGATGCTAAGTGAGTTTTTTTCTTCATGCAAGGAGATTGATTTTTGTGGTTTTGTACTGGATGGATACAAGGGGCTAGAAAAAGTAAAGGAAGACTACCCAGATATAGTTTTAACTGATTTTATAATGCCGAAATTTGATGGATTTGAAGTTGTAAAAAATATAAAAAAGGCTAATGGTTCCAAAATAAAGGTGATAGTGCTGTCAGGTGTCGGTGATGTAAAAGTTGTTAACAAGGCTTTTGAATGTGGAGCGGATTATTACGTTATGAAGCCTGTGAGTTTAGCTTTTCTAAAGCAAAAAATAATTTCTGTGTTTAGTGAAAAAAGTGAAAGCTTGTTTGATGCTAAAAGTATTAATATTTGTATGAAAGATATAGGAATACCTACAAAACTCTCAGGGTACGATTATGCAGTTGAAGCTGTAAATATTATGTTGAAAAGTAAGAGAGGACTGAGATTAAAGGAGATAAGCGGGGAGATTGCGGATAATAATTATACGACGGTTCAATGTGTGGATGCGTGTCTGCATAATGCTATATTAAAAGCACACGAGAAGCAAAATAGAAAATACACTGATTTATTTGGAAGGCTAAAGAGATGCCCGAGTAATTATGTGTTTTTGAGGACTTTGAGGGAATATATTGAAGATAAAAAATAATTTTAGTTGAAAAAATACTTTGTTTTATGCCAGTAAATATTTCTAATTCTGTTGTTTTGTAGTAAAATTTATGCCGAGTATTGTAAATATGTGAATTTTATGGTAAAATCATTCCGTGTTAAATATTTTCTAGTTTAGGAGAGTTTGGAAACCATGATTCCGGTCTACACTGGCATATTATCTGTTTTACCTCCGGTTTTGACTATAGTTTTAGCAATAATAACTAAAGAAGTTGTAGTTTCTTTGCTTGTAGGTATTTTTTCAGGATCTATTATTTATTGCATTGCTACACAAAGTGCTTTTTTGGAAGCAGTCAAAATAGTTTTTGTTGTTATGTCTAAAAGTATCGGAGAAAACATTTATATAATAATTTTTGGTTCTATGCTTGGAGCTTTGGTTCATGTCATTACAATTGCAGGTGGATCTAGAGCATATGGGAAATGGGCGATAGAAAAGATAAAATCTAGGAAAGCTGTACAAATTGCTACAGCATTTCTTGGGATTTTTCTTGCAATAGATGACTATTTTAATTGTTTAACAGTTGGAACAGTTATGAGGCCTATTACCGATAAACATAGGGTTTCTCGCGCTAAATTTGCTTATATTATTGATGCTATGGCAGCGCCAGTTTGTGTTATTGCGCCGATATCAAGTTGGGCAGCGTCTATTGTTTCTTGCTTAGAAAATGCAGAATTAAACGGAATGACAATGTTTATAAGGACAATTCCGTATAATTTTTACGCAATACTTACGATATGTTTTGTCTTTATGTTGTGCTTATCTGGAATAGATTTTGGTCCTATGAAAGTTTTTGAGTATAATGCTTTGGTTAAAGGGGATTTGTTCACAACAAGACCTGAAGAGATTGATAAAGAAGAGGAATATAGCTATATATCTGAGAAAGGGACAGTTTGGGATCTTTTATTGCCTGTTATCGTACTTATTTTGGTTTCAATGCTTATGATGCTTGAAACAGGCGGATTTTTTAAAGGTGGAACTACTTTTTATCACGCTTTAGGTAGTACTAATTCGGGTTTATCTATAACTGTTGGAGCAGTGAGTGCTCTTTTGGCGGCATTTTTGATGTTTGTGCCTAGAAAAGTATTGTCGTTCAAAGTGTTCATGGACGGAGTGAACCAAGGAATGAAATCGATGGTTCCCGCATTTTTGATACTTGCTCTTGCATGGACGATGAGCGATATATGTGGGGAATTGATTTGTACGGGAGTTTATATAAGTGACTTGACAGCAAGTTCAAATGTAGACCCGGCTTATATACCGGTTTTTGTGTTTTTGGTTTCGGGGTTTCTTTCTTTTTCTTTGGGGACTTCTTGGGGAACTTTTGGGATATTGATTCCGGTTGTTGCAGCTATTTGCCAAAAATTTTCACCAGAAATTACAGTTATAGCACTTTCTGCAACGCTTTCTGGAGCAGTTTTTGGAGATCACTGTTCGCCAATTTCAGATACCATGGTTTTGTCTTCTATGGGAGCCGGCTGTAATCACATGGATCATGTTTCGTCGCAAATGCCATACGCTTGCTTGGTTGCATTTTGTTCTTTAATAGGTTACATTTTGGCAGGATTTACTCAGAGTGCGATAATTTCAGTTTTTTTTGCGCTTATGGCTATGATTATAATTGCGGCAGTTATATACAAAAAATTTAGGAGTAAAAATATTAATATGGAGTAAAGGTTGATTATATTAGAAAGGCTGGCGAATAAAAGTTAATGAAGAAGATGTCAGTGTTTGTTTTTTTTAGTTTCCTTTTTGTAGTACTATTTTTTTCGCGGTGTAAAGCATTTTCATTTTATAATGGAGATGGATTTAAGACTGACTCTATCTTGATGATTAATACTGATACAGAGATGGTAGTTTTTGATAAAAATCCAGATAAGAGAAGAAGTATGGCGTCTTTAACAAAAATAATGACATATATAGTCGTTTCAGAAAATGTAAAAGATATAGAATTGGAAAAAGTAGTTGTGAAAAAATGGATCTTGGATCTGGTTGACAAAGAGGGCTCTGTTGCAGGTCTTAAAGATGGAGATGAACTCACTGTTTTGGATCTTTTGCACTGTTTAATGATAAGATCAGGTAATGATGCAGCACTTGTTTTAGCTAATCATGTGGGATCAAGTGGCGGTATAGAAAATTTTGTTAATATGATGAACAAAAAGTCAACAGAAATAGGGTGCACGGATACAAATTTTACAAATCCTGACGGTATTTATTCTAGTGACCATTATAGTACTGCGCGTGATATGTATAAAATAACAAGATACGCTATGAACCTTCCTTATTTTATGGAGATATGCGGCAAAAGAAGATATAAAGTTTTTCATGACTCGAGAGGTGATCTCGAAAACACAAATAAAATGCTTGAGCCTAGTGAAAAAGATTATTATTATCCCTATGTAAAAGGTATAAAAACCGGATGGCATAATGAAGCGGGTCGCTGTTTAGTTTCTTGTGCTGAAAAAAGTGGAACAACTTATGTTTGTGTGGCTATGGGAGGACCTGAAGTTGATGTAAATGGCGATAAAATAAAAGAAAATATTGCCATGATAGAGACAAAAAAACTTTATGATTGGGCTTTTAAAAATTTAGCTGTAAAAACTTTAATAAAAAGGAGTGATCCGATAAATCAAATTAAACTAAGGTATGCATGGAAAAAAGATAAAATTATATTGAATGCCGAAGAAAATGTTAAACTTGTTCTTTTGAAAGATATGAAACTTGACGATTTAACTCTAGAGTATTTTTGTCCAGATTTTGTGAGTGCCCCTGTAGAAGCCGGTGATTTAGTTGCAAAAGCTAAATTTAGTTTTGGTGGTAATGTTCTTTTAGAGTTTAATTTGGTTTCAAGTGAGACCGTAAACTTAAATTTTTTTGTGTTTATTTTTGAAAGCATCCGGGATATCATTTTTTGCAAAGAATTTTTGTTTTTTATATTTTTTGTTATTTTGGTTTTGTTCACGCTTTTGTTTGGAAAATTTATAAAAAATAAAGTAAGAATTAAAAGAGTTAGAGAGTACAGAATGATAAAGAACAACAGATACAAGTGTGGAAAATAGAGATTTATGCTTGTAAACCAAGTATTTTTAAGTTAAAATATAAAATTATGATTGTTGCTTTTGGAGGAAAAATGAAAATAGATTTTACTAAGATGCATGGTTGTGGAAATGATTATATTTATATAAACTGTTTTGAAAATGATATATTAAATCCAGAAAAACTTAGTGTAAAATTGTCCGATAGACGAAAATCAATAGGAGCAGATGGAATTATTTTGGTTTGCAGGTCGGAAAATTTTGACGCAAAAATGAGGATTTTTAATGCAGACGGCAGTGAAGGTAAAATGTGCGGGAATGGAATAAGATGCGTCGGGAAATTTTTATTTGACAACGGTTTGTCTTCTTCAAAAAACATGAGAATAGATACTTTAAGTGGTGTTAGAAAAGTAGATTTAATAGAAAGTGATAAAAAGGTTTCTATTTTAAAAGTTGATATGGGAGAAGTGAGGTTTTCAGCTAAAGATATACCCGTCAAAATTGAAAGTGAAAAGATAGTTTCTGAAAAAATTGAAATAAACGGAAAAAATTATGAAATTAACTGCGTTTCGGTTGGAAATCCACACTGTGTAATTTTTTGCGAAAATGTCTTAAACGCTGATGTAGAAAAAGTCGGAAAAGAGATTGAGAATAGTGGACTTTTCCCGGAAGGTGTTAACACAGAACTAGTTGAAATAGGTGAAAATAATGAAATTTTTATGAGAGTTTGGGAAAGAGGAAGTGGGGAAACGTTTGCTTGTGGAACGGGTGCGTGTGCTTCAGTAGTAGCTGCCGTGGAAAATGGCTTTTTCAAGGAAGGGAAAGATATAAGAGTAAAGCTTAAAGGTGGAGATTTAGTAATAAAATACAAAAACAAAAGAGTTTGTATGACGGGACCAGCAGAAGAAGTTTTTAGAGGAGAAATAGAAATATGACGAAGTACATTTTTGTAACAGGTGGAGTTGTTTCAGGACTTGGTAAGGGAATTACTGTAGCATCTCTTGGTAGGCTTCTAAAATCCAGGGGACTTAAGGTTACGGCTCAAAAACTTGACCCTTATATAAACGTGGATCCTGGGACTATAAGTCCATACCAACACGGAGAAGTTTTTGTGACAGAAGACGGAGCTGAAACTGATTTAGATTTAGGTCATTATGAAAGATTTATAGACGAAAACCTAAACAAATTTTCAAATCTTACTACAGGAAAAGTTTACTGGAATGTTTTGAATAAAGAAAGAGATGGAAAGTATCTAGGCGAAACAATACAAGTAATTCCTCATATAACAAATGAAATTAAAAATTTTATCTATTCTGTAGGGGAAAAATCAGAAGCAGATATTGTTTTAACTGAAATAGGTGGGACTATTGGAGATATTGAAAGTCAGCCATTTTTAGAAGCAATAAGACAAATACGGCTTGAAGTCGGGGGAAAAAACTGTTTGTTTATACATGTAACTTTGGTTCCGTATATAGTTGGATCCGGAGAATATAAAACTAAACCTACGCAACACTCTGTAAAAGAACTAATGTCGCTCGGGATAAATCCAGATATAATAGTGGTTAGGTGCACTGAACCGATAGGAGACGACATCCGGAAGAAGATATCGCTTTTTTGTAATGTAAAGCCTGATTGTGTAGTCGGTAATGTTAATTTGCCATCTTTGTATCTTGTGCCACTTATGCTTGAAGAAAGTAACTTTTCAGATATAGTTTGCCGGGAACTTTTACTCGACTGTAAAGAGTGTGATCTTTCTGAATGGAACAGTATGCTAGATAGGATTGAGAAAAGAGATAAGCAGGTGACAATAGCGATTGTAGGGAAATATGTAAAACTTCATGATGCTTATCTTTCTATTGCTGAGGCTTTGAATCATGCCGGTTTTGAACTTGGGTCAAAAATAGAAATTAAATGGGTTGACTCGGAACTTGTAACTGATTATACAGTGGGGGATTTACTTTTTGATTGTGATGCAGTTTTAGTTCCCGGTGGATTTGGGAATAGGGGTCTGGAAGGTAAAGTTACAGCTGTGAAATATGCAAGGGAAAATAATATGCCGTTTTTGGGAATTTGCCTGGGGATGCAAGCTGCTGTTATTGAGTTTGCGAGGAGCGTTTTAGGGCTAAAAGATGCAAATTCGAGCGAATTCGATCCAGAAAGTAAAAATTTAGTTATAGACCTTATGCAGGATCAGCAGGGAATAGTTTCAAAAGGTGGAACAATGAGACTTGGAGCGTATCCATGTAAAGTAAAAAGAGATACAATTTTAAGTAGGATATACGAAAATTCTGAAGTAAAGGAAAGGCACCGTCATAGATACGAATTTAATAACGAGTTTAGGGAAAAATTTGAGAATGCTGGAATGAAAATTTCTGGTACATCTCCAAATGGTCTTTTAGTGGAAGCAGTAGAAATCCCAGAAAATAACTTTTTCGTTGGAGTGCAGTATCACCCAGAATTTAAAAGTAGGCCAAATCACGCACATCCGCTATTTAAAGGTTTGGTGGAGGCTGCGCTTGGGAGGAAAAATAAATGAAAATGAACAAATTTTATAAAAATGTACAGGAAAGTTACCTATTTTCTACGATTGCGAAAAGAGTTTCTGAATTCAAATCAAAGAATCCGGATGCAGATATAGTGAGGATGGGAATAGGGGATGTAACTAGACCACTGTGTCCTGCAGTTGTAGAAGCAATGCACAGAGCGGTAGATGAAATGGGAGAAGCTGCAACTTTTAGAGGTTATGGTCCCGAGCAAGGATACGAGTTTTTAAGAGAAAAAATTTGCAAAAATTACGAGGAATTGGGAGTAGAAATAGATAAAAATGAAATTTTTGTAAGTGATGGAGCTAAAAGTGATCTGGGAAACATTTTAGATCTTTTTGACGAAAAGAACACAGTCTTGATTCCGGATCCCGTTTACCCAGTTTATGTCGATACAAACATAATGGACGGTAGGGAAATTATTTACCTTGACGCAAATGAAGAAAATGGTTTTTTGCCTGTACCTGATGATAATATTAAGGCTGATATAATTTATATTTGTTCTCCGAACAATCCAACTGGAGCAGCATACAGTAAAGATCAACTAAAAAAATGGGTTAACTACGCCATAGATAATGATGCAATTATTCTTTATGATGCTGCGTATGAGGCTTTTGTTGGGGAAGAAGATCTCGCTAGAAGTATTTTCCAGATTAGTGGCGCTAAAAAATGTGCAATTGAGATGTGTTCTTTTTCTAAAACAGCGGGATTTACGGGGACAAGATGTGGATATACAGTTATATCGAAAGAGCTCCAGCGTGAGTCCATGAACATAAACAAAATGTGGCTCAGACGCCAAACGACTAAGTTTAATGGCGTTCCTTATGTTGTTCAAAAAGGGGCAGAAGCAGTATTTTCGAGTGAAGGAAAACAGCAAATAAAAGAAAATATAGATTACTATAAAGAAAATGCAAAAATAATTTCTAATTTAATGAAGGATTTGGGAATATGGTTTATCGGAGGGAAAAATTCTCCATATATTTGGTTTAAATGTCCAAATAGTATGAGTTCATGGGAGTATTTTGATCATCTTCTGGAAAAAGCTAATGTTGTAGGAACTCCTGGTGTAGGTTTTGGAAAAAATGGTGAAAGTTTCTTTAGACTCTCAGCTTTTAGTACGAGAGAGAGTACGGTAGATGCAGCTGAAAGGATAAAAAAACTAAGCTAAATTTTGGAGGTATATAAAAATGGCTTTTGATAAAAATAAGGCGCTTGAAACAGCACTGGGACAAATAGAAAGACAGTTTGGAAAAGGCGCTGTTATGAGGCTCGGGCAAAGTGAAGTTTTGCAGGTAGATGCTATTTCAACAGGATCGCTTTCCTTAGATATCGCACTTGGAATAGGAGGTTTGCCAAGAGGTAGAATAACTGAAATTTATGGTCCAGAATCGTCCGGAAAAACTACTTTAGCACTTCACTGCATAGCAGAAGGGCAAAAAAATGGTGGAAATGCAGCCTTTATTGATGTTGAACACGCTTTAGATCCGGTTTATGCAGGAGCATTGGGAGTTGATGTTAACTCACTTTTGGTTTCCCAGCCAGATACAGGTGAACAAGCACTTGAAATTACAGAATCTTTAGTTCGCTCTGGAGCGATAGATATTATAGTTGTCGATTCTGTTGCGGCGCTAGTCCCCAGAGCTGAAATTGAAGGAGAAATGGGAGATTCACATGTCGGGTTGCAAGCAAGGCTAATGTCACAAGCTTTAAGAAAACTTGCCGGAGCAATTTCAAAATCTAATTGTGTAGCTATTTTTATAAATCAGTTGAGGGAAAAAGTTGGTGTTGTTTACGGAAACCCTGAAGTTACACCAGGAGGAAGGGCATTAAAATTTTATTCTTCCGTCAGATTGGATATAAGGAAAATAGAAGCTTTAAAACAAAATGGTGAAATGATAGGGTCTAGGACTCGTGCAAAAGTTGTAAAGAATAAGATTTCTCCTCCGTTTAGAGAAGCAGAATTTGATATAATGTATGGCCAAGGGATCTCTTGGGAAGGAGAACTTCTGGATCTTGCTGTTAGACTTGGAATCGTGCAAAAAAGCGGAGCATGGTTTTCTTATAATGATCAAAGATTAGGGCAAGGACGAGATAATGTAAAAATTTATTTTAAGGATAATCCTGAACTGTCTAGTGAAATTGCTACAAAAGTAAAAGATGGTGCGGAAAAACTTTACGCAAAACCGTCTGTTTCTAAAAATATAGCAAATCCAGTCGCAGAAAAACCAAAAGAAAAGGAGGAAAAGACTGAAGGTAAATCTAAAATAGATATTGAAGTAGAATGATAGAAAAGGCTTATAAAAATGGTAATAACACAGATAAAAAAGGGAAAAAGAGGTAATAGTTTTCTGTTTCTAGACGGCGAGTATTTTACGAGTATAAAAACTGAAATCTTGATTAAGAATGGTCTAAAAGCGGGAGAAACTATAGATGAAGCTAAACTTGAAAAAATTAAACAAGAATCAGATCTTTTTAAAGCTCAGCAAAAAGCTTTGAATTTGTTGTCTTATAGGGCTCGGTCGAAGAAAGAATTAAAAGATCGTATAAAGCGCGAAACTTGTGAGACTTATGCAGATTTAACTGTAAAAAAAATGGAAAGTTTAGGGCTTGTTAATGATAAAAATTTTGCAAAAGACTATGCAAACGAACTTTTTTTAAGAAAAAAGATTTCTATTTTGGGAGTTAAATATAAACTGAAAGAAAAAGGGATAAGTGAGGAAATTATAGATCAAGTTTTAAATGATATAAATGTAGACGAAGAAAAGCAAGCTCTGGTTTTTCTTCAAAAAAGATTTTCGGGAAAGATTAATGATGAAAAAAGTAAAAGTAAAGCAATAAATGCACTAAATAGATTAGGATATAGTTGGGAAACTATAAAAAGGGCGATGTTTACTTTTGAAGAAGAGATAAAAGAGGATGATTAAAGTTGATGTATAATGTAGGTATGATAAGCTTAGGTTGTGAGAAAAATAGAGTTGATGCTGAGCTCATGTTAGGTCGAATAAGAGGAGAAAAATACAATATAGTTTCGAATTTAGAAGATGCAGACGCCGTAATAGTGAATACCTGTGGATTTATAGGTCCTGCTAAAGAGGAAAGTATAGATGAGATTTTAGCGTTAATTGACGCTAAAAAGTCTGAAAAAAGTAGACTAAAACATATTATAGTAACAGGATGTTTAGCAGAAAGATATAAACGTGATTTGACGAGCGAAATTCCAGGAATTGACGGATTGGTTGGGATAGGATCAAATGGTAAAATTAAAGAGATTCTCGATGAGGTTTTTGAGGATAAAAAGGTAAGTTCATTCGGAAGAAAAGATGCTATGCCTCTCGGAGGGGAACGCGTTTTAACCACGCCTAGTTACTTTGCCTATTTAAAGATTGCGGATGGATGTGATAACTTTTGTTCATACTGCGCAATACCTATGATTAGAGGAAGATTCAGAAGTAGACCTAAAGAAGATATAATAAATGAAGCAAAAAGACTAGTAAAAAGCGGAGTGAAAGAGATTTTACTTATAGCACAAGATACAACGCGGTACGGTCAAGATTTGTACGGAAAAATTGAACTTCCCGATCTACTAAACAAACTTTGTGAAATTGACGATTTAAAATGGATAAGGCTAATGTATTGTTACCCAGAACGAATAACGGATGAACTTTTGGATTTAATTGCAAATCAGAGGAAAATTGTAAAGTACATAGATTTGCCTTTACAGCATTGCAATAGCCGAATTTTAAAACTCATGAACCGTGAAGGAGACAGAAATCAACTGGAGAATTTGATTAAAAAAATGCGAAAAAAAATTCCGGACCTGACTTTAAGAACGGCATTTATCTGTGGGTTTCCTGGCGAAACGGAAGAGGATTTTTTGGAACTTGAATCTTTTGTAAGAAAAATAAAATTTGATAAAATGGGATGTTTTCCCTATTCTATGGAAGAAGGAACAAAAGCTTTCAATTTACCAGATCAAATTTCAGATGAAATAAAAGAAAAGCGCTGTATAAAGCTTATGAAAACTCAGGAAAAAATCTCAGAAAATAAAGGGAAAGATCTGGTAGGAACTTATATAGAAGTTTTAGTTGAAGGTTTTGACGATAAAACTATGCTTTATTTTGGAAGAAGCCCATCGGAATCCCCAGAAGTAGATGGAAAAGTGTTTTTTAGTACAGAAAATCAAGAAACTTTTAAGAGCTTAAGCGGGGAATTTGTAAAAGTAAAGATAAATGAATATAAGGACTATAATTTAGTAGGGGTTTGCGAATTAAAAAATTAAAAAGTTAACGATTAAACTTAGGGGGAATTATGAACATAGCAAACAGAATTACAATTTTCAGATTAGTTCTTGTACCTTTTTTTGTTGGATTGCTGCTAAATGGTTTTTATTTATGGTCTATCTTAGTATTTTTTGTCGCGTGCATTACCGACAATTTAGATGGTATAATTGCAAGAAAGCAAGGAAAAGTAACAGATTTTGGGAAGTTTATCGATCCTCTTGCTGATAAAGCTTTGATAATGTCTGCGTTTGTCTGTTTTGTAGAGTTCCATAAAGTAAGTGCTGTAGCTGTGATTTTGATGCTTGTAAGAGAGTTTACGGTTACATCTGTTAGGCTTGTTGCTAGTCGAAAAGGAACTGTTTTATGTGCGAATTTGTGGGGAAAAATGAAAACTATTACGCAAATTATAACAGTATTTTTAGTTCTTTTGAGTTTTTTGGATGATTGTAGTTTATTGTCAAGTAATTTTTTAATATACCTGAAAGATATAGCAATTTTGATTTCGGTAGGCATTTCGATTTTGTCCGGAGCAATATATTGTTATGAAAACTATAAATTTATAGAGGAAAATTGAGATTTTTAAGACATAGAGGTGATTTTTTTGTATATTTACAATACACTTACTAAGAAAAAAGAGAAGTTTATACCGATTCACGAAAATGAAGTTAGTATTTATGCCTGTGGACCTACAGTTTACAATTATATCCACATAGGCAATGCAAGGCCTGCATGTGTTTTTGATGTTCTTAGAAGATATTTAGAAAAAAAGGGATACAAGGTAAATTTTATACAGAATTTTACAGATATAGACGATAAAATAATAAAAAAAGCTGAAGAAGAAGGGACTTCATATGAAAATGTTGCGAAAAAATATATAGAAGAATACAAAATAGATGCAAAAGGACTAAATATAAAAGAAGCGACTAAAAATCCAAAGGCAACTGAAAATATTTCGGAAATTATTGATATGATTGGTATGCTAGTCGATAAGGGTTATGCGTATCCTGATAAAAATGGAGACGTATATTTTCGAGTGAAGACTTTTAAGGAATACGGAAAACTCTCAGGGCAATCTATAGATGAGCTAAAATCTGGCGCAAGAATAAGTCCAGGAGAAAGTAAAGAAGATCCTTTAGATTTTGCACTTTGGAAGGCAGTAAAGGAAAATGAACCATTCTGGCAAAGTCCTTGGGGAAAAGGAAGACCTGGATGGCATATAGAATGTTCAGCTATGGCAACCAAATATTTAGGAAGCACAATAGATATACACTGTGGAGGTCAAGATTTAATATTTCCACATCATGAAAATGAAATTGCACAAAGTGAATGTTATACGGGAGTAAAGTTTTCCAATTACTGGATGCATAACGGTTATATTAATATAGATAATAAAAAAATGTCAAAATCACTTGGAAATTTTTTAACGGTACGTTCTGTTGCTGAAAATTATGGATATGAACCTATAAGGTACTTGATGCTGTCTTCTCACTACAGAAGTCCCATAAATTATGATTTAGAAACTATACAGCAGTGCAAGTCTGCACTTAGTCGCCTTTATAATTTCAAGGAGAATTTAGAATTTTTGTTAAAAACTACCAAAAATGAGCAAAAAATTTTAGATAAGAATTTTGAATTTAGCATAGAAAATTATAAAATTAAGTTTTATAATTCTATGGATGATGATTTGAATACTGCGGACGCATTGGCCTCTGTTTTTGAAATGATAAAATGCGTCAATACTAAACTTACTTCTAAAGATTCCCTTTCTAAGCAGGCTCTTGAGGTTGTTTTTTATCAGTTTAATGAGTTCATGGATATACTTGGGTTTTTAACATCTAGCGAAACTAAAAAATCTGCTGGAGTTGATCAGGCGGAAATCGAAAACCTAATAAAACTCAGGCAGAGTGCGAGAGAAAACAAGAATTGGGAAGAAGCTGACAGGATAAGGGATATTTTGAAAGAGAAAAATGTTGTTTTAGAAGATACCCAAAATGGTGTAAAATGGAAAATTAAATCTGATTAGTGTATGATTACGAATTCAGAGGGGGAATTTTGTGGCAGAACCAATTATAGATTTAAGAGATATATCTATTTCTTTCAATGGTGAAAAGATTTTGGATAAACTAAATTTAACAATAGAAAACGGTGAGTTTGTTACATTCTTGGGGCCATCTGGGTGTGGGAAAACTACTACGCTTAGAATAATAGGTGGCTTTTTGAAACCGGATTCTGGAGATATATTTTTTGAAGGGAAAAGAGTTACGGATTTGCCGGCACATAAACGTGAAGTTAATACTATTTTTCAGAAATATGCATTGTTTCCCCACTTAAATGTTTATAATAATGTGGCATTTGGACTTAGAATACAGAAAAAACCGGAAGACGAGATAAAAAGAACAGTATATGATATGCTTTCTATGGTAAACTTAGAAAGTTTTGCAGATCGTGATATAAGTTTGCTTTCTGGAGGTCAGCAGCAGCGTGTTGCGATAGCGAGAGCTTTAGCTAATAGTCCGAAAGTTGTTTTATTAGATGAACCCTTGGGAGCGCTTGACTTAAAACTTAGGAAAGATATGCAGTCAGAATTAAAAGAAATACAGCAAAAGACCGGAATTACCTTTATTTTGGTAACACATGATCAAGAGGAAGCTCTATCAATGTCTGATACTGTGGTTGTTTTGGACAAAGGTGTTATACAACAAATCGGTTCTCCAAAAGATATATATAACGAACCTATAAATGCCTTTGTAGCAGATTTTATAGGGGAAAGCAACATAATAGACGGTGTAATGGTAGATGATTATGTGGTTGCTTTTGAGGGACGAAATTTTAAGTGTTTGGACAAAGGGTTTGGGAAGGATGAGCCAGTTGATGTTGTTATAAGACCGGAAGATATAGAAGTTGTTGAACCAGAAGAAGGACATATATTTGGGGTTGTAACTTCTGTGACATTTAGAGGGGTATATAACGAAACCATTGTTGATGTTAACGGATTTAAATGGATGATACAGACGACTCAGTATCTAAATGTAAATGATAAGATAGGGATGGTTTTGGAGCCAGATGATATTCACATAATGCAAAAGTCCAAATATTCAGGTGAATTTGGAGATTATAGTGCGTTTAGTGACGAGATTTACCAAGAACAAGCCATTAAAACCGGAAAGGTGGACAAAAAATGAGATCGAAAAAAATACTTTTTCCTTATTTGATTTGGTCCGGACTTTTTACAGTTTTACCTTTGCTGCTTATGTTTGTTCTCGCTTTTACAGATTCATCTAATAAAATAAGTTTTAATAATTTAATTCAAGTAGGTCAGTATTCTTCAGTTTTTGTAAGATCTATCTGGCTTGGTTTTGTTTCTACTTTAATTTGTTTTATTCTAGGTTATCCTGTGGCTTATTTTATATCTAAAGCACATGTAAAAAAACAAAGTATTGTTCTTGTATTTTTAATGATCCCGATGTGGATGAGCTTTTTACTTAGAACCTATGCTTGGATAACAATTTTAGAAAATAACGGTTTGCTGAACGCTGTTTTAAGATATTTTGGTTTGAAAGAGATACGAATTATAAATACACATTGGGCTGTAATTATAGGTATGGTTTACAATTTTTTGCCTTATATGGTGTTTCCTATATATTCTGTTCTTGCCAAAATGGATAAAAAAGTTATAGAAGCGGCTCAAGATCTTGGGGCAAATAAAAGAAAAGTGTTTTCTAAAGTGATTTTTCCACTTAGTTTGCCTGGCGTAATTTCAGGAACAATAATGGTGTTTGTTCCGTCAGTAAGCACGTTTATTATTTCAAAAATGTTAGGTGGAGGAGCCAATATCTTGATAGGTGACCTGATAGAAATGCAGTTTTTAGGTACAACTTATAATCCAAGTCTTGGTTCCGCAATTTCACTAGTTTTAATGATTATCATTATGATATGTATGGGAATAATGAATAAATTCGATATAGAAGACAGTCAAAAACAGACTTTAATGATGTAGCAAGATAGAATGGAGGGACAAAATTGAGGATAATTAGTCGGATTTATATGGCGCTTATCTTTATTTTTCTTTATATACCTATATTTGTTCTTATTGCTTTCTCATTTAACAACTCTAAAAGCCGATCGGTATGGGCGGGAGGGACACTTAAATGGTATGTAAGGCTATTTCAAAATAAAGAAATTTTATGTGCATTTTCAAACACTTTGGTAATTGCAGTTATTTCTTCTTTGCTTGCAACTGTTTTAGGAACTGTGGCTGTAATTGGGATTTTGAAAACTAGGGGAATTGAAAAAAAAATTATAATGTACGTTACGAATATTCCAATGATAAATCCGGAAATTGTTACAGGTGTCTCACTTATGATTTTGTTCGTTTTTATTTGTAAGTTTGCGGGTTTTCTGGAGCCAGGATTTACCACTTTGATTATTTCACACACTACCTTTTGTTTACCTTATGTAATTTTATCCGTTATGCCTAAATTTAGGCAGATGGATCCTAATTTATATGAAGCGGCTCAGGATTTAGGTTGCGGTCCGGTCAGTGCATTTTTTAAAGTGGTTTTACCTGAAACTATACCGGCAATTTTAACAGGTGCTATGATCGCGTTCACTATGTCCGTTGATGATTTTGTAATAAGTTATTTTACAAGTGGAACTACAAAAACTTTACCGCTTGCAATATATTCAATGACAAGAAAAATGGTAAGTCCAGAAATAAACGCACTTTCTACTGTTTTGTTTACTGTTATTTTTGTTTTGCTTGTGATTGTAAATGTAAAGCAAATGAAGTCTAATAATCTTAAGGAGAAACTAAAGTGAAAAGGAATAAAAAGACGGTAATTGTTTTTATAGCTGCTTTTGTTTCAGTTTTTTTCTTGTATGGATGTAGTTTTAAAGGGCCAAGTAAGAAAAAGACCATAAATGTGTGCAACTGGGGAGAATATATATCAAATGGAACAGAAGGTAGTATAAATGTAAATGCTCAGTTCACTAAAGAAACGGGGATAAAAGTAAACTATACAACATTCCAAAGTAACGAAGAGCTTTTTGCAAAAATTTCGGGGAATGGCGCTATGTATGATGTAATAATTCCTTCGGACTATATGATATCCCGGCTTATAGAAAACGATATGTTAGAAAAGCTTGATTTTGAAAATATACCAAATTACCAGTTTATAGGGGAGAATTTTAGAAATAGGTCTTTTGATCCCCAAAATGAGTTTTCGGTACCTTATACTTGGGGGCTTATGGGAATTTTTGTTAATAAAAGTATGGTAGATGAACCACTGGATCAAATAAATTGGGATATACTTTGGAATGAAAAATATGCAGGTAAGATTCTTATGTTTGACAATTCTAGAGATGCTTTTGGAATTTCTTTTATGTGTCTGGGGTACTCAATTAATACTACCGATATGGAAAAGATTTTAGAAGCAAAACAAAAGTTAGATAATCAAAGACCTTTAGTCCAAGCTTATGTTATGGATCAGATCTACGACAAAATGGGGCATAGTGAGGCAGCTTTAGCACCGTATTATTCAGGAGACGCGGGAATAATGGTAAAAAATAACCCTGATGTAGAGTTTGTTATTCCCAAAAAAGGGACAAACATGTTTATAGATGCCATGTGTATTCCTAAAGGTTCGGGTAATAAAAGGGAAGCTGAAGAATACATAAATTTTATGTGTAGAACTGATATAGCTCTAGCAAATTCGATTTACACAAATTATTCCATCCCGCAGGAGGAAGCATATAATCAACTTCCGGAAGATATAAAATCAAATAAAATATTTTATCCTGATGACGAAACTATAAAAAATTCAGAAGTCTTTGTGAATTTGCCAAATGAAATAAATCAGAAAATAAATGCCTTATGGATACAGGTAAAAACAGGAGGTCAAAATGATCCTTTGGCTTTAGTTGCAATTATACTTTTTGGTATGATATCATATGTAGCGATTGCAGTTTACAAGAGGCAAAATTTAAATAAGTTTAGGAGTGGATAAACAGCCATGATTATCTTGAAACTAAAAGATGGAAGTAGAATGGAATGTGAAGTAGGGGTAAGAGCTGTAGACGTTGCATATAGTTTAAGTGATAGTCTTGGTAGAAGAGCTTTAGCAGCCGTGATAGATGGACAAATTTTTGATTTAACTAAAAAAATAGAAAAAGATTCTTCGATTGAAATATTGACTTTTGACAGTGAAGATGGGAAAAAGGTTTATTGGCATACGAGTGCACACATTATGGCACAAGCAGTAAAAAGAGTATTTCCAAGCGCTAAGCTCGCGATTGGGCCTCCGATTGACGAGGGATTTTATTATGATTTTGATGTAGAAAAACCGTTTACAGACGAGGACATTTCAAAAATAGAAAGTGAAATAAAGAAAATAATAAAAGAAAGTTTACCTATTGAACGATTTGTTTTTCCGCGCGAAGAAGCGATTGAATTTATGGCTAAAAGAGGGGAACCTTATAAGGTTGAACTTATAAAAGCAATAGGTTCTTCAGAGGAGATTTCTTTTTATAAACAAGGTGAGTTCGTTGATTTGTGTGCAGGACCTCACCTTATGAATACTGACCAAGTGAAAGCTGTAAAAATTTTATCATCATCAGGAGCCTACTGGAAAGGCGACGAAAATAATAAAATGCTACAAAGAATTTACGCTATCTCGTTTCCAAAATCAAGTCAAATTGACGAATATATAGAAATGATAGAAGAAGCGAAAAAAAGAGATCACAGAAAACTTGGAAAAGAATTGGATTTGTTTTTCTTTGATGAAACGGCGCCTGGAATGGCTTATTGGCTTCCAAAAGGCTTTAAAATTATGAACAGATTAATTGACCTTTGGAGGCAGGAACATAAAGAAAGAGGGTACGATGAGTTTTCTGGGCCGCAGCTGAATAGCAGTGAACTTTGGAAAACGTCAGGACATTGGGATCATTACAAAGAAGATATGTTTGTGCTGACGGATTCAGATGGAAGACAACAAGCTCTAAAGCCAATGAACTGCCCAAATGCTATAAAAATATTTGCATCTAAAATTAGAAGCTATAAGGATTTGCCGATACGTCTAAGCGATATAGACGTTATACATAGGAACGAAAAATCTGGTCAACTTAATGGCCTTTTTAGAGTCAGGATGTTTAGGCAGGACGACTCACATAACTTTGTTACGGATGAACAGATTTCAGAAGAAATTAAAGATATAATAAATATAGTCAAAAGCCTATATAAGGTATTTGGCCTTGATTTTGAGCTTTCTTTGTCGACAAGGCCGGATAATTATATGGGTGAGAAGGCTTTGTGGGATAAAGCCGAAGAAGGATTGAGAGAGGTTCTCGATAGTTTATGCGGACCTGGAAACTACAAAGTAAATGAGGGAGATGGAGCTTTTTACGGACCTAAGATAGATATCAAAATGAAAGATTGTCTAAAAAGACAGTGGCAGATGGGAACAATTCAAGTTGATTTTCAGCTTCCTCTCAGGTTTAATCTTTCTTATATTGATAGAAATGGAGAAAAGAAAACTCCAATTTTGATTCATAGGGCGCTTTTTGGTTCTTTTGAAAGGTTCATAGGGATAATTACTGAACATTTTGCAGGAGCTTTTCCAACTTGGCTTGCTCCAGTGCAAGTTGTAGTTCTTCCTATAACGGATGCACATTTACCTTACGCAGAAGAAGTCGTAAAAAAACTTCAAAAATCTGCAGTAGAAGTAACTTTAGACGATAGGAATGAAAAGATAGGTTATAAGATACGAGAAGTTCAAATGCAAAAAGTTCCGTATATGTTAATTGTTGGGGAAAAAGAGATGAAAGATAAAACGGTTTCTGTTAGATCTTACAAAGATGGGGAACTGGGCGAGTTTTCAGTCGATAGTTTTATAGAAAAAATAAAAGAAGAAATAGAAAATAGAAGATAGATCTTGTTGTTTTTTAAATTAGGATATACTATTTGGAGTGATTAAGTGGTATCAGTTGCAATAGATGGTCCAGCAGGTGCGGGGAAGAGCACATTATCTAAAATATTATCTAAAAAATTAGGATTTGTTTATTTTGATACAGGAGCGCTTTACAGGGCAATTGCTTACTATTTTATTGAAAATCAAATAAACTATGAAGATCCAGAAATTTTGGCTAAAAATCTTGATAAAATTCAGGTATCATTTGATTTTGAAAATGGAGTTCAGAGAATGTTTCTTTCTGGTGTTGAGGTAACAGATAAAATAAGAAACGATGAAGTTTCTGAGGTCGCTTCGTTTGTTTCTGCACACTCAAAAGTTCGAGAATTTTTGTTGGGAATTCAAAGGGATGTAGCGGAAAAGAATAATGTTGTAATGGACGGGAGAGATGTAGGAACTGTCATTTTGCCTAATGCAGATGTTAAAATTTTCCTTACAGCTGATTTAAAAGTTAGAGCTGATCGGAGGTTTAAACAATTTATAAGAAATAATTCAGGTATAAAATACGAAAATGTACTAGAATCTATAAAAAAACGAGATAAAAACGATACAAATCGGGAGATTGCACCGCTAGTTCCTGCTAGCGACGCTATTGTTTTAGACACAAGCTATATGAGTTTGGATGAAACTGTAGACAGATTAGTAAATATAGTTAAGGAGCGAATAAATGAACAGTGACATTATTTTGTATAGGGCCTTAAGGGTCTTATTGTGTCCGGTAGTAAAAATATTTTTTCCGTTTGAAATAAAAGGTTTAGAAAATTTAAATCAACTTCAAGGGTCTTATATACTTTGTTCAAACCATTTATCAAATTTAGATCCTGTATTTTTGGCTGTTTCACATAAAAGAACGATTCGTTTTATGGCTAAGGCAGAACTTTTTAAGAATCCGTTTTTTGCTTATATATTTACAAAATTGGGAGCTTTTTCAATAAACAGGGGTAAAGGTGATAGGGGAGCTATTTCTTTCGCTGAGAATATTTTGCAAAATGAAGAAATTTTAGGTATTTTTATAGAGGGTACTCGTTCAAAAACGGGTGAGTTTTTGCGTCCCCGCTCAGGAGTTTCATTTCTTGCGTATAAATCTAAATCTATGGTTGTTCCAGTTTGTATAACTGGTGGAGGGAAAAATAATAAAGTTAGGATTTTTAAGAAAACTAGAATATTATACGGCAAACCTGTAGATGTTTTGAAAACACCAGGTTCAGCCGAAATGAATGTTAGTACGATGCGAAGAATAAGTGCGGACATAATGAATAAAATTAAAGATTTGAGGTACAGTACTTAAATCTTGAGGAGTATTGGATATGGAAATTTTTATTGCGAAAACATCAGGATTTTGTTTTGGTGTCAAGCGTGCAGTCGATATGATAGAAAGTTTGTTGGCCCAGGGAGTTAAAGTATGTACCCTGGGTCCTCTTATACATAATAAAACTGTGGTAGACAATTTTGCTAAACGTGGAGTTGTTGTAGTTAAAAACGTAGATGATGTACCGAATGGATATATACTGGTTATTCGTTCTCACGGTATATCAGAAGAAAAAATAAATTATATTGAAAGAAAATCAATAAAATATATAGATACAACTTGCCCTTTTGTAAAGAAGATACATAAAATAGTTAAAAAAGAATCAAATTTAGGTAAAATCATCTTAATAGTTGGAGACAAAAATCATCCTGAAGTCGAAGGGATAGTTGGTTATTGTAGTGGAAAATATTTTGTTTTTAAGAATTCAGAAGAATTAGAAAAAATATGCAAAAGTAACATAAATTCTAAATTTTTAGATGTAATATTAGTTGCACAAACTACTTTTGATATAAGGGAATGGAATAAATGTGTAAATTTAACTAAAAATTTATTTACAAATCCAATTATTTATGATACAATATGTAATACAACACAATTGAGACAGAAAGAAGCGGAAATTTTATCTAAAAACACAAACCTAATGATTATTATTGGAGGCAAAAATAGTTCTAATACTAGTAAACTGTACAATATTTGCAAAAGGAACTGTAGGTCGGTTTTAGTTGAGTCTGCTAAGGATTTAGATTTAAAATGTCTCCGTGGTTGTAAGAGTATTGGGGTAACGGCCGGAGCGTCGACACCAAAAGAAATTATAGAGGAGGTTGAGGGTGCTATGTTAGAGAATAGTGACATTGATGCTGGGAAAAATGAAAACTTTGAAGAGCTTCTTGAAAAATCTTTAAAAGATAAATCAAGAGGTGGCAAAGTGAAGGGGACTGTTGTTAGCATAAACGCTAATGAAGTTTATGTTGATGTTGGGATGAAACAGTCCGGGATAATCCCGAAATCGGAGCTTACTAGAGCAGCAAATGTAAAGCTTGATGAGATAGTCAAGATCGGAGATGAACTTGAACTATTAATTATCAAGACTGACGATCAGGAAGGCACTGTAACCTTGTCTAAGATTAGACTTGATGAAGATAATGAGTGGAAAAATCTAGTTTCGTCAAAGGACTCGAAAAGTGTTCTAACTGGTACTGTTTCCGGGGTAGTTAAAAGTGGCATTTTGGTTTACCATAGCCCTTTTAATGTTTTTATTCCGTCATCTCATATTGGTGGTAATAAGTCAATTCCACTTGAATCTTATATAGATAAAGAAGTAAGGTTCATTATAATAGAGCTTGATAGATACAAAAGGCGTATCATAGGTTCAATGCGAGAAGTAAAGAATCAAGAAAAAGCAGAAAAATTGGATGAATTTTGGGAAAGTATTGAGGTTGGTAAGGTATATACTGGAGTTGTGAAATCTATAACAAGTTACGCTGTATTCGTTGATTTAGGCTATATAGATGGAATTGTTCATATATCTGAACTTACTTGGGACAGGAAGAAAAAACCGGAAGAAGTGGTTTCCGTCGGCCAGGAAGTGGAAGTTAAAGTAAAAAGTTTTGACAGAGAAAGGGAAAAAGTCTCACTTACCTACAAAAATCCTAATGAATGTCCGTGGGAAATAATAAAATCCGAGTACAAGGAAGGAACTATTTTTGATTCCGAGATTGTTGGGATCGTTCCATTTGGGGCTTTTGCTAAAATTATACCTGGAATCGATGGTCTTATCCATATTTCCCAAATTTCAGATAAACGGATTGAAAAACCGGAAGATGTGCTTACTATAGGTCAAAAGGTTAGGGTAAAGGTTAGGCATATTGATGACGAGAAACAAAAAGTTAGCTTGACGATGAGAGGTATTGAAGATTAGTTTGTTTTAGTCGTTAACCTTTCATTAATTGGTTCTTTAAGGGCTTTTTGAGAAGGCTCTCTTACTTCTTCGTACTGTTTAAGAGCAGGTTTGCTGTGAAAATTCAGTAAAATATCGCATTCTTTTTTGTTTTGGAAAGGGTGCGATTTTGCTTTTGCAGGGAATTGACATAAGTTTTATTATGTTGTATATTACCTCTAGTTAATAGTAGTTTATCTATGGAGATGTACCCAAGAGGCTGAAGGGTTCGGATTCGAAATCCGATAGGTCGGGCAACCGGCGCGGGGGTTCAAATCCCTCCATCTCCGCCAAATCTATTAAAATAGTATAAAATTAATTTTAAAATTTTTGCGGGAAAGCTTCGTTGGTTTATATCTATTAAAACGTATGGAGCTTAAAACTTTTGTATTTTTGTGGTTAAGAAACTCAATATAAGAAAAAGTGTTTATATTCGATTTGTGTTTTACATAAATGTTTGCAAAAATGGCGTTTAATCAACCTTTCAATTCTGTCAAATAATATAAATTCTTGAAAAGAAAGGAATCCTTCAATATTTATAAATTTAGAACAAGTATTTTGAACTCTTATATCACATATTGGAGGTTTGTGAAAAATAGAATAAATTAGTGCTAAATTTTATAAGACTTGTAAGAAGATATAGAAAATTAAAATGGAGGAGTAGACATCTTAGCAGAAAGCGGAAGAAGGAAAATGTCACTTTTCCTAAAATAATAGAGTAAAAATAGGCTGGAGTATAGTTCATTTAAATGAAAAAATCAATTTAAGTATAGAAAAATATAAAAAAGATCCACCTGTTTTTTAGGTGGATAATTGTTTTTTTACTTGCAAGAGCTAGAATTATTTGATTTGTTTGAACAATTATTATCTTTGTTCTGATTTTGGTTCTGGTTTTGATTCTGATTATTTTTGTTTTGCTGATTTTTGTTTGATGAGTTTGCGTCATTATATTGATTTTTCATATATTTTCACCTCCATATTAGTTATTATCTACATATATTTCTGTTTTATTCGTGATAATATGAAATTTTTTAATTTTGTTTTTATGATAACATCTTTAGAAGAAAGAAGGAGATAAAATGATAGGTATTATTTGTGCTATGGAGGAAGAAGTTGTCGGATTAGAAAAGGATTTAATTAACCCAAAAGAAGAAATTATTTCAAAAATTAGATTTAATGATGGAAAATATGGTGGTAAAAAATGTGTTGTGGCAAAAAGTGGAGTTGGGAAAGTGCATGCAGCTATGTGCGCGCAAACTATGATTTTGAAGTACAATCCAGATTACATTTTGAATGTTGGAATGGCTGGTGCAGTTGGAGAAAATATAGAAATTTTTAATATAGTAATCGCTAAAGAAGTTGTTCAACATGACTATGATATTTCAGTATTCGGTGACAAAAGAAGAGGACAAATAAGTGGATTTAATTTTCGAGATATAAAATGCAGTGAAAAAATTGTAGGAATTGCAAAAGAAGTATCAGATGAGTTAAAAATTAAAAGTGCAGTCGGCAGAGTTCTGACAGCAGATAGTTTTATAAGTGATGAAGAGAAAGTAAATGAGCTAAGGTGTGAATTTGATGGTTTAGCTTGTGAAATGGAAGGTGCAAGTATAGGACAAGTTTGCAATTTAAATGGAGTTGAATTCGGAGTAATTAAAATTATTTCTGACAAAGCAGAAAAGTATTCTAAAAATGAATTCAAAGAGTTCTCTAAAAAATATCCACAAATAATAAATAATTTAATTAAAAAAATTGTTAGTAAGTTGTAGATATTTGTCGTTAAATCATATATTATTTATGTTTTTTGAAATTTATATATGAGTTTTCAAGAATTTCAACAAAGTTTTCAACATTATCTACATTTAGGTGTCTGATTTTGAAACAATCTTTTATATGAGCCGATGAATAAATATAAACACTGCACCTTTTAGATAAAATTTGAAAAATAGATTGTCTTATTTTAAGCTTTTTTACGTGATTAATAGAAATGATTCCCTCTAGCATGCATAATCCTTGGTACCCACAAAATTGTATAAAGCCCGAATTTAGCGCAAGATTAGATTTTGTAAATGCCAAAACTCTTATATATATATGCAAGATAGAAATTAATATGGAAAATGAAATTGCGAAAAATTTTATATGTTTAGGAAGAAAAATTGATAAAAAACAAACCAGCAATCCTATAATAATTGGTAAAAAAATATAGCTAAAAATGGAATTTTTATCTGGTTTAATTTTTATAATAGGTTTTTCTAAATCTAATTCATTATAAAAAAATGAATGATCGATATTTTTTAATCCAGTTAGCAGTTTATTATTTGGTGCATTAGCTGGGACATGTATATATGTTAGTTTATTTTTTAGTATAAGATTTAGAATACTTTTTTTAAAAGAAATGGCACGTATAGATGATAGAGGTAAAAAGTAGGAAGAAGAGATGAAAAGTCCATAGGAAATGCACAGTGAATCTTTGCATTTGGCTATAGATAAGTTCCAAAATTTTAAGATTTTAAAAATGAATGCAAGTAAAAACATTAAAATTATGACGGGTAAAGTTGCATTTATTATAAAAAATATTTCTGATAAATTTTTAATAATTAGATTTGAATTATAGCTGCAAAGTAATTTAGAAAATTTGTGCCATTTTTTTAGTAAATAAAATCCAAGTATTATACTAGAGATCAGTTTGTTAGACGAAATTGTAAGTGATACAAGCTCGGGTGGTGTTATTCTATATTGTAAATTAGTTTTGTCTAATTTTATTAGATTTTTTAATTTTTCAACTTGTTTATTGGTTAGATGTATTCCATTCTCGAAAGTATGACTGTTTTTATGGAATATGAAAAATGTTTTATATGTTCTGAAAAATTTATTTATTATATTTTGTTTTATTAACACTAAATTTATATTTTTGACTTTTAATGATATTTCTTTTTTAGTAAATATTCCAGTTTGAAATATTATTTTTTCAGATGAAAATAATAGATTTTTGCTCATATAAATTTTAAATTCTATATAAATTAGAAGGAAAAATATTGCAAAAATTAGATGTGAAAATGCTAAACTTAAAAAATAAAAATTTCCCAAATTTAGAATAAAAGGAGCAAAAAATATCGCTATATTTTTTAACTTGTATATGAATTCATATATGTGAAGTCTTTCATTTCTCATTTTAACTTAACCTGTGAAAAAGTTTTATTTGTATAATCTTTGCGTCATTATCATCCAAATTTTTTAGGGATGTTTTATTGCATGTAGTATATAAATTTATGGTTTTTACATCCAAGATTTTCTGCAATATGTTAGATTTTTTCTCTATATATTTTACTGCTTTGTATGGGATATAAATTTTATAAAAAAATAAGAAACCAGTTTCAATCAAAATTGAAGCTTTTTTTATCTTATAATTTGTGTTTTTAAATTTTATAGGTTTATATATGAAAATTATAAAAACATATCCTAAAATTAGAAATAAACTTAAAGGTACTAGGATAAACTTAAAATTTTTTAGTGAAAAAGAACAAAGTAAAAAAAATAGCAAAAAGAAGAGAGAATATAGATTATTTTTTACAGATAAATATCGTTTTGATGGTTTTATGATACACATTTTTTATTCCCTTTACCTATATAGAATTTATACCCTTATTATGCACTTTAAAATCAAATATAAACTATTCAATCATTTTCTAGATAAAAAATTAATATTATTGAGAATATATTAGGGATTATGGAGGTTGTTTAATGGATAAAAATGATTTTAAGATTATGGTTGAAAAGTATAAGGATGAACTTATGAAAATGGCAGGCCTTAAGGTAAATGCTGCAGAGATAGAAAATTTTGACAGTCAAAGTCAAGGAAATTTAGATTCTACTGAAAATAAAGATTCTTTACCCCAGGACGGATCACCTTATTCTGCGGGTATGTCTGTTGACGAATCATCTAGCGAGACATACCAAAATTTTTTATCAAAAAATAAACAATTTGGTTACTTAAAAGTTCAAGCTTTCGCGGCAAGGCAAGCAGTTCCAGTAAGTGGAGTAAGTGTAGTTATAAGTAAAATTTTTAGTGACGGAACGCACGTTTTTTTTGAAGGTATTACTGATGAAAGTGGGATAGTTGATAACATTGAGCTTCCGGCCCCAGAAAAAGCACTTTCTGAACAACCGTCAGATATACTTTCGTATGCAAATTACGATTTTTATTCTTCATTCGAAGGTTACAAAACGGAAAATGCCGAAAAAATTCAAATTTTTCAAGGTGTAAAAACTATTCAGCCGGTACAAGTTATCCCAGAATAAAACTTAAAAAATATAGAAAGTGAGATGATATTTTATGCCAACTCCAATTATTCCAGAATATATAACAGTACACTTAGGAGCTCCTGACCAAGCAGCTGAAAACATAACAATACCTTTTGTAGACTATGTAAAAAATGTTGCATCAAGTGAAATTTATCCTACATGGCCGGAAAGTGCACTTAGGGCAAATATATTAGCGCAAGTTACATTTGCCTTAAACAGAATATACACGGAATGGTATAGAAGTCGTGGATATGATTTTGACATTACTAGTTCGACAGCGTATGATCAGAAATATACTAAAAATCATGATCTTTTTGAAAATATTGTTATACTTGCCGACGAACTGTTTAACGATTATATAGTAAAACAAGGTAGAGTAGAGCCGTATTTTACTCAGTATTGTAGTGGTACAACTGTGACGTGCGATGGTTTATCTCAGTGGGGAAGTGTGGATCTTGCGAATCAGGGTTTAGTTCCTTATCAGATACTTCAGTATTATTACGGAGATGATATAAATATAGTTTATAACGCTCCAATCAGCGATAATGTTCCATCTTATCCTGGAGTTTTGTTAAGATTAGGGAGTGCAGGCGAAGATGTAAGAACAGTGCAAAGGCAATTAAACAGGATAAGCGACAATTATCCAGCAATTCCAAAAATTGAGGTAACAGACGGCATTTTTAATAAACAAACTGAAGAAGCTGTAAAAAAATTTCAGCAGATTTTTAATTTAGCAGTTGATGGAATAGTTGGAAAGGCAACCTGGTATAAGATTAAGTTTATATACAGCAGTGTAAAACAGCTTGCAGAACTATCTTCAGAAGGACTTTCACCGGAAGAAGTAGCGCCTATGTATTCTTCTGTACTAAGTGAGGGGGATACTGGTACTGATGTTGCTTTTGCACAGTACTATTTAGCATTAATCTCGTTTACTGATCCACAGATTCCACAGGTATCTTTAAGTGGAGTATTTGACCAAAATATGAAAAATTCAGTTATTGCATTTCAAGAAAAATACGGTTTAGAGCCGACTGGACAGATAAACAGGGAAACTTGGAATAAAATTTTAGAAGTGTACAATTTAGCTATTCAGACTTTAAAGCAACAATACGTATCAGAAAGTGAAAAAATATATCCCGGTATAATATTAACTCCTGGTTCTTCCGGCGATGACATATCAACTCTTCAAAGACTTTTGCAACAAGCGTCACAAAAAGATCCAAGAATTCCCTCGGTTGAAGTTACGGGGGTTTTTGATGACCAAACTGAAAATGCAGTAAAGGTAGTTCAAACACAAAACAGTTTACCGGTTAACGGTTCAGTTGGACCGCTTACTTGGGCTGCTATAGTAAATATTGTAAATAATGGATAATATGTGAATTATATATATATACTAGAAAAAATTTTTCTTAATTTTATGCAAAAATCAAATTACCTCTTGCAAAATATATAAAAATGTAGTATCATATCCATAGGGGGTTGGGATAGACTTGTTTTGAAGGGGTGATACGCTTTGATTATAGAAAGAATAGATGAAAAAAAATTGATGATAATGCTAGAAGAGCAAGATATGAGCTCTCTAGAGTTGACATATGATAAAGTTTCTTGGAAAAATCATAAGTTTAAGTTGTTAGTTGCTAAGCTTTTAGCTTTAGCAAAGTTTAAAACAGGGTTTTCTGTCGACGACTGTAGACTTTCAATTGAAACTATGCCTCAAGGTTCCGGATGTGTAATCATTTTTACACTGTTTCCTGAGATAGAGATGAAAAAAACTGATTCAGAGAAAAGTTTGGTACCGAGTTATCTTAAAGAGCGCGACCCTTATATATATAGGTTCGATACTCTTGATAACCTTTTGGATATGTGTAAGAAACTTGAAACTGTGGCAGAAGATTCTGTAAGGCCGGATTTGATTTTTAGTTTTAAGGGTAAATATTTTATTTTGATTTATCCAAGACCGGGATACATAGACAAAGCCACACTTGCAGCGCTAGATGAGTACGGAACTAAAATGAAACAATGTAAAATTCTAGGTTCACATTTGATCGAATTTGGAAAACAAATACATAGAAAGAAAGTTATAAAAAAGTAAATATTTAAATTAGTAAAATAGGTCCGAACTTAAAGTTTAGGGCCTGTTTTTCTACAGAACCTTTTTACATTTTTTTGTATATACTGAAAAAAAGTAGAGAGGGGCAGCCAAAATAAATAAGTTTTTAGTGGAAAAGTTAAAAAAGAGAATGTTTTTCACTATAATTTCCGTTTTTACATTCTTTTTCGTAGTAGATTATAGATTAAGGCCAATAATAAAAACTGTAGTTGAAAACAAAGCGAATATTATTTCAACACGTGCAATAAATGAAGCTGTGATTAAAGAGTTAAACGATTGTCATTTAAAATACTCTGATTTAGTTACAATCGAGAGATCTGAATCGGGAAAAATTTTGGCTTTAACTGTTGACTCTAGACTTGTAAATGAACTAAAGGCAAGAATAAGTATTGCAGTGCAAAAAAAACTTTTAGATTCAGAAGTGAGTATTGTATATTTACCAGTAGGAACACTTTTAGGAGCAGAATTTTTTAGTGGTTTAGGACCATCTGTTCCTCTTAGATTATCTGTATCAGGAAGTGTTTCTACTGAATTTGAGAGTAAGTTTAGTGACGCGGGTATAAATCAGACGAAACATCAAATCTATCTTAACATACATGTTATAGTTGGTGCTCTTTTACCACTTTATCCCACAACTACAATTGTTGATACGAATATGAATATAGCCGAAACTATAATAGTAGGAGAGGTGCCGAATGTCTATTCAGTTTGCGGAAAAGATGAAGTTTTAAAAGCTCTTGAACTTGAAAAAGCTGGCGAGTAAAATTGTTGAAAGTTAAAAATTAAACTTGTATAATCTATTTTGCCATATTGAGAAAAATTAATGGGACGTGGAGCGTTATGACTTTAGAGGAAGCAAAGAAAACTGCGACTAAATACAGAGAAATTTTAGAGTACCACAATAAAAAGTATTATGAAGAAGATGATCCAGAAATTGATGACAACGAGTATGATAAAATTTTAAAAGAACTTGAAGAACTTGAAGAAAAATTTCCTGAAATTCAGACAGAAGATTCCCCAACAAGGAAAATAGGTGGACTAGCATCTAAGAAATTTTCGCCTGTGAATCATAAAGTTAAAATGGAAAGCTTACATGATTCATTTTCCAAAGAGGAAATGATTGCTTTTGATTTGAGAGTAAAAGGCACACTAGAAAGTGTAAATTACATTGTAGAGCCGAAAATAGATGGACTTTCTGTATCTCTTGAATATGAAAATGGAAAATTTTTAAGAGGATCAACGCGTGGGGATGGACTAGTTGGAGAAGACATAACAGAAAACCTCCTTACCATAAAATCTATACCAGTGAGACTTCCAGAAAAAATTGGTTTTTTAGAAGTTAGAGGAGAAGTTTATATGCCAAAGAAGTCTTTTGCTAATTTAGTTAAAAAACAGGAATCTTTAGGCGAAAAAACTTTTAAGAACCCAAGAAATGCAGCAGCGGGATCACTCAGACAAAAAGATTCGAAAATTACAGCTCAAAGAGATCTGAGTATTTTGATTTTTAATATTCAAGCAATAGAAGGAAGAAGGATTGTAAGTCATAAAGAAGCTCTTGACTATTTAAAAAAATTAGGGTTTCCAGTTGTTCCTTTTTACAAATACTGCAAGACTATAGAAGAAGTGCTGGATCAAATAGAAAAAATAGAAAGAATAAAAAGTGATTTTGATTTTCAAATTGACGGAGCAGTTGTAAAAGTTGATTCGTTTGAACAAAGAGAAGTTTTGGGAAGTACTTCTAAATTTCCAAGATGGGCTGAAGCATTTAAGTATCCAGCAGAAGAAAAAGTAACAGAACTTATTGATATAGAAATAAATGTTGGTAGAACAGGAGTTTTAACTCCAATTGCAATATTCCATCCTGTTTTTTTATCTGGAACAATAGTAAAGAGAGCATCTCTTCATAATGAAGATTTTATAAAACAAAAAAATATAAAAATAGGGGATAAAGTAGTTCTTAGAAAAGCCGGAGAAATTATTCCAGAAGTTGTACGTGTAAAAGAGCGCAGTGTACATTCAAAAGATTTTAGTATGCCAAAATTTTGTCCGTCGTGTGGTTCTGAAGTAGAAAGAAAGGATGGAGAAGTCGCCTTAAGATGTAATAATATATCGTGTCCAGCTCAACTTATAAGAAATATTATTCATTTTGCCTCAAGAGATGCTATGGATATTACAGGAATGGGAGAAGCAGTTACAGAGATGCTCATAAAAAGCGGAAAAGTATCTTCTCCAGCTGATTTATACAAACTAAAAGCTGAAAATATTTCATGTTTGGATCGCATGGGTGAAAAGTCAGCTGAAAATCTCTTAAATGCAATTGAAAATTCAAAAAATAGAGGTCTTCAGCACCTTATTTTTGCTTTAGGAATAAGGAATGTAGGGAAAACGGCATCAAAACTCATTGCAGAAAAATTTAAAGATATTGAAAACTTGCAAAATGCTTCAGTTGAGGAAATTTCTTCAATCGATGGTGTCGGAGATGTTATTGGCGAGAGTGTAAAATCATATTTTTCATTTCCTCAGGCTAAAAAACTTATAGATGAATTAAAAAGTTTTGGTGTAAATGTAAATTTTACTGAAAGTTTGGGTAGCGGTAAATTATCCGGGAAATCAATTATTGTTACAGGAAGTTTAAACAGGTTCACAAGAGCGGAGATAACAAACATAATAGAAAATCTAGGAGGAAAAGTAGTTTCGTCAGTTTCAAAAAAAGTTTTTTTTGTTTTAGTTGGTGAAAATCCAGGAAGTAAACTCAGTAAAGCTTATAATTTAGGGATAAAAGTTATGAAAGAGGAAGAATTCCAGGAAACTTATTTAGATTAGATTTTACTTTTTTGGAAAAGTTGATTAAAGGGTTTTTATGTAATATAATGGCTGTAGAAATATGTTTTAGGTAGTGATTTTATGAAAATAAATAAGATAAACAGGTTTTGTTTGGCGCTGTTATTCGGACTAACTTCACTAACAATGGGATGTAAGAAAGGGGAAAATGTAGAAATGGATACAACAAATCATGTAGGTTATCAGCTTAATATGCCGTCTGAAGGTGAGGAGATAGCAAATATAAATACAAATTTTGGAAGTTTTAAAATTAGGTTTTTTCCAGATGCAGCACCGAAAGCTGTAGAAAATTTTAAGACTCTCTCAAGAAATGGGTACTACAATGGGATCCGATTTCATAGAATTATAGAAGATTTTATGATACAAGGTGGAGACCCTGAAGGTTCTGGCAGAGGTGGAGAAAGCATTTGGGGAGAGAGTTTTGAAGACGAGTTTTCAAGTAATCTTTTAAATATAACAGGGGCTCTAGCAATGGCGAACAGTGGACCAAATACCAACGGAAGCCAGTTTTTTATAAATCATCAAAATCCAGAATCTTTTCACGGATGGGATAATTTAAACAGAGCGTACGAAGTTTATTTAAAAAATCCAGAATTGTTTAGTGCTAGGTATGGTTCAACTGTAGATATGTCAAAAGTTACAGATGAAGTAAAAAATTTGTATGAAAGATATGGGGGAAATATTCATCTTGATGGATATTACAACACTCAAGGAAGAGGACATACTGTTTTTGGACAAGTTTTTGAAGGTTTAGATGTAGTTGAAAATATATCTAAAGTAGAAACTGACGAAAATGATAAGCCATTGAAAGATGTAAAAATTGAGTATATTTCGATAGAAAACTACAGTATTTAGCAGAATTTTCCTTTAAGGAAGATACATAAAATGAAGTTGAACGTTTTTAGATTGTGTCTAAAAAGTTTTTGAATTTGGCTTTTAGAATCTGTAAGAGGCAAAATTAAAATTGCTAAATTTGTGGAAGATTGACTGATAAACGTTAAAATTTTAAAAAAAAAGCGCAAAAAAATGATTAAATTTTTAGATACTCTATTTATGTAGAAATAGAGATGTGGTAGAATTCTAGATTGGGGTAGGTTATTTTATTTTCTGTGTAAGGGGAAATGTTTTTTATGAGAGTTGTTTCCGGAGCTTTAAGAGGTTTAAGGCTGGAGACAGTGTCAGAGGATGGCATTAGACCTACAACAGACAGAGTAAAAGAGTCTATTTTTAATATTTTGCAATTTCAGATTTCTGGTAAAAGATTTTTAGATTTGTTTGGTGGTTCTGGCCAAATTGGGATAGAAGCGGCAAGCAGAGGAGCGGAAGAAGTTTTTATAGTTGAAAACAATCCTAAAGCTCAAAAGATTATAAGAAAGAATATCGGTAAGCTGGAGGGTAAATTTGAAGTAAGTTTGTTTTCAGAAGATGCACTGAAATTTCTATCAGGATTTTCTAGTAGGTTTGGTTGTAAGCTTGATATAGTGTTTCTTGATCCGCCTTATGATTCTGATTTTTTTGAAGAGATTTCAGAAAGTGTTGACGAGGTGATGGATGAGGATGGATTGATTGTTACCGAGACAGATTCAAGAAACAAAACAAGGGAAAGCATTGGAAAATTTGATTTGAAAAAAAGCTATAAATATGGTCGGACGGTTATAGGTGTTTATAAACTGAGAGATTGAAAGATTATAAATATTAAAAATGTGAGGGGTAAATTTACAATGGGAATAGATAAAATAATAGATGATTTATATGAAATTTTGGATAGTTCTTGGAATTTACCTTTATCAGGAGGCAAAATAATAGTTGATTCTAAGGAACTGAGGTGTCTCCTAGAGGATTTGCGTCTTAAACTGCCAAAAGAGGTAATTCAAGCGAAAAATATCGTCCAGGAAAGGTCAAATATAATTGAGGATGCAAAAGAAGAAGCAGATAGAATGATAAAAGCGTCTGAGGATAGAATACGTACTATGGTAAATCAGAGCGAAATTGTAAAAAATGCGCAAATTGTCGCAAATAAAATGGTTTCCGATGCAAAATTAGAGTCAAAAGAAATAAAATTTGCAGCTAACCAGTATGTCGAAAATCTAATGAGAGATGTAGAGCACTCTGTTTCTGCAGGGCTTTCGGAGCTTAAAAAGGCTAGACAAACTGTGAGTTCATCTGAATATATCGGAAACTAGTGAAGGGGAGACATTTTTAAAGTATTTTGGTTGACATTTTTTAAACCTTCGAATACTTTAAAATTTACCTTAAAATTTGATTTATGAAATTGTTTTTATACTCTGAGATTATATAAATTGTTTTCAGTGGGTTGAAACTAGAAAATTTTTATAAATATTTTTTGTTTCAAGATTACAATAAAAGGAGAAAAATTATTGCTGAAAATGAGGCTAGATAAACGTCTAAAACTTTGTGCTGATTTTGTGACTGATGGATCTAAAGTAGCTGATATAGGAACGGACCACGCTTATCTACCGATTTATTTGGTACTCAGTAGGAAAACAGAAAATGTAATTGCTAGTGATTTAAATATTTTACCGGTTAAAAGAGCTGGGGAAAACGTAAAAAAGTATAAACTAGAAAAAAATATAAAAGTTTTGAATTCAGATGGTCTTAGTTTGATAAGATCCTGTGATGTAGATGAAATAGTGATAGCTGGGATGGGAGGAGATCTAATTTTTAGAATAATCTCTTGTGCTCCATGGTTAAAAGACAAAAGGTTTATTTTACAAGCTATGTCATCTGAATCAGATTTAAGAAGAAATCTTCTAGAAATTGGGTTTGAAATAGAAGAGGAAAAAGCAGTTATTTGTAAAGGAAAAGTTTATACGGTTTTTAGTGTAATTTATAAACAAAAAGGGAAAAAGGTTAGCATAGAGTACCCATATATTGGAAAATTAAAAGAAAATATTGATGAAGCGGCAATTGTATACATGAGAAAGCAGATTAAGTATTTAGAGAATCAAAATAAGGGAAATCTAAAGCACGGCGAAATTCTTAAATATAAAGAAAATTTGCACATTATAGGTGTTATACAAAAAATTATTGATTATAGAGATTAAAATAATGGAGAGAGTGGTTGTTTAGTGAAGGTTAAAGTCAAGGATGTTTATAATTTTTTAGACAAAATTGCACCTTTTTCCACTTCAATGGACTTTGACAACTGTGGGCTTTTAGTTGGCCATATGGACGAAACATTAGATAAAGTTTTGTTGTCGCTTGATATTACAAGTGAAGTTATAAGAGAAGCTAAAGAGATAGGAGCTAATTTAATAATAAGTCACCATCCTATAATATTTAAGCCTGTAAAAAGAATAAAATTTGGATCCGTCCTTGATTTTCTCATAACTAGTCGTATAAACGCGATATGTGCTCATACCAATTTGGATATGGCTGAAAATTGTGGCGTAAATTGTTGTTTAGCTAAGGAGCTTGGTTTAGAAAATTTAAAGCCACTTTCTGTATATAAGGAGATATTTTTTGATAAGATATCAGTTTTTGTTCCAAAAGGATATGAAGATAAAGTAATAGATGCCATGTGTAAGTGTCGTAAAGCAGGAAAAATTGGAAATTATTCTAATTGTAGTTTTTTGTCAGAAGGTGAAGGTAGATTTTGTCCTGAAAGTTCTGCGAAACCTTTTTTAGGAGAAGCAGATAAAATAGAAAAAGTAGATGAAATAAAAGTGGAAGTAGTTTGTCCTAGAGAAAATACTAGTGACGTTTTAAATCAAATGAAAGAGGTGCACCCATATGAGACGCCTGCATATGAAATTTTTGAGAACAAAGCTTTGAAAAAAGAAATATCATGTGGTTTTTTAGGAGAACTTAAAGAAGCTATGGAATGTAGAGATTTTGCGAATTTAGTTAAAAATAATTTGAAATGTAAAGGGATTAGATATACTGAGACAGGTAAAAAGCTAAAAAAAATAGCTGTTTGTTCTGGAGCTGGTGGAGATTATTTAAGTTTTGCTATAAAAAAGGGTGCAGATGCATTCGTAACTGGAGAGATAAAACATAATTTGATAATTGATGCTAATGAAAACAATTTATGTGTCGTTGATGCTTCACATTTTAGGACGGAAGATGTTGTTTTTAGTACTTTAAAAGAACAACTAAAAAAAGAGTTTCCAGCCTTGGAGTTTTTTAAAAGTAAAACGTTTACTGACGCAATGGAATATTTATAATTTATTCTTATCAGTTTTTAATTTACGTACGACGATTTTAAAAGAGGGGAAACTATAAATGGCGTTAGATGGAGTGATGCTCCGGCATTTAGTAAGTGAACTTAAAGATAAACTTTTGGGTTCTAGAATAAACAAAATTTATCAGCCTTCTGCGCGTGAAATAAGTTTAATTTTGAGGGGGAAGACCGGGAAACATAAACTATTGATGTCGGCAAATGCAGAAGCGCCAAGAGTTAGTTTAACTGAAAGAACAATAGAAAATCCACAAGTTCCAAAAGCTTTCTGTATGTTACTTAGAAGTAAGATCTCTTCAGCCAAAATAGTAAATATACAGCAAAATTTGCTCGAAAGAGTAGTGTGTTTTTACCTTAGTGCAAAAGATGAAATAGGATCTGATGTCTGTTATAAGCTTTTACTAGAAATAATGGGAAAACACAGTAATATAATATTTTTAGATGAAAGCGATAAAGTTTTAGATTCTATAGTAAGAGTAGACAGTAATATATCGTCAAAAAGAGTGGTTTTACCGGGAGTTACCTATTCTTTTCCACCTTCTCAAAATAAGATGTGTATTCTAGATACTCCAAAAAATGACATAATTAAAAAGATTTTTTCCCTAAGTTTAGATAGCGAAAAAACATTTCGTTCTGCAATTATGGAGACAATTCAGGGAATTTCAGAGATTGTTGTGGATTTTTTACTCTTTAATTCTGGATGTAAAAAGAATGAAAAATTATGTAAAGTAAGCGCAAGCTCTAAAGAAAAATTTAGTAAGAGCTTAGAAGTACTTTTCGAAATTACAAAAAATAGAAGTGGATCTGCCTATAGGATAACTAAAGAAGATTCTAAAGAAGATATATCTTTTTTAAAAATAACTGGTTTTAAATGTTTAAAATTTGAGTCATTTTCCAAGCTTATTGACGAACATTACACTGAAAGAACCGAAATATATCGGGTAAAGTCTTTAGCAGGTAACCTTTTGAAAAATATAGAAAACATAATTTTACTAAAAAAAAATAAAATAAAAAATCAAGAAAAAGAACTGAAAAAGTGTTTGGAAAAAGAAAAATTTAAGCTGTTTGGCGATCTTCTTATTTCAAATCCACAGAACACTAAAATTAGAATGAAGTCTCTAGATGTTTTAAATTTTTTTTCAGGTGCAAACGAAACCATAAATATTCCACTTGATGATAAAATAAGTGTCTTAGATAACGCACAAATTTATTATAAAAAGTATAAAAAATATAAAAAAGCTGAAGAAATGCTAAAAATACAGATATCCGAATCTAAGTCCGATATTTTATATTTGGAAAATACGCTTGATAGTTTAAAAAGATCTAGATCTGAGAGTGAAATAAATGAAATTTATGATCAAGTAGTCAAAGAAGGCTATATAAAATCGAAGCCAAAACAAAAGTTTAAGTTAAAATCTGTTAGTTTCATTGAATTCATTTCTCCAAATGGGTATAAAATTCTAATTGGGCGAAACTCTAAGCAAAATGAAAAATTGACTTATAAAACAGCAAGTAGGAATGATTTATGGTTCCATGTTAAAGATATGCCGGGAAGTCACACAGTTATGTTTACAAAAGGTCAAAATGTAAGTCAAGAAGACATTATGTTTGCAGCGAAACTTAGTGCACAGCATAGCACAGCAAAAAATTCATCTGGAGTGGAAGTTGACTATACAGAAGTTTCTAATGTAAAGAAACCGAAAATATACAAACCCGGTATGGCTATATATAAAAATTATAAAACGTTATATGTAAAGCTTGTGTAAATATTAAATTTTTCCAAATTTAGTTGACATATACAAAAAATGGGTATACCATTTACCGACCAGAAGGGTGATGATTATAGTGGATGGCGAAGCAAAATTTAGGAGCCTGATTCCAATATTAAAAGATCCAGATTTAGTTTCATGTTTTTATGATTTGAAAAATCAAATTTCTCTTGAAGAATTTTTAAGTAATAAGAATATTAGGTTATCTATTGAGGAAATTGAAAGTTTGTGGGATATAATAGAAGCTTGTAAATCACCTTACATCAAAAATGGCTGGGAAAAAATAAGAGGGATTAGAAATAGTGATGCTAAACAGTACAGTAAAAAAGATGAGTTGTCTGACAGTAATTTAGACGTATCAGGTGGAGTAGCCTCGTTTTACGAGAAAATGGTAAAGGCAGCAGATTTTCTTAACGGAAATTAAATGCACTTAAATCTAAGAGTTTTTTTAATCTAGTTGCTTGTTTTTGAAATTTAGCAAGGGGCAGTTAGATTGTTTTTTAATTTTTTATATTTTAGGAATTATATATATTTAAATTTTAGTTTTCGCATATTTACCTAAAATTTATAAAAGATATAAGGTAAAATGTGATAAAAAACTTAAAATATAGAAATAAATTATCATTTTATATAAAAATATAAAAGATGTAAATTTGTTTATTTACAAGCAGCCTATTTAAAACATAATCTTCGGACTGAAAATTTTAGTAGCAAAAATAGCGTAAAGTTTAGATAGTGGTGGGTTTTTAGGCAATAAATTTATTTAATATTGATTTTGGAATGTGAAAATACTATTTTCTTGACTTGACTATATATGATGTGTATACTGTACTAAACAGAGGATTTACCACTATATATGGTGGTATTGCCTTTTGAGATTTTTTATTAATTATGTTTTTTGGAGGATAAATATGGAAAGACTGAAGAATAGTAATATAATACTTTACAGTAACGGCTGTCCTAAATGCAAAATACTGGAAAAGAAGCTTGTGGAGAAGAATATAGAGTTTACAAAAATGGATGATAAGGAAAAAATGATTGAAAAGGGGATTTTTAGTGTCCCGGTTTTAGAAGTAGACGGGCAGGTTTTGGATTTTTTAGAGGCAAATAGTTTAATAAATAGTTATTTTGAAATAAAAAGAAGATAGTGTTTTTTGCTTAACAGTTTTTGGGGGAAGGGTGTTTTTATGTATATAAAGCTTGATTTATTTGAGCCGTTTGATGAATTTTTAGCGGAGCTCAAGGAAAGATATGGCGAAAAGTTTGAGATGATTAATGGATTTTCTAGGTCTAATTTAAATTTTACTGATTTTATGGACAATTTTATTGAAGCTGATAATATTGTAGATACGACTATAGATTCGAATGCAAATAGTACCACACATGATGTTAGAACTTTGCTTTCAGATATGGTAAAGCCGCATATGAAACTTATGTGTTACAACAAGATTTTTATGGAAATGACTAAAAAGTATGGTTTAAATACTGCTAAAAAGTGGTTAGAAGGCGAATGGAATGGGGAGTATTACCTTCATGATTCTGCTTCGTCGTCCTTTGTGCCTTATTGTTATTCATATGATCTTGATAAATTAGTCGAAAAAGGTCTTTTTTTTATAAACAAATTTAAAACTTCGGCACCTAAGCATTTGACTACTTATAATGACCATGTTTTAGAGTTTATAAGCTGGGTTTCAAATAGAAGTAGCGGAGCAGTTGGGCTTCCGAGTTATCTACTTTACTCTTACTATTTTTGGTACAATGATGTGAAAAATGGATTTTATCTTAAAGATCCGGAATATTACAGAAGACAATGCTTTCAAAAATTTATATATGATTTGAACCAGCCATATTTAAGGGTAACTGAGTGTGCTTTCTCTAACATAAGTATAATGGATAGAAGTTATCTTGTTGAGCTTTTTGGAGCTAGGGAATTCCCAGATGGGGAGTATGTAATTGACCATATTGAAGAAATAATTGAACATCAGAAAGTATTTATGGAAGTAGTTTCTGAAACTAGAAGAGATACGATGATGACATTTCCCGTGCTTACTTTTTCTCTTCTGTTTCAAGATGGAAAATTTGTTGATGAAGATTTTGCAAGATGGTGTAATAGACATAATATGCAGTGGTACGATAGTAACTTTTATGTCGGGAATGATGTTACGAGTTTGTCGAACTGCTGTAGACTAATTTCAAATACAAAAAAACTGGATGCTTTTATAAATTCTATCGGTGGAACATCTTTGTCAATCGGAAGTGTAAAGGTTAATACAATAAATTTAAGAAGAATTGCAATTGAAAGTTCTGGTAGTAAAGAAAAGTTTATGGAGATTTTAGAAGACAGGCTAGATATTTGCATAAAAACACTTGATATAGTTAGAGGAATAATAAAAAGGAATATCGAAAAAGGTTTACTTCCGAATTATAGTTATTCTTTGGTAGAACTTGAGAAACAGTACAATACAGTTGGCATAACAGCAATGTATGAAGCATTATATGAATTTGGTCTCATAGGAATTGACGAATTCGGTAATAAATTTTATTCGGATGAAGGGCTTGAATTTGCATCAAGGGTATTAGAGTTTATAAATGAGAAAAAAGATTCTTATGATTTTGACTACAGTATAAATGTGGAAGCTATCCCGGCTGAAAGAGCAAATGTGGTTTTATGTGAAAAAGATACAGAACTTTATCCGGAAAAAGTTAGGTATTTTATATACTCAAATCAGTGGATACCGCTGATGGAGAAATGTACTCTGCATGAAAAAATAAAACTTGGGGCAAATCTTGACAAGAAGTGTGGTGGAGGTCAAATTTCTCATATCAATTTACAGGGGAAATTTGCAAATGAGCAGCAAGCGTGGGACCTTTTAAACTTCATAGCAAAAAAAGGAGTTATCTATTTTGCTTATAATTCTAAGATATCAGTTTGTAAGAATGAGCACGCCTTTTTTTCTGATGTTTGCCCTTCTTGTTCTGAAAAAGCTTCAGATACTTACAGTAGAGTGGTTGGATTTTTGGTTCCTGTTTCGGCCTATAGTAAACAAAGGAAAATGGAGTTTCAAAAAAGGAAATGGTTTAATATAAATGAAAATTGCAGCGCTATCTAGATTTGAAAGTAGAAGCTATTTTAGCAAAAAAGACTCCACAATAAAGATAAAAGAAATAGTAGATGAGAATTTTCAGGATTATAGGAAAGCTTCTATGTTTATTGCCACTGAAAAATGTGACTTCAAATGTATGACAGAGTTGGGTCTCGATACAAGTATTTGCCAAAATGAAGGATCGCTTAAAAAACCTAGTTTGGTCTATAGTTTTGAAAGTATTTTTGATAGGTATACAAAAAATCTAATTACTAAAGCGATTGTTATTGGGGGACTAGAACCCATGCTCCAGTTTCCTGAGGTGTTTGGTTTAGTAGAATACTTCAGAAGTAAAGGGATAAACGATGATGTTGTTATATATACCGGTTATTATAAGCATGAAATTATGGATAAAGTTGAAAAACTAAAACAGTTTAAAAATATAATAGTAAAGTTTGGTCGTTTTATACCAAATTCCGAGCGAAAATTTGACAAGGAGCTCGGTATTTTTCTAAGTTCGAGTAACCAATACTCCGAGAAGATAGGATAAGTTTCGTTCAATTTTTGACTTGTTACGATTTTAGTTAGGTTACTAAGATAGTGAACAGTTAACAATTTTTACTGTTTAAAAAGGCTAGCTGGCAAATTTCTGAAACTAGTTACATTCGTAATTAGGTTTAAGGATAGTGCCTTAATTCTAGCTTTTTTCTAATGTGAAAAAACCTTAAAAACACAATAAATTTCATAATTTTAACAGGAATTCTGTTTTTTTTACAGTAAAAAATAATTTAAGGAAGTTCTAAAGATGTAATTTTGAAAATTTTTTACTTCAAAATAAAAGAAGGTGAGGCAAAGAATGAAACCATTAAAAATTAAAGTCAGTATTACGTTAGATGAAATAATTGTTACTAAGATAAAAAACTTTGCAGAGGAGGACGACCGATCGTTTTCACAATACATTAATTATATACTAAAAAAACACATACAATCTATTGAAGTGCTAGAAAATAGTCAGATTTAACCTAAACATTAAAATTAAAACTGAGGAAAATTTTGTTACAAATTTACTCATCAGAGGAACAGACTTGTTTATCTTTTTTGGCTTTTTTATGTTTTCTTTCTTTCAGATATTTTCCGATTTTACTTAGTATATCAGGGGTCATAGAGATAATTCTATCTAGTGCACCATGAAACGATTCTATTTGTAAAAGTTTTACATCATTTTCAGTTATAACTAAAAATGCAATTGGAGTTATAGTAACTCCAGCGCCGCTGCCACCTCCAAACAAATTTTTTTCTATTTTTTTAGAATCAATATCAGATCCACCTGAAGCGAATCCATATGCAACTTTTGAAACAGGAAGTATAGTCGATCCGTTTTTAGAATATATAGGTTCACCTATTATTGTGTCAACATCAATCATCTGTTTAATTTTTTCGATTGTAAGACCTAACATACCTTCAACTTTATTTTCCATAATCTTATCATCGCCTATCACTCTAAATTTAATTCATCTAGTATTTTAGCATAATTCTGTGAAAAAATCATGAATTCATATAAAATAAATATTAACCTAGAAGAAATTGATAAATCAAATTCTATAAGTTCATTTTTTTCTAGAAAATCTGGATATATTTCTATGTTTCCTAGTTCAAGATCAGTTATACTTGCTAAAAAACCAAAAATATTACATACAAGTATACTGAGTTTTCCGCACTTTATGGCTGTATCGGCTGCGTTTTCTCCTTTTACAACAAGCTTCAATTTACCTATGTTTATCTTCATATGTTTAAATATTTTTTTTGAATGATTATAAACAAGTTTCACAGACTTGAAAGCTAGATTGATTTTTTTAAGTAAACTTGTATCATCTAGATTTGTATCAGTTTTAAAATTTAAATTTGCATTCTTTGTCACTTTAAAAGGTATTTTACCCGAACCTAAAATGGGAATTTTTATAAATATAAATTTTATGCATATATGGAATGAGTTTTTATGTGAAACCACAACCGTAACGGGAAAAAATAAAATAATAGAAAGTAAAATAACTAAAAAAAGCAAAAAATATAAAACAAAAATCATACCTTATTCTCCACATATGTTTTCAGAAATTATGGGAAGATTTTCGAGAGAAGAAATACCCATACATCTTAAAAATTTGTCAGTTGTACCGTAAGTTATAGGATTGCCCGGGATATTCAAACGTCCTTTTTCTTCAATTAAACATTTTCTAGTTAAATTATTTACAATTTCCCTACAGTCAACACCTCTTATATTTTCAATAAAAGATCGTGTAACTGGTTGTTTGTAAGCAACAATCGCTAAAACTTCAAGAGAAGCAGAGGATAAATGAGTATCTTTTTTTGCGCTTATAAAATTTTGAATGTATTCTCTATGCTCAGGTTTAGAACACATCTGATATTTTTCTCCAATTTTTATTATTCTGATACCACTGTCGAATTTTTCAAATTTTTCTATAAGATCTCTTGCCACTTCTTCAAGATATTTTTCGGAAATTCCAATTACCTCTGATGCTCGTTTAGATGAAACTGGCTGACCATAAGAAAAAAGAATTGCTTCGAATGCAGCGTGTACCGAACATTTTTTACAGTTAGACAAATCCTCTATTTTCGTTTCCATTTTTACTTCCTTTTACCTACTTTAGCTTTATTATATCGCTATTCATTTCAATTCTTTTAGATTTTATAAGTTCTAAAATTGCTAAAAATCTAGCTACCATAGATGACTTTGACATTCTTTTTATATCAAAAAGGGAAAAATATGTGCATGATCCTAATCTTTTTATTTTGCGTAAAATAGAAATAGCCGTAGAATAAACAGATACAATTTTTCTGGACGTTATTTGGTGTATTTTGTCATCTTGCTTTGGTGTATTTTCAGAATTCTTATAAGTAGCATATGCATTCATATAATGTTTTTTAAATTCATGGGCATTTATAATTCCGCGGAATTCGTAGTTTGGTAAAATATCTTCAGAAAGTCGGACAAAAGAATCAAAATTTATTTTCTCACTGATTAAATTTGCCATTTCTTTTAGCTTCTTGTGTTCTATTAACTCACATGAAAGCTCATTCTCTAGTTCCTTTTCTTCTTTGTCTTTTGGTAAAATGGAAACTGTTTTTATATAAATAAGTCTTGATACCATGTCCAAAAACTCACTTTTTATTTTGATACCCAATTTTTCCATTCGGCTAAGATGATTTATATATTGGTCGAGCAAGTCAGATATTTTTATATTTTTTATATCTAATTTATTTTTCTCAATTAAATGCAAAAGCAAGTCAAGCGGCCCCTCAAAATCCTGCATTTTATAAAGTATTTTGTCCATTATTTCATTAACATAAACGGTAAACTGCCAAGTTTAATCACAATCCTAAATACAGTGCTTCTTATAAACATGAGGGGAATGTCAAAAAATCCAAACAGCATTAGGATCAAAAGTGTGATTAATATAAACGGGTAATACAAATAATATTTTAAAAGGTACTTGTCTGGGATCAAAGATTCCAAAACTCTGTACCCATCTAGCGGTGGTATAGGAAGAAAATTGAAAACACATAAAGATATATTTATAAGTATAAAATAAGATAGAAATTTCTGAAATAAACTAAGTAAACTAAAATCTGGCATAAATGCAAAAGAGTTTAAAACTATAGTTCCAAAAAGAGCAGACGTCATGTGGGATAAAGGGCCAAATAAAGCGACTAGGATTGTATCTCTTTTCGGTTTTTCAAAATTTTGTGGATTTATTGGAATTTTTTTTGCCCAACCTATGTCAAAAACTAAAATGCTAAATGCTCCTAAAGGATCAAAATGAACCAGAGGATTTAAAGTTAAAAAGCCGGAATCTTTCGCAGTTTCGTCACCTAGTTTACACGCTAAAAGACCCTGAATGTACTCATGAAGCGGAAGAGATAAAAACACTACTGCAAGAGCTGCTAATATTCTTGTAATGACATCCGCCATGCCAATGCCAGGTTGTAAAAACCACATTCTAAAAACACCTCGGAGGGATTATATCATTAAAACTATGTACTGGCAACAATATAATTTAGAATAAAAATACAATTTTAGAAAGTATTTTATTCATAATTTTAATTTGTATACATTTAGTCAACAAATTATTTAAAGTTTATTAACCATTTTCCTAGAAATATATTATATAATTAAAGTGTAAGCTAATAAAAATCTGATTGGTGGTGATTGAAATGGGAAATAGAAGGTTAAAGAAGAAAATACTTATAGTTGACGACGAAGAGAATATCTGCGAACTGATGAAATTGTATGTTGAAATGGAAGGGTACGATGTTGAAATTGCTCTCGATGGGCAAACGGCTCTTGAAAAATTTGATGAATGTGCTCCAGATCTTGTTTTGTTAGATTTGATGCTTCCGGGGATTGATGGTCAGACAGTTTGTAAAGAAATAAGAAAGAAGTCCTCTTGCCCGGTTATTATGCTGACTGCCAAAGGAGAGATGGCTGACAAAGTTGCAGGTTTTGAACTAGGAGCGGATGACTATGTTGTTAAGCCTTTTGAAGTCAAGGAAATCATAGCTAGAATAAAAGCGATTTTCAAAAGAGTTAGCACTGAGCAAAGCAGAGTTGACATTGTAAAGGAAATTAGTTTTAAAGATTTATACATTAATCTTGTCAGTTATGAATTAAGAGTAAAAGGTAGAAAAGTCGATGCGCCGCCTAAGGAGCTGGAACTTCTCTGCTATTTGGCTCAAAATCCAAACAAAGTTTTCACAAGAGATGCTCTTCTCAACAAAATTTGGGGATATGAGTATTTCGGTGATTCCAGGACAGTAGACGTTCATATTAGGAGGCTTAGAGAAAAGCTTGAAGGGGCCTCTAGTCAGTGGCGGCTTACAACAGTCTGGGGAGTAGGATATAAGTTTGAGGTTGATGCTTAGTGGTTAAGGCTAAAGGGGCTTTGTTTAGAAAATATTTATGGACCAACACAATTATTAGCTTATTGACTTTTTTGATCATAGTTTCGATAATTTTTACTTTTGTTACAGATTATTGGAAAAATGAAAAAGAAGAAATTTTTATGGAAAACGCACATTATGTTTCGAATTTAGTAGGAGACAACAGCTATGTTCAGGGAGACAATATAGTGTGGATTAATGGTGACGCAGTAAAAATGTTTATGGATACTCTGTCGTCTAGCATGAAAATTGATATATTTGTTACAGACGCAAAAGGTAACATAATTATAAGTTCAGTTTACAACAAGTCAGAGTTTCAAGGGGAATCTATCCCGAAAGAGTTTTTAGACAAAATTTCGTCAGGCGGGAGGTATTCTGGGACAAGTGATTTGTCTAGTGTATATAAGTCTGATCAGTATGTTATTGGGGAAGGAGTTTATTCATACGGCGGAAATGACACGATGATAGGAGCTGTATTTACAGCTATGAATCCAGGATTTTTGACGTCATTTAAGCAAGATATACTAAAACTTTTTCTTATCACTTTTTTGGTTGCATTTTTGTTCGCATTTTGGATCGCTAGAAAACTTTCTTATAGCATGGTAAAGCCTTTGAATCAAATAGCAGAAGCTGCATCATGTGTCGCTAGAGGTGATTTTTCAAAGAGAGTCCAAGTAATCGGGCAAGATGAAATAGCGGATCTTGGAAATGCTTTTAATAATATGGCTGAATCTTTAGATGCGTCTGAAAGCGTTAGAAGGAATTTTGTTGCAAATGTTTCACACGAACTTAAAACGCCGATGATGACTATTACTGGGTTTATAGATGGGATACTAGATGGAGTAATAAAAGATGAGAACAAAACAAAATACCTAAAAATAGTTTCGTCAGAGATAAAGCGACTTTCTAGGCTTGTAAAAAGAATGATAGATTTATCTTGTATAGAAAATGAAAAGGTAAAGGTTAATCTGTCTGAAGTAGATATTTTTGCAGAACTTTTAGATGTACTTTTGTTTTTTGAACAAAAAATAAGTGATAAAAAGATAGAGGTCAAGGGAGTAGATAGTTGTAGCAGGGTATTTTTGCAAGCAGATAAAGATATGATACACCAAGCCTTGTACAATCTCGTAGAAAATGCAGTAAAATTTACAAACAAAAAAGGATACATAAAAGTTAAGCTTAATCAAGACAATGAATTTTGTAAACTATCGATAGAAAACACGGGTCAAAGTATAGATCCAGATGAAATAAAATTTATTTTTGATAGATTTTACAAAACAGACAAATCTCGAAGTGAGGACAAAACAGGGATAGGACTTGGACTTTATATAGTAAAAAAAATAGTTTTGCTTCATGGAGGAGAAATAAAGGCTGAAAGTAGCGAAAAAAGTACAGTTTTTTTGCTTGCACTGCCCAAAAAGAAATTATGAAGAAAGGAAATAATTTAATATGGATTATGATTTTGAAAACTTAGATAATAGTCAAAATAAAAATTTGGAGAGCGAACAGGAAAATTACGTTTACCCAGAAAAGGTGGAAATTTGTCCTGTAGACGAAAATAGTCAGGAAAATAGTTTTGAAGACATAAGCAGCGAAGACAAAAATTCAGGTAGTTTAGTTGTAATCAGCAAAAAAATGAGAACATTTTTAATATCCACAATTGTAATTTTAGTCGTTCTTTTGTCCTTAATTGGAGGGTATCTTGTATATTACTTGAATAAGAGTAATAACATATATGGGCCTTGGAATAGTGGTCTTTCAGAGAGCGAAATAAAACAAGAGGTTAGTGATACCACAAATAAGACTTCCATAAATTTAGAAGAAATTCCAGAAGAGGAAAATCAACTAACAGCAGGGCAAGTTTACGAAAAAGCAGCACCTTCAGTTGTTGGAGTTGTAGTTTACGATTCTGAAGCTGATATTTTTTCGGATCCAATAGGAAGAGCATCGGGAGTAGTTATAAGTGAAGACGGATATATCGTTACAAATTCTCATGTAGTAGGGGACTCGACAAAATACGGAATAAAAATTGTCCTTAATAATTCGGAAGAAGTTTCTGGCAAAGTTTTGGGAATTGACAAAAAAACAGATCTTGCGGTTATAAAAGCAGAAAAAACAGGATTAACTAAAGCTTCTTTTGCTGATTCAGACCAAGTAAAAGTTGGAGATTGGGCTTTAGCAATAGGGAATCCAGGAGCAGGAGATTTAAGTTTTAATAGTTCGCTTACAAGAGGAACTATTTCAGGTTTAAATCGTTCACTAGGTGGTTCACAAAAATTAGTTAAATATATTCAGACAGATGCTGCAATAAATTCCGGGAACTCAGGTGGAGCACTTCTTAATATGTATGGACAAGTGATCGGAATAAATTCATTAAAACTTGTTCCAACAAACTACGAAGGAATGGGTTTTGCAATCCCAAGTAATACTGTTAAATCTGTAGTTGATTCTATTATTGCAAACGGTTATGTTTCAGGACGTGCTATACTTGGAATATCTGGTAAAATGGTTAGCGCTTACCAGGCCCAAATATACAATGTTCCGATTGGAGTAATTATAGCAAAAATTAACAGTGACAGTGATATTGGAAATAAGGGCGCAAAAACAGGAGATATAATAATGAAAATAAATGACATAAATGTTGTGGGATTTGATGTTTTGTCAGAAGAAATATCCAATTATAAGGCAGGAGATAGTGTTAAACTAACAATTTATCGTCCTTCTGGAGATAGAAGTAATTACAGCATTTTTGATATTACTGTAAAACTTGTGGAGGACAAAGGGGAAACAGAAACAGTCCAATCGGGAATGAAAATAAAATAAAATTTACAAACATTTAATTTTTAATTTATGAAAAATTATTGACAAAATTTACAGCAAGTTGTATAATCCTGTGTGTTTTGTGAAAATGAAGAAGAGCAGGTTTGTTCTCACCCTTGTGGCGCGGCTTTCATGGGTAAATGTGTTTGCGGGTTTTTGGTAAGCATTGTACGGACGAACTTTTGCGTCTGTACTTTGTTTTTGTTTAAGAGATTTTTTGGAGGTGTGTAGAGATTACTAGGGATTTGAAGGTGAACCAAAATATAAAAGCTTCAAGTGTTCTGGTTATAGGGGCAGATGGGTCGAATTTAGGAGTTTTGTCTTTGAGTGATGCTTTGAAACGAGCAGAAGTGGATAATCTTGACTTAGTTCAAGTTTCACCTGGGGATGCTGGAAAGAATGTCCCCCCGACTTGTAAAATAATGAACTACGGTAAACACTGTTATGAGCAAGAAAAAAGGGGAAGGGAAGCGAGAAAAAAGCAGAAAGTTGTTGTAACAAAAGAGATTAGACTTTCGTTGAATATAGGTGAAAAAGATTTTGAGACAAAGCTTGGAAGAGCAAGTAGTTTTTTGGAACGAGGGGATAAAGTAAAGGTTTGTATAAAATTTAAAGGTAGAGAGACTATCAATTCTGAGGAGAGAGGATATGGCTTGATGCAAGAGTTTGCTAAAGGGTGTGAACATCTTTCTAGGATTGAAAGTGCTCCGGTACTTGAGGGGAAAAATATGCATATGATTTTGTCAGCGAAATCAATTCAGAACAAAGGTAAGAAGCGGGTTAATTGCAATGCAGGAAGTTCTGAAATCGGTAAAGTATGAGGTTCCTTAAAGGTACTGTTTGTGTCTTTTGGAGGATGGTTTGTATTTTTAGTAATTTTTGCGCACAAAAGTAGTATAGGGAATAATGTTTGTATAAAAAATTATGGGGGGAGTGCAGTCAGAAAATGCGTAAGACAAAAAAAATAAAGTCGTATAAGATAAAGACTCACAGCGGTGCGAAAAAAAGGTTTAAGGTGACGGGGAGCGGTAAGGTTGTGCGTTCGCATGCCTATATGAATCATATACTTACTAAAAAGTCCTCTAAAAAGAAGAGGCACCTTAGAAAAGCTACTATAGCTGATGTGACAAATGCAAAGAGGATATTGAGGCTGGTTGCTTGTGGATAAACTATGGATTTAAAGATTTGTTAGACGGAGGTAAATAAGATGGCACGCATAAAAGGTGCACTGGTTACTAGGAAAAGAAGGAAAAGAGTATTAAAATTAGCAAAAGGATATTGGGGTGCTAAAAGCAAGCATTTCAAGATGGCTAAACAGGCTGTAATGAAGTCTGGAAACTATGCTTATATTGGAAGGCGTCATAGGAAACGTGATTTCAGAAGACTGTGGATTACTAGGATTTCTGCAGCGTGTAAGATGAGAGGTTTGAATTATTCAAGATTTATGAATGGACTAAAAAAGGCTGGAATACTCTTAAACCGTAAGATGCTGTCTGAGATTGCTATATCTGATGAGAATGCTTTTACAAGTTTAGTTGAAAAAGTAAAAGCTGATTAAAGATTTTAGGTAAGTTGCGTTCCGTGGAGCGTGACTTTTTGCTTTTCAAATTCTGGGGGATGAAAGTTGCCAAACTTGATAAATAGCCGGAGCAATGAAAAAATAAAATATATTATAAAATTACTAAAATCTTCTAAAGAAAGAAAAGAAAACCAACACTTTATCGTAGAAGGTCTTAGGATGTGCCTTGATGCGGTAAAAAGTGGTGTAAAGATAGATAAAATTTTTTATACAGAAGAGTTTCTTAATAAATTTTCTGGTAAAGTAATAGACATTTTGGAATTTTCTGACGAAAACTTCGTAGTTAGTAAAGATGTAATGAAATCCATATCCGATACGAAAAGTCCACAAGGGATTTTATGTATATGCAATTTTAGTGAAAAAAGGTTAAATTTAGAAGATGAACTTAAAAGGGTGATTTTGCTTGACAGAATCCAAAATCCGTCTAATTTGGGAGCTATTATTAGGACATGTAATGCTTTAGGTTTTGACGGTATAATAATTTCAAAAGATTCTTGTGACATCTACAATCCAAAAACTTTAAAAAGTAGTATGGGAAGTTTGTTCAGGGTAAAAATTTTGATCTCAAACGACTTAGAAAGAACTGTCTATGATTTAAATAAAAAAGGGATCTGCAGCATAGCAATGGTGGCCGAAAGAAGAGCTAAAAAGATAACAGAATTTAAAAATTTGGAAAGAATCGCACTTGTTATAGGAAATGAGGGCAATGGTATTAGCGATAAAGTCAAAGAAGCTTGTATGTATTGCTCTTTTATACCTATGGATGAAGATTCAGATTCATTAAATGCGGCGGTTGCATCTGGAATAGCAATGTGGGAAATAAGCAAATAAAGGGTTGAAAAATTTATGGATGAAATTGTTTATTGGATTTGGCTGCAGCAGGCTTTGGGCTACGCTAGCAAAAAATTGAGAGTTGTAAATAGTTTATACAAAAGTGCAGAGGATTTTTATAGAGCAGGGCCTTTAAATTGGAGATTATGTGGCTGTTTTTTGGACAGAGAAATCAGTCAAATAGAGAACTGTAAGCTTGATGAATCGTATTCTATTTTGGATAAATGTATCAGCAGTGGGTATAGTGTAGTACCGATTTGTAGCGATAAATATCCAAAAAGGCTTAAAGGTATTGAGGATCCTCCTTGTGTTTTATATGTAAACGGAGTTTTACCCGATTTGGACAGTAAAGTTTGTATTTCCATGGTAGGTGCGAGAAATGCCAGTAAGTATGGTATGCAAACGGCATTTGATATTGCAGAAAAGCTGGGGGAATATGGAGCAATTGTTATAAGTGGAGGAGCAACTGGAATAGATATATTGTCACACAGAGGGGCTATGCAAAAAAAAGGAAAAACGGTTGCGGTTTTGGGTTGCGGAATAGACTATAAATATTCAATGAAAAATGCTGCAGTGAGAGAATCTATCTCAAAAAACGGTGCTGTTATATCAGAATATATACCAAATTATCCGGCATATACTCAAAATTTTTTAATTAGAAATAGAATAGTTTCAGCGTTGTCTCTTGGAACTGTAGTAGTTGAAGCTGAAGAAAAAAGTGGTTCTTTAGCTACGGCTAGTTTAGTTAAAAAACAAAACAGAGACCTTTTTGCTGTCCCGGCTTGCAGTAGTAACACCTTTTTAAGTGGAACTAATAAATTAATTCGAGAAGGAGCAAAACCTGTTTATTGTGCAGAAGATATCTTGTGTGAGTATATGCCATCCAATTTTATTCAGAAAAGGACTAAAATTTTAAATAAAAGACTTGCTTGTCCAGAAAAAAGTTTTGGTATCGTTAAAAATGCTGATTTAATTAGAGTTTCTGAAAAAAAAGAACTTAAACCGACTGCTTTTGCGTTAAAAGAAACAAAAATACTAAGCGAAAAATTCGAATACAAAAAGCCGAAAGTTAGAGGTTATGATAGGGAAGATGTTGTTTATGATTTTAATGACAGTAATCAAAAAAATAATTTTATTACGTACAGAAACTATGAGCGAGAAAAAAATTTTATCATGGAAGAAAAAATTCAAGGTGTAAACCAAGAAAACAGTGCAGGTTTTAATTTGTCTTTTGATGAGCAAAAAATTTATAGTACACTTGGAGGTAAGGAAAAACATATTGATTTAATAGCTAATGAATCGAATATTCCCGTACATAAAGTTTTATCACTCCTGACAAATATGGAACTAAATGGTGTTATAAAAGCTTATGCAGGTAAGATTTATAAAATTAAATGATTAATGAAAATATTGACTTAGGAATGATGGTAAAATGGCTAATTTGGTTATTGTAGAGTCGCCGGCAAAGGCAAAAACAATTAAAAAGTACCTTGGAAAAGGTTATGAAGTAGTTGCATCTATGGGGCATGTTAGAGATTTGCCAGAAAAAAGACTAAGTGTTGATTTAAAAAATAAATTTAAGCCTAAATACGCTATAATAAAGGGAAAAGAAAAAACAGTTGATGAATTGCGAGAAAGAGCAGAAAAAAGTGAAAAAATATTTTTAGCAACTGACCCGGATCGTGAAGGCGAAGCTATATCTTGGCATTTGGCCTATATTTTAGGTCTTAATTTAGAGGACGCTAACAGAGTTACTTTTAATGAAATAACAAAAAATGGGATAAAATCCGGGATGGAAAATCCGAGGAGTATTGATTTAGATTTAGTAAATGCTCAGCAAGCTAGAAGAATTTTAGACAGGATTGTTGGTTATAAACTTAGTCCATTTATTTGCAAAAAAATTTATAAAGGTTTGTCGGCGGGAAGAGTTCAGTCAGTTGCACTTAGGATTGTAGTTGATCGTGAAAATGAAATAAGAAAATTTGATCCGGAAGAATATTGGACTATTGAAGCAAATCTTATTCCAAAGGGTGCAAAAAAGCATTTTACAGCTTTATTTTATGGAAATGAGAAAGAAAAAATTGAAATAAAAGATGAAAAAACTGCAAACAGGATAGTAAAATCTTTGGATTCGAAGGAATATATAGTGCAAGATATAAAAAAAGGGAAACGAAAAAGGAGCCCAGCTCCACCGTTTATTACGTCTACTTTGCAGCAAGAAGCATCTAGAAAACTTGGATTTCAGGCAAAGAGAACAATGAAGGTAGCGCAAGAACTTTATGAAGGTCTTGAGATTGAATCTATGGGAGCAGTAGGTCTTATCACGTATATGAGAACCGATTCTTTAAGGATTTCGGATGATGCAATAAAAGAAGGAATAGAATATATATCTAAAAAGTGGGGTGAAAAATATTTACCGAAACAACCTAGAAAATTTAAATCAAAATCCAGCGCTCAAGATGCTCACGAAGCAATAAGGCCCAGTATGCCGAATTTAAGTCCGGAAGAAATAAAGAAAAGTTTATCAAGTGATCAATATAAACTTTATAAACTTATCTGGGAGAGATTTATAGCAAGCCAGATGGCAGAATGTGTGCATATTACTACTCAAATTAGTGTAAAAGCAGGAGATTATATTTTTAAGGCGACGGGCTATATAGTTGATTTTGATGGTTATACAGTTCTTTACATGGAAGGAAGCGACGAAGAGAAAGAAAAAGAAAAAGCTTTACCTAATCTTGAAAAAGGAATGAATCTTAAACTTAAATCGCTTGATAAAAATCAACACTTTACGCAACCACCTCCAAGATACACAGAAGCGTCGCTTATAAAGGCGCTAGAAAAAAATGGAATTGGTAGACCATCTACGTATGCTGCAACTATTTCAACAATCACGTCCCGAGAGTATGTAAAAAGGGAAGCAAAATCTCTAAAACCAACCGAGCTTGGCGAAGTTGTAACAAATCTTATGAAAGATAAATTTGCAAAAATAGTAAATTTAAAATTTACAGCTCAAATGGAAAGTGAACTTGATACAGTTGAAGAAGGTAAATGTGATTGGGTGGAAATACTAGATAATTTTTATGGTGATTTTGATAGAACACTGAAAAAAGCTACAGAAGAAATGAAAGATGTGAAGATAGAGCTTGAAGAAAACAAAACAGATCTAGTTTGTGAACTTTGCTCAAAACCAATGGTTATAAAGCACGGAAGATTCGGGAAATTTATAGGATGTTCTGGTTATCCTGATTGTAAAAATATAAAAAAAATTATAAATAAAACTGGCGTAAAATGTCCCAAATGCGGCGGAGATGTAATATCGAGAAAAAGCAAACGAGGAAAAATATTTTATGGGTGCAGTGAATATCCTAAATGTGATTTTGTATCATGGGACGAGCCAATAAATGAAAAATGTCCAAACTGCTCAGGCCAGCTTTTCAAGAAAAACACGAAAAACCCCAAAGTTTATTGTGGATCTGAAGGATGTGGATATGAAAGAGTTGAACAAAATGGGCAAAATTAAAGTTATAGGAGCAGGACTCGCTGGTTGTGAAGCTGCTTGGCAAATTGCAAAAAGAGGTATAAAAGTTGATCTTTACGAAATGAAACCAAAAAAATATTCTCCGGCACATAAAAGTCCGCTTTTGTGCGAGTTAGTTTGTTCAAACTCTTTAAAAGGAAATGATATAACTAGTGCAGCCGGTCTTTTAAAGGAGGAGCTAAGAAGACTTGACTCTTTGGTTTTGAATTGTGCTGAAAAATGCCGAGTTCCTGCCGGGGGAGCTTTGGCAGTCGATAGACATCTTTTTTCGAAAATGGTAACGGAAAAAATTAAAAGTAGTGAAAATATAAATTTAATAGAAGAAGAAATAAAAAATATAGATGAAAATTGTACCACAGTAATTGCAACGGGGCCACTTACATCAGATTCTTTTGCTTATTATTTATCTGAATTTTGTGGCGGATCGCTTAGTTTTTTTGATGCAGCTGCACCAATTATTACAGCAGAAAGCATAGATATGAGCAGTGCTTTCTTTGCATGTAGATATAAAAAAGGAGAAGATGATTATTTAAATTGTCCTTTAGATGAAAGTGAATATAAATTATTTCACGAACAACTCATAAATGCTGATCGGGCTCCAGTTAAAGATTTTGACGTAGTTTCTCCTAAAGTTTATGAGGGATGTATGCCAATTGAGGTTCTTGCATCAAGAGGATTAGACTCTATGAGATATGGACCTATGAAACCTGTTGGGATTTATGATAAAAATGGAAAAAGACCATATGCTGTTGTTCAGTTGCGAAAAGAAAATCTAGAAGGAAGCCTTTATAATATGGTTGGATTTCAAACGAATCTTAAATTCGGGGAACAAAAGAGAGTTTTTGGTTTAATTCCAGCTCTTAAAAATGCAGAGTTTATAAGATATGGTGTTATGCATAGAAATACTTTTTTAGATTCTCCCAGACTTTTAAATCCAGATTACAGCATGAAAAAAAATAAAAAAATATTTTTTGCAGGACAAATTTCTGGAACTGAAGGATATATAGAATCAGTTTCATCTGGACTGGTTGCAGGAATCAATGCTACAAGATGTACAAAAGGAAAGGAGAATATAATTTTTTCTAAAAAGACAATGATTGGGGCACTAGCATCATATATAAGCAACGAAAACATAAAAGATTTCCAGCCCATGGGAGCAAATTTTGGAATTATTTCTGATCTAGAAGAAAAAGTCAAAGATAAAAAAATAAAAAGGACAAAAATTGCAGAAAGATCCTTAAAATTAATTGAGGAAGTGATGTTTTATGAGAATAATAGTTGATGCTTTTGGAGGAGATAACGCACCTTTAGAGATAATAAAAGGTGCAAAAATGGCAAAAGAAGAATATGGGTTTGAAATCATTTTGTCTGGAAACGAAGAAAAAATAAAATATGTTGCAAGAAAAAATGACATTGATATAACTTGTTTTGAAATAATAAACGCAAAGGATTCAATTTCAGTAGATGATGAACCAGGGGTAATACTTAACTCAAAAAGTGAAAGTTCAATGTCTATAGGGCTAAGAAGTCTTTCTGAAGGCAAGGCTGATGCTTTTATTTCTGCAGGTAATAGTGGAGCTTTAGTCACAGGAGCGACTATGATAATAAAAAGAATAGAAGGAATTAGAAGATGTGCTTTTGCGCCTATTGTTCCCAAAAAAGAAGGATCATTTATGCTAATTGATGCCGGAGCAAATTCTGAATGTAGACCAGATATGCTTAGACAATTTGGGGTTATGGGTTCAATATACATGGAAAAAGTTATGGGAATAAAAAGACCCAGAGTTGGACTTGTGAACATTGGAGTTGAATCGTGTAAAGGGGATCTGTTAAGGAAAAACGTATACAAACTTTTAGCTGAAAGTGATATCAATTTTATAGGAAATATCGAAGCGAGAGAAATACCTTTTGATGGAGCAGATGTAATAGTTACAGATGGATTTACAGGAAATGTAATTTTAAAACTTTACGAAGGAATGGCCATTTCTATCTTTGATAAATTTAAAGAAGTTCTTACAAAAAACTTTAAAACAAAAATCGCGTCAGCCATGCTTTTACCTGAACTGAAGGCTATGAAAAAACAAAATGATTATAATCAGTATGGAGGTGCACCTTTAATAGGAATTTCTAAACCAGTTTTTAAAGCGCACGGAAGTTCTGTAGCTGTTACAATCAAAAATGCAATACGTCTGACAGGACTTTATGTAAAAGAAAATGTTGTAAATTTGATTTCAGATGTGATAAAAGAATCAGAGAAAGGAGAAGAGTAAAAAATATGCTTGACCAACTTGAAGAAAAAATAGGATATAAGTTTAATAACAGAAAGTATTTATTAATAGCCCTTACGCATTCGTCGTATTCAAATGAATCAAATGGTAAACTTAAAAGTTACGAACGTTTAGAATTTTTAGGGGATTCGGTTCTTAGTATTATTACTTCTGATTACATATTTAGGAATTGTCCTGAGTTTCCTGAAGGAGAACTCAGTAAACTTAGAGCTTCGCTTGTTTGCGAGCGAACTTTATGTGAGTTTTCTAAAAAATTAGACTTGGGAAAATATTTAAAACTTAGTAGAGGTGAAAAAAGATCTGGAGGAGAGAAAAGAAGTTCGATCTTAGCCGATGTTTTTGAATCAATAACTGCTGCAATATATTTAGACTCTGGACTTGAAGATGCAAAAAATTTTGTTTTAAAATTCATTGTACCAGAAATAAAAAATCCAACAGTAAGAAATATAAGAGATTATAAAACTGATTTACAAGAGATAGTTCAGAAAAATCCAGAAGATAAAATAGAATATGTGCTTGTTGGTGAATCAGGACCGGACCATAATAAATTTTTTAGTGTTGAAGTACTTCTTGATGAAAATGTAATAGGGAGGGGAACGGGAAGAAGCAAGAAAGAAGCTGAACAGCAAGCGGCAAAAGAAGCTTTGTCCCTTATGGGATGCTAAAACATGTAAATATTTCTATCTTTGTACCAAATAATGGTTGTAAGCATATGTGCAGTTTTTGTAACCAAGTCAAAATTACAAGTAAGAACAAACAGCCAGACTGCAAAGATATAGATGAAGCAGTTAAAAATTTAAAAATAAAAGAAAAAGTTTTTAAGGAGATAGCTTTTTTTGGGGGAAGTTTTACAGCCATTGAAAGAAGTTACATGGAAAAGCTTTTACTACAGGCAAGTAAACATATAAAATCTGGAGAGATTAACGGAATTAGAATTTCAACAAGACCAGACTGTATAGACGAAAATATTCTTAAGTTATTAAAATATTATGGTGTAACTTCAATTGAACTTGGTGCACAAAGTATGGTCGATAGTGTCCTTTCAGCAAATAAAAGAGGACATACTGCAGAAGATGTTAAAAGGTCCTCTATTTTGATAAAGGAACGTGGGTTTCAACTTGGACTCCAGATGATGACCGGCCTTTATATGAGTAAAAAAGAAGACGATTTATTTACAGCAAAGGAATTTATAAAACTTATGCCAAGTACAGTCAGAGTTTATCCTACTTTGGTTGTAAAAAACACGCATCTTAACTATCTTTTTGAATCGGGAATCTATAAGGCTATGAGTTTAGATGAAGCAGTAAATCTTTGTTCTGAAATTTTGAATTTGTTTAATTGTTCCGGAATTAATGTTATAAGGCTGGGACTTCACAGCTGCAGTAAATTTCAAAATGAAATTGTTTCAGGTCCATGGCATCCTGCTTTTCGGGAACTTTGTGAAAGTAAGATTATGGTAGATAAATGTATAAGTTTAATAAAATATTTTGAGTATCAAGATAAAAAAATAAAAATTACAGTTTCAGAAACCGATCTTTCTAAAATTATAGGCCAAAAAAAAGCCGGTATAAATAGAATAAAAAAATTTTGCAAAAATGCAATAATTGAAAAGAAAGAAGGCTTAAAATCTGGAAGTTTGTTTGTAGAGGAGTGCAAAATTTAGCTTATGAAGTTAAAAAGTTTAGAAATACATGGATTTAAGACTTTTCCAAATAAAACTAAAATAGAATTTGTCGAAGGGATCAGCGCGGTAGTTGGACCGAATGGAAGTGGGAAAAGTAATGTAAGTGATGCACTTCGATGGGTACTTGGGGAACAATCAGTAAAGAATCTTAGATGTTCTAAACTTGAAGATGTAGTTTTTGCCGGATCTTCTTCCAGAAGAGCAAATGGTTTTGCAGTGGTTAAATTGATTTTTGATAACAAAGACCAAGTTTTAAAGGAATTTGGAGATGAAGTTTCCGTTACGAGAAAATATTCAAGAGCTGGTGAAAGTGAATATTTTATAGATTCAAAATCTGTAAGACTTAAAGATATTAATGAACTTTTTATGGATACAGGTCTTGGTAAAGATGGATATTCTATAATTGGCCAGGGGGGAATAGATGAAATAGTAAAAGCGAAACCAGCCCAAAGGCGTGAAATTTTTGAAGAAGCTGCGGGAATATCTGGTTGTAGATATAAAAAAGAAGATGCGCAGCTAAGGCTTAAAAAAGCTGATGAAAATCTTGTAAGGATAAGGGATATTTTATCAGAACTAGAATCTAGAGTAATTCCACTTAAAAAACAAGCTGAAAACGCAAAGATTTATCTAAATTATTCAGAAAAAAAGAAAGACCTAGAAATAAGTCTTTGGGTAAAAGAAATTGAAAATTTAAAAGAAAAAATAAATGCAAATAAAGAAAAGCTTTTAGGTTTGAAACAAAGTAAGTTTGATCTTGATGAAACTTTAGCTAATTTAGAGACTAAGATAGAGGAAAATTCTAAGAATAGTAATTTTTGTGTGTCTGAGTTTGAGAATATTAGGAGTTTATTAGAAAAAGTTGATAAGGATTTGTCTGATGAAAAAAATAATATTGTTTTATTTAGTAGTAATGTGAAGCACAGCGGTGAGATGCGGAGTAAACTAAAACTCGAGATTGAAGAAAATAGAAAAAAAATTTCTAAACTTAAAACGGAAATTAGCAAAAAGATTACTCTTTTAAAAGAGAAAGAAAGCAATTTAAATGAAGTTGAAAAAGAGTTAAAAACTAAAATTCAAAATTTAGATTATACTAAAGATGTTATTCTTAACTACGAAAATAAAAAGTTTGAACTTGAAAGTCAGGTAAAAAAACTTCAGGATGAAAAAAATAATAAAGATATTAAGTTTGCTATTTCAGATGCATCAATAAAGCAATCAAATTTAAGGTGTCAAGAAATAAATGAAATAATTTTTATTAAAGAAAATGAAATTAAGAATATTAAAATCAAAATAGAAAAAATGGAAAATGAATCAAGTAAGATTTTAAAAATTATAGAAGAAATAGAAAATGAAGTTACTAATATAAAAACTGAAATAGATACAAAAAAAGAAGATTTTAAAAATTTAGAAAGTAAATATCACACTTTAAAGTTAGATTTAGAGAGTAATTTAAGAAAAATAAAAATACTTAAGGACTTAGAGAGTAGTATGGACGGATTTTCTCACAGTGTCAAATCGGTTATTAGCTTAGCAAAATCCGGTAAACTCTCAGGAATACTTGGGACTGTATCTGATGTTTTTTCTGTTTCTAAAAAATTTTCTGCAGCTATAGACGTTTCGCTTGGTTTTTCTTCTCAAAATATTATTACAACTAATGAAAATGAAGCTAAAGAGGCGATAAAATTTTTAAAAGATAAAAATTTAGGTAGAGCAACATTTTTACCTGTGAGTTTAGTTTGCTCAGAAAAAATTGAAATAAAAAATGCTGAAAAATTTCCTGGATTTATAGGAATTGCGAGTGATTTATGTACATGTGAAGAAAAATATACAAAGATAAAAGAGTATTTGCTTGGAAGGACCATAGTATCTGAAAATTTGGAAACGGCGATTAATCTTTCAAAAGGTCCTTTTAAAAAGTTTAGAATTGTAACTTTGGATTCTCAAATAGTATCGCCTTCGGGAGCATTAACTGGAGGATCTTTTTCTAATAAAACAGGCTTCTTGAGCCGAAAAAGTGAAATTCAAGACTTAGAGCTTGAAATTAAAAAGTTAAGAGAGAAACTTATGTCTACTGAAAATGATCTTGAAGATGTTAGAGAAAATATAAATGAAAGCGAGAAAGTTTTAAAAGAAAAAGAAAATAAATTAGGGAACATGGAATCTCAAAAAAATTTAATATTTTCTGATATCTCAAAATTTAGATCAGAAGAAAATGTGTATCGAGTATCTTTGGACGAACTTTTCAACGAAAAAAAGCTTCAGGAAGATAAAGTAGATTCAGAGACTAAAAATAAAAAAGATTTAAACGAAAATTTAAGTGAAATAAAATCTAAAATAGATAGCTTGAATTTTGAACTTCTAAAATTAAAAAAGCTAAATGATACAATTCTAAAAGAAAAAGAAAGAAAAAATTTAGAAATACAAGATCTTAACTTAAAAATAGCTTCAATGCAGAAAGAAATTGGTATTTTAGAAGTTGAAATATCTTTAGTTAAAGAGGAAGAAAATGAAAAAACAGAAAAAATCGAAAATATGATTTTGGAAATTAAAAATCTTGAAGTTTCAGATAAGGAAATGAACGAAAAAATAAAATCATCTACTGAAAATATATCTTTTTTGAAAGAGAAAAAGAAAAATTTTCATTTAAGCATTGAAAAAGAAAAGGAAAAAAGGGAAAATTTAGAAAAAGAGTCTGTTGAGTTAAGAAAACAGGAAAAAGATAAGTTGCAGAATAGTGAAGTAATTATAAGAGAAATTTCAAAATTGGAGGAAAGAGAATCAATAATTCAAAAAAACTATGATTACATAATTGGAAAGCTTTGGGATGAATATAATTTAACATTTAATGAAGCGAAACAAAATAAGAAAAAAATAGAAAGCGAAAATGATGCGCGAAAAGAACTAGAGATTTTAAGGTCCAAAATAAAAAAATTAGGTCATGTGAACTTATCTTCTGTAGAGGAATATGAGGAAGTGAATAATAGATATTTAGCGATGAAGGAACAAGTTGATGATATAGAGATGTCGAAAAGTGACCTTATTAGCATAATAGATGGACTGAATAAAGATATGAAAACTATGTTTATAGATAAATTTAACGAGATAAATAAAAATTTTTCATTCATAATAAATGAGCTTTTTGGAGGGGCGACTGGGAAACTTATTTTAGATAACCCGGAAGACATACTTTCATGTGGAATAAATATTTCTGTAAAAATATCTGGTAAAAAAGAAATAAATTTAGAAGCTTTGTCGGGTGGAGAAAAAGTTTTGGTTGCAATATCTCTATATTTTGCTATAATAAAAGTTAATCCACCTCCGTTTTGTGTTTTAGATGAAATAGAAGCGGCACTAGATGATGTAAATGTAGACAGGTTTGCAAAATATTTAAGAAACGTTTGTTCAAATACTCAGTTTATACTTATTACACATAGGCGTGGAACAATGGAAGAAGCTGATGTTCTTTTTGGTGTGACCATGGAAGAAGAGGGAGTCTCGAAACTTTTAGAATTAAAATTAAATGAGGCTGTTTTAGTCTAAATGGCGTTAGTTTAAGGGGTTAGATTATGGGTTTTTTCGAAAAAATTAAAAATGGAATTAAAAGAACCAAAGAAAATATAATTAGTAAGATTGATTTGGCTCTTAAATCATTTAAAAAAATAGATGAGGAGCTTTTTGAAGAGATCGAAGAAACTCTGGTTCTTAGTGATGTGGGCGCAGAAATGTCGGGTAAAATTTGTCAGATGTTAAAGAAAAAAGTCAAGGAAAAAGGAGCTGAAGATCCTGCTGAAATTAGGGCGATTTTAAAAGAGGTTGTGAAAGAACTACTTGATGAGGATACAAGTTTTAAATTAAGCCATAAACTGTCTATAATTTTGGTTGTAGGTGTAAACGGAGTTGGAAAAACTACTACCATTGGTAAGCTTGCTTGGAATTTGACAAGTCAAGGGAGAAAAGTAATTTTAGCGGCAGCAGATACTTTCAGAGCAGCAGCAATTGATCAGCTTCAGATATGGGCGAAAAAATCAAAAAGTGATATAGTAAAGCATTTGGAGGGATCTGACCCGGCGGCAGTTGTGTTTGATGCTATCTCGGCAGCAAAATCGAGAAGAGCTGATGTGGTTATCTGTGATACAGCAGGAAGGCTGCACAATAAAAAGAATCTTATGTTAGAGCTGGAAAAGATTTCAAGAGTGATTGACTCTGAGGCGCCGGATTCTGAAAAAGAAGTTTTACTGATTTTGGATGCAACCACAGGACAAAATGCAATAAATCAAGCAGTTGAATTTAAGAAAGTAGCAAACGTTACGGGAATAGTTCTTACAAAATTAGATGGGACAGCGAAAGGTGGAATAATTTTAGGGATTAAAGATAAACTTTCGATCCCAGTGAAGTTTATAGGTGTTGGTGAAGGTATAGACGATCTGCAGCCATTTGACAGAGATGAGTTTACTCAGGTACTTTTTGACTGAGGAGTTCTTTGTCATAGAAATAAAAATTAAAAAGGAATGAATTATGAATTTTATAGTTGCAACATCGAACAAAAATAAGGTTAGAGAGATGACAAAAATACTCAAGCCATTTAATGTTTACGTTATCCCAGCTTGTGATGTGATAAAAGACTTTTCTTTGCCAGATGAGACGGGAGAAACTTTTAAGGAAAATGCAAAAATAAAAGCAGAATATGTTTACAATCTTACTAAACTTGCTTGTATAGCTGACGATTCAGGGTTAGAAGTTGATGCGTTAGGTGGAGCGCCGGGTGTTTATTCAGCTAGATATGCTGGTGAAAATGCGACTGACGAAGACAGAATCAAAAAGCTTTTAAAAGAGATGGAAGGAATCAGGAAAGAAAAAAGAAAAGCAAAATTTGTTTGTGCAATTTACTGTATTTTGCCGGATAATGAAAGAATTGTTGCAGAAGGAAAATGTTTCGGAAGCATATCTGAAAAAATGTCCGGAAGCGGAGGATTTGGATACGATCGAGTCTTTATGACCTCTCTTGGTAAAACTTTCGCTGAACTATCACAAAATGAAAAAAATCAGGTTAGTCATAGATCAGATGCTCTTAAAAAATTTTTTTTAAAATTAAAAGATAAAGCTAAGGAGTTTTAAAAATGCTAAGTAAGGAAAGATCACGTCTTAGAGCGAGAGCGAGTAAAATTGATACAATGTTAATTATTGGAAAAGGAGGCGTAGCTAAAGGGGTTTTTGATCAAGCATCTAATATTATAAAAAAGTATGAACTATTAAAAGGTAAAGTTTTAAATAATTCAGTTTTTAGTGCCGAAGATGCAGCAAAAGTTATATCAGAAAACACAAATTCGGAAGTAGTTTGTAGTATCGGGAATAAATTTGTTTTATACAAAAAGCGTGATTTAGAAAAGGAAAGAAAATATAAAAAAAGAAACCAAAAAAAAGTTGAAGGGAATAAAGTCAAAAATAGGGTTAAGCGTAAAATTCTGAAAACTGATAGAATTTCTAATGTAAGTGGTAGATAGATAGATTAGAAGTTTAGGTTCTGAGTGAAAAATTTAATAAGAAAGGGTGGAGAAAAAATGTATGAGCATATATTAAAGTCTTGTATGGGAGAAAAAAGATTTAGACATTGCTTAAATGTTTCGAAATCTGCTGCTATTTTAGCTCAAAGGTATGGAGCGGATGTCGAAAAAGCAAGAATAGCCGGCTTACTTCATGACATAACAAAGGAAAGAACTTATAGCGAACAAATGGCAATGGTAAAAAAGTTCGGGATAGTTTTGTCAAAATTTGATGTTATGTCGAAAAAATTGTTACATGCTATGACTGGAAGTTGCTATATTGAAAAGGTTTTAGGTATAAATGATCCGGATATAATAAGTGCTGTAAGGTACCATACGACTGCAAGGTCAGGAATGTCGGTTTTAGAAAAAATAGTTTTTGTAGCTGATTGTATTTCTGATGATAGAAAGCATAGAGATGTAAGTCGTCAAAGAAAAGCTGCAGAAAAAAGCTTAGACTTGGCCATGTTGGAGTGCATTAAATCTTGCTTGAAGGATTTAATTGAATCTGGGAAGCCTGTACACCCTAATATCTATAAGAGTTTTAATGATTTTGCGACAAGAAAGGAAGGATTTACAATAAATATGGATTCTGAAAATACTGCAAAAAAAATATGTGAGATTTTGGACAATAAAAAAGCTATAGACGTGAATAAAACTTGTACTGAAGATATTTCAAGTCTTGCAGACTACTTTATTTTTGCAACTGGATCTAGTTCTACACATGTAAAGTCGCTTGCAGATGAATTGAAAATAAGACTTAGTAAGGAAAGATTAACACTTAAAAGAAGAGAAGAAGACAGTTCTGGATCTTGGATTCTTTTAGATTATGGCGATGTTATTGTACATATATTTACAGATAATGTCAGAAAGTTATATAATATAGAAAAAATTTTTGATAATAAAAAGGAAAACAAACAGGAACTATCCAATTAAGAAAGGTTTTGCTAATATGAAAAACCAAAACAGCTATAATTTTAAGAAAATAGAAGAGAAGTGGCAAAATATATGGGAAGAAAAAGGAGTTTTCTCGGCAAAAGATGATTTTTCGAAACCGAAATTTTATGCTCTAATTGAATTTCCGTATCCGTCTGGAAAAGGACTCCATGTGGGACATCCCCGTAGCTATGTTGCTCTTGATATAGTTTCTAGGAAAAAAAGAATGCAAGGTTATAATGTACTTTATCCTATTGGCTGGGATGCCTTTGGGCTTCCGACGGAAAACTTTGCTATAAAAAATAAAGTAAAACCGGAAGTTGTAACTAAAAATAATGTAGATATGTTCAGAAAGCAGGTAAAATCACTTGGAATATCTTTTGACTGGAGTCGAGAAGTAAATACAACTGACCCGATTTATTATAAATGGACACAGTGGATATTTCTGCAACTTTTTAAGCATGGTTTAGCATATAAGAATGAGGCTTTAGTTAACTGGTGTACTTCTTGCAAATGTGTTTTAGCTAATGAGGAAGTTCTAGACGGAAAATGCGAAAGATGCTCTAGCGAAGTTATACATAAGAAAAAGTCGCAGTGGACGCTAAGAATAACCAAATATGCTCAAAGGCTTATAGATGACTTAGATCTTGTGGATTATCCGAAGCGTGTAAAAGTTCAGCAGAAGAACTGGATAGGAAAATCAACTGGAGCAGAAATTGATTTTTTAACTAGTCAAGGAGATAAACTTAAAATTTTTACTACTCGCCCAGACACTATATTTGGAGTTACATACATGGTTGTTTCGCCAGAGCATCCTTTGTTGCATAAGTGGCTGAAAAATCTTAAAAATACTAAGGAAGTTGAAAAATATATAGAAAATGCAAGCAAAAAATCTGATTTAGAACGTACAGATCTTTCTAAAGAAAAAACGGGAGTAAAGTTAGAAGGAGTGTGGGGACTGCATCCGTTCACTGGTGAAAATATTCCTATTTTTGTGTCGGATTATGTTTTGATGTCTTATGCAACAGGAGCAATAATGGCGGTTCCAGCTCACGATAGGCGCGACTTAGAATTTGCAGAAAAATATAATATAGAGCAAAAAAAGGTTATAGATTGTGAAGAAGATGGAAGAAGTAAAACTGGAAAATTAATAAATTCAGATTTTTTAAATGACTTATCTGTAGAAGAAGCAAAAAATGAGGTAGTTTCTGAAATTGAAAAAAGAGGGATAGGGGCCAGAAAAGTAAATTATAAACTGAGAGACTGGGTATTTTCTAGGCAAAGATATTGGGGTGAGCCTATTCCCATAGTAGAGTGCAAAAAATGTGGATATGTTCCAGTAAAGGAAAGTGATTTACCCCTTAAATTGCCGGGACTTGATATGTATGAGCCGACTGATGACGGAGAATCTCCACTGTCTCGAGTTTCAGATTGGGTCAATGTACCTTGTCCAAAATGCAATGGTGCTGCAAAAAGAGAAACTGATACCATGCCACAATGGGCAGGTTCTTCGTGGTATTTTTTAAGGTACATTGACCCTAACAATGGTGAGGATTTTGCGGATAGAAAACTTTTAGATTACTGGATGCCAGTAGATTGGTACAATGGAGGAATGGAGCACACGACGCTTCACTTACTTTACAGTAGATTTTGGTATAAATTTTTATACGACATAGGTTTAGTTTCGACGAAAGAGCCATATGCAAAACGAACGAGCCACGGAATGATACTTGGTGAAAATGGCGAAAAAATGAGCAAATCTCGTGGAAACGTAGTTAACCCTGACGAAATCATCAATGAATACGGCGCAGATACTATGAGACTTTATGAAGTATTTATTGGAGATTTTGAAAAACCAGCAATTTGGAGCTCAGAAAGTATAAAAGGATGTAAAAGATTTATTGAAAGATTTTGGGGTTTAAAGGAAATTGTTTCTGAAAGTGAAGAAATAAGAAAATGCTTGGAGTTTACTATAAACAAAACTATAAAAAAGGTAACTGAGGATATAGAAAATCTAAAATTCAATACAGCTGTTGCTGCGATGATGACCATGATGAACGAGATATACGATTTGAAGACAATAACAAAAGGAGAACTAAGAGTTTTTACAATTTTAGTAAGTGTCTTTGCTCCGCACGTTGCAGAAGAAATTTGGCAGATTTGCGGTTTAGGGAAAAATTTGGTTTGCGAAAGTAGTTGGCCGGAATTTGACGAGAGAAAATGTACGAATGAAAATGTAGAAATAGTAGTTCAGATAAACGGAAAAGTTAAATTCAAAGTTAGTATAAATGCAGGGCTAAAAGAAGAAGATGTTTTTAAAATTCTAGATAAAAATGAGCAATTTAGTTTACTTATAGAGGGAAAAGAAATTGTAAAAAGAATATATGTTTCTAACAAACTTGTCAATGTTGTACTTAAGTAATTATTGTATATAAGTGCAAAAGAGGAGGGAATGTTAGTGGTAAAGATACTTAAAAACAATACTTTTCAACTTATTTTGGCTCTTGTTTTGGGTTTGTTATTCGGTTTAGTTATAAAGGTTTTACCGCCGTGTGAACTAGTAGACAGAATAATAGTAAAAAATATTCTGTTCTTTTTAGGTCAAGGTTTTATAGAACTAGTTAAGATGACTGTTGTACCGCTTGTATTTGTTTCGCTTGTATGCGGGATTGCTGCTTTTGGAGATACCAAAAAATTGGGATCTGTTGGAGCAAAAACGCTTTTTATGTTTTTTATTACAACTGTAATAGCGATTGTAATTGCGATGTTTTTTGCTATAGTTTTTAAACCTGGAGAAGGATTAAATATAAATCTTGTATCTAATGATATGGAGTACGTACCGCAACAAGGCAAAAGTATGGTCGATATATTACTTGGGATTATTCCGAGTAATCCGATGAAATCAATGGCCGAAGGTAATCTCCTTCAGGTTTTGGTTTTTGCAGTGTTTTTTGGATATGCACTTGGGAGCTCCGGGAAAGCGGCAAAACCTTTGATAGATATATTTACAATAGTAAACGACTGTATAATGAAAATAGTTTCAATTGTGATGGTAGTTACCCCAATAGGAGTTTTTGCATTAATTTCAAAGACGGTCTATTCAATTGGAATGGAATCTTTATTGGGTGTTTTGAAAATGTGTGCTGTTGCTGTTCTAGTACTTTTTATCCAAGTGTTTATTGTGTATGGCCTTTTTTACCAGCTTATGTCTGGTTTTTCATTTTTAGATTTTCTGAAAAATTATGCCAAAACAGCAAGCGTTGCGTTTTCAACTTCGTCTAGCAATGCTTGTTTGCCATTTAGTATGGAAATGATGAGGCAAATGGGGGTAGCAAAATCGATTTACCAATTTGTTTTACCTTTGGGCGCAACGGTTAACATGGCTGGAACTGCAATTATGCAAGGTGTAAGTGCAGTATTTATAGCTCAGTGTTATGGGCTTGAATTACCAGTTTATTCACTTGTTACCATAACTGTAACAGCTGTTTTAGCGTCTGTTGGTGCAGCAGGAGTTCCGGGGGTAGGGATGATAATGATGACTGTTATACTTGAATCAGTTGGTCTGCCAGTTGAAGGTATAGCTTTAATTATAGGGATGGATAGAGTACTTGACATGGTAAGAACAGTCGTTAATGTTATGGGTGATTGTGTCTGTGCTGTAATAGTTGCAAAAAGTGAAAATGAAATAGCAGAAAAAGACCATTAAATTTTATCCTTTGTTTTTTACAGTTTGTTTACTTAAAGGACAACCTAAACATGAGCCGCAACCAGATATGTTGCAGTTTTCGCTTTCTTTGTTTTTTTTCTTTTTTTTGAAATAAAAACCTGCAGACAGAAAAATCAAAATGGAAATTACTATTAGAAAATCTATCAAAATTAATTTTCCTCCTTTAGACTAAAAATTTTTGTATTAAATTTCCGAATTGAAACACAAGTGCAGAGGCAAATAATGCTATAAGGAACTGATAAAACACAAAAAATGTTGTAAGTTTCACGCTTCCGAGTTCTTTGTAAGTTGCAGATATAGCAGCAACACAGGGAGTATAGAGAAGAACAAAAACCATAAATGATAGTGCACTTATATGGGTAAAAGAGCTGATTAAAGGTTCATTTGAATACAAAACAGTCATAGTACTTACAATGGATTCTTTCGCTATAAGACCGGTTAAAAGTGATACAGAAGCTTTCCAGTCTCCGAAACCACATATGCTAAATATCGGTGCAATCAAATTTCCAACAAAAGATAAAATGCTATCTGATTGGTCCGATACGAGTGAAAATTTCACATCAAATGATTGAAGGAACCATACTGTAACTGTTGCACCTAAAATAACCGTTCCAGCTCTTTCTATAAAATCCTTTATTCTATCCCAAATATGTATTCTGAGATTTTTAAAAGATGGAATTTTATATTCAGGTAATTCCATTACAAAAAGGCTGCTACTATCTTTAAAAATTGAGTTTTTAAACATATATGCAGTAAAAATAGCAAGTGGGATTCCAAGCAGATACAAAAAGCATATTATTGTAAACTGATTTGATGGGAAAAAGGTAGACGAAATAAGTAAATAAAGAGGCATCTTTGCGCTACACGACATAAAAGGAATCAAAAATATAGTAAGCATCTTTGCTTTTTTGTTTTCCATAATTCTAGTCCCTAAAATTGCAGGAACACTACAACCAAATCCCATCACAAGGGGAATAAAAGCTTTTCCAGAAAGACCGATCTTACTAAGGATTTTGTCCATTATAAATACGGCTCTTGCCATATATCCACAATCTTCGAGGATAGATAAGAATGTAAACATTATCAAAACTTGTGGTAAAAAGGATATTACAGAACCGACTCCCTTGATAATAGCATCTATCACAAGGCCTCTTACCCATAATGATGTATTTAGCGATTCCAAAACTCCACTTGTTGCTGATCCAATACCAATAGTTATGAATTCTTCGGTTTTAATCCTAAGATACACGCCAATTGGACCAAATGTTAAAAAAAACATTCCTATCATTAAAAACAGGAATATAGGTATGGCCAAAAAACGCGAAGATACCACGTTGTCTATTCTTTCAGATAAAGAAGCCTTGGATCTAAAGGTATTCAGATGCTTCACGCAAACATTGCAAATACCACAAATATACTTATACCTTTGATCCGCAATAATTATTTCTTGGTCGATGTTTTCCGAAGTTTCTAAAGAATCTATTCTACAAAGAATATTATCCAGAGTAGTTTGAGGTAATTTCAGTTCTTTTATTACTAAAAAATCTTTTTCAAATAACTTTACTGATTTAAATCTCGAATTTGAGGTTGATTCATTATTTTTTATAAGTTCGCGTTGTATAAATGACAAAATATTTTCAACTTTTGGAGAATAAATATCTAAACTTGGATACTTATAATTATCTTGGTTCAGTACATAATGTATCTTTCTTATTAATTTGTTTATGCCCTTACTTTTTGAAGCTGAAATTGGAATAACTGGGAGACCAATCTTACTCTCTAGAATACTATAATCGATCAATTTTCCACTTTTTTTTACGATATCACTCATATTCAAAGCTAGAATCATCTTACATTTAAGTTCAGCAAGTTGAGTTGTCAAATACAAACTACGTTCCAAATTTGTAGAATCTACTATATTCACAATTATATCTGGTTTTTCCTCAATTATATAATTCCTTGTAACTATTTCTTCCGGAGAATAACATGAAAGAGAATATATGCCTGGAAGATCAACAATATGCGTGAGAACAGGTGAATTTCTAAGTTTACCTTCTTTTCTTTCAACCGTAACCCCAGGCCAGTTCCCAACGTATTGAGCACTTCCTGTCAAATGATTAAAAAGCGTAGTCTTTCCGGAATTTGGATTACCAACTAGAGCAACTTTCGGAATTGAAATTTTGTTACCATCTCTATTTAAAAAATGTGACGAATGGCCAAAACTTTTTGTATTCAAAAATGCCATATCTCTTAGTATGTCATGCATTTAAAGTCAACACTTCCAATTTTTTTTACTTTATTCTGAAAATTATCTTTTTCAAACACTTTCTGAGAGTTGCTTGAAACAATTATTTTTTCAGCCTCAGACTTTCGTATACTAAGTGTGTACCCGCGCATCCTTATTTGAATAGGATCACCCAAAGGAGCAAAACGAATCATCTCAAGTTTTGTCCCAGGAGTCATACCCATATCAATCAAATGACGACGAAAAGCTCCCTTTTTCCCGATATCTCTTATAAAGCACACATCACCGGGTTTTAGATGACTTAGCCTTTTCATTACACAATCTCCTATTTTTACAACTTCAACCACTCTGATTATATCACAAATAACCATCGATTGCAAATATATCTAAAAAACAAAAAGGGGAATTATATTGTGGTAAATTTTTATATGTAAACACAATGCTTAAGAAAATTCATAGAAACTAGAGTTAAATAAAAATTGCCAACTTAGAAAAGCAGCAAAAATGCGTTAACTTTTAAATTTTGCTCGGAAATAAAATTGAATCCGAAAAAAGATCCGGAAAAAAGTTAAATTTTGCAAAAAAAAAGACTTGAAATCTTATCTTAATTGAAAAAATTTCAAGTCCTCTAAAAGTCTTAAAAGGCATCTGAACGTCGAGAAAGATCACTCATTTTTTCGTCACTGTCTTTTCTGAATTTAGCCAGCATATTTTCAAAATTATCAGATTTTTGTTTTTCAAACTTTCCTGTAGAAGTAGATCTAGACTTACGAAAAGAAAAATCTCCCTGATTCTGACCGGAACAAGTCTCAACAGCCTGACGAATAGAAAGTGAAATCTTTTTTCTACCACTTGTCTCTTCAAGGTTCAGAACCTTTACCTTAACCTGTTGCCCTTCAGACAGATGAGCTTCGATCCTTTCAACGTACTGACTTGATATCTGAGAGATATGAACAAGACCGACTTCTCCATTAGGAAGTTCCACAAAAGCACCAAAATCTTTGATACCTTTGACCTTTCCGTCTAAGATTTGTCCAATTTCAATGGAACCAGTAGTTTTGTTTACGCATTCTTCATTTTGCTCCTTTACGTGCTGCATGATGATAAACTTAGCCCCCCTTAAAAAATCAAATATATTAGTTTCCTTTTATATTTATAAAGACCCGCTCTCCTTTTTTAGAAAGATTCAAATCCTTATGTGCTATGGTTTCTAAATAGCTAGGATCAGACAACGCTATGGCTTCAAGCTCTGATTTTATCTGTATAATTTTTACTTCTTGGCTTAAAAGCTGACTTTCCATCTCAGCTATCTTTTTCTGTTTCTTCAATATGAGAAGCCGCTGATTTACAAAAACTGCCGCTACATACGCAACAATACCCAAAATAGCTAGCTTGAATACAAGCTTTTTATTCTTTTTTTGAGATATAAAAAACCTCATTTAACCAATACATCCTTTTCCAGAAGACTAACATTGATATTACGACATATATTATTACCTTTTTATTCAACAAGATGCAATAGATTATTTGAATTTTATCAATTATGACTTTATTTTTCGATTTTTTTCTTTGTTTTTATGCAAAATAACCTACAATTCCTCATCGAATTTACGAAAGAAAAAAGAAATTTTTTAAAAGTTTGTTTATAAATTAATATAACTATTTTATAAATATTATAGGTTAATTTGTTCACTATTCTTCTAAAAGTGACAAAGTAAACTATCAAACCAATTATTTCTCCAAATAATATGTAAAATCTTATTTCACCGAAATTAGTATATAAAATGAATAAAAATGTCAATAGTCCTGAAAAAATGAAATAAAATAGGTCATGAAATAGCAAATTGTAAGAATTATAATTGAAAAATAATCCAACTATCCTAGAAAAATCGTAAAGAGTACTCAATAAAAATCCCAAAGTGCAGGAAAGAGCAAAAATATAGATTTGTGCCACTCTAAAACCTTCCTTATTGTTTGTAGAATCATTTAAAAAATTTAGAAAATAAATTTTTTCCAGAATTTGATTGATTTTCGCTGTAATAAATGGAGTTAATTTTTCCTTCTATAGATAAGTCACCGGTATCAACATTTAAACTATTTATGTGTAGATTTTCACCTTTAATAGTTAAAATTCCTATGCTAGTATACGCTACAACTGTTTGCTCGTCAAAACTATCTACATCAGAAACACCTATGACAGAAATCGATCTTCTATTATCTAAAATCAAAGAATGAGGTATATTTGATTTTAATTTTTCTTCTGACATAAAAAACCCCCAAATACATATTCAAAAATATGTATGCAGGGATATATTGACATTATAACAAACAACCTAAAACTCTCAAGGTCCAAAAATCAAAAACACAAGTCTTCATACATCTTATGAGAATCATCTTTTTTTACAGATTCTTTAAGGCTACAAACTTTCACTTTCAAACAGCGAGAAGGCAAATTAACTGATATTACATCGTTTGTTTTTACCTCCTTTGAAGGACTGACCTTTTTTCCGTTTACTTCAACTAATCCTTGCGCACAAGCCTTACTTGCTACTGATCTTCTTTTTATTAGCCGGGACACTTTCAGATATTTGTCAATCCGCATAAATCTGAAAAACTATTTATTAACTGCGTCTTTAAAGCTTTTTCCAGCTTTAAAGGCAGGTGCATTCGATGCAGGAATCTTTATTGTTGCGCCACTTCTAGGATCGCGACCTTCGCGGGCTTCGCGGTGACGACGCTCAAAGGTACCAAAACCGATCAGCTGAACTTTATCGTTTGCAGCTACAGCCTCTACTACGCTGTCAATAAAAGCATTTAAAGCTTTTTCTGCATCTTTCTTGGTCAGCTCGCTCTTTTGGGCAATTTTCTCAACCAATTCTGTTTTGTTCATAACACACAACCTCCATTATTTTAGAGCATTACACAAAAACACTCCATTATTCCTTACAAACACGCCGGAGTGTCCACCGGACCAAAAATCAAAACTAATAAATAGCTCGATATAAACCAAGTAGACAACGACACGTTCCAAAGACATCATATAATTAATGTTTGATCAATTCAAGTGTTATACATTTTTTTTTATATTATATACAATGTAAGAGCCCCATACTGGGTATACAGTAACAGTTTTATACAAATAAAATTGCCGTTTTTAGCCCAAGGAGTGAATATTTTGTAATTGTATTAATTTACAATTCATAAATTTAATATGTTTTGAATAATATTTTTTTAGGGAACATGTTATTTTTTATACCACTTTTGGAAATAATAGTTTAGAAATTTAAATTTAGTTGAGGAGAGATTGTTTTTATGGGTATGCTAGAATCGATATTTTCAGATAATTTTTTTGATAATCTTATGAATTATCCACTTGAAAAGTATTTTCAGGAACCGAATTCCAATGCAGGGAAAAATTTTCCATTAGCTATAAAAACGGATATAAAGGAAAATGATGGAAACTATGAAATAGAGATGGATTTGCCTGGTATAAGCAAAAAAAACGTAAAGATTGAAATTTCTGACGGATATTTAAATGTTACCGCTTGCAGATGTTCTGAATTAAACAAGGAAGATTGTAATCATAATTATATAAGGAAAGAAAGATACACAGGGAACTACAGGAGAAGTTTCTTTGTGGGTAAGCATATTTCATTTTATGACATAAAAGCGAAATTTGAAAATGGAGTTTTATATATCAGTTTTCCTAAAAAAGATCCGAAAGAAACCGAGGAAAATAGATTTATAGAGATTCAGTAAAAGAATTGGTATATACTATCAAAATGAATAGAACCAAGCGTTTATATTACACTTGGTTTTTATTTAATTGTAGAGTTGAGAAAATGGGCTAATTCAGTTTCAAAATATTTTGCGTGAGCTAATAAAATTGAAGAATTTTGTTTAGGTATCAGTGTACTTATTTTTCAAAGATCAGATGAAGTTAGGTTATAATCCTTTAAGTCATTTGAATCCAAGCAGGAACTCGATATACTTGTTTGGTTTAGATTGCAATTTTTTAAGTCTTGTGAGTTTAAGGGGGATTCTACTGGTTTTTTTGAGATTGGAAAAAATTGTTTTGATATGTCTGAATAACTTGTATACAAGCTTTCATAGTCAGAAAAAATATTTTTTTTATTCAATGCATTTTCATTTTTAATATTTTGGTTCTTATTATCAAAGGAAGTTTCATCATCAAAACATGAACTTGCACTACGCTTATAGATTTAAGGTTCTCAGGTTCTTTGCGGGTTCTTTCTAAGTTGCAGCAAGAAGCATGTACAAAATCAGGAGGTTGGAGGGAGTCATGGATAGACCTTTTAAAATTAAGGTAAAGAAAACCATCTAAAGATAGAGGATTTACGTTATGAGATTGCTTTGAACTCGGTTGATTAGACTTTGTGAGATTAGGTTCATTTCTAGATAGATTTATACATATAAAGAAGATATGATTTTAAGGAAACCGATGGTAGAAGTAGTTTTTATCATTTTTAACGATCCAAAAAGTAAAATTTTTGTCATATACACGAATAAATATAACAAGAATAATTGTTTGATGGCAAGATTAGAAATACAACTTCTGGAATTTAAGTATAAATTTACATATAATAATTTCATACTTAATATTTTTTATAAATATATACCAAAATATCAAAATAAAAGACTAAAACATAGCCAAATAATTAGTTAAATTGTTCTAAAATAACCTTTATTTTGGTTAAATTTTTTATGTATGTGTGGGTTAAAATAAGAGGGGATAGAAAAATTTGTTTTATGAAAAGGGAAATCCTTTTTAAGGATGTTGACTTTTTTGACTAAATATATTAATATCTACTAGCTAAAACTATGTATTTATTGGTTACTTTTGTGTTTTTCTTGGTTGATTCTGTAATTTTCTTAGATTAGCTTATAGAAATAAAATGAATTAGAGGTGAGTTATCTTGGACAGAATAGTTATATCGGGCGGAAAAAACTTAAAAGGTGAAGTAGAAATAAGTGGAGCCAAAAATGCTGCCGTGGCTATAATTCCAGCAGCTGTACTATCTGATGGTGTATGTAGAATAGAAAATATACCAAATATAAGTGATATTACCCTTATCGGTAAAGTGCTTACAGAGATGGGTGCAAAGGTCAGAATGGTTAATAAAAATACACTGGAGATAGATCCAAGGAAAATTGTTTCTCCAGTTGCTTCACATGAACTTGTTAGGCATATGAGGGCTTCGTGTTACCTTTTGGGGGCCCTTTTAGGTAAATTTTCTAAAGCTATTGTGTCTATGCCGGGTGGATGTAATTTTGGGGTTAGGCCTATTGACCAACATTTAAAAGGATTTGTTGCTCTTGGGTCAGATTATAAACTTGATGGTGGGATGGTTCATGTTTCCTGCAAAAAACTTCGGGGAAACAATGTTTATCTTGACGTTGTATCTGTTGGGGCGACTGTAAACATAATGCTTGCCGCAGTGAAAGCAGAGGGTGTAACTGTGATAGAAAACGCAGCAAAAGAGCCGCACATAGTTGACCTTGCTAACTTTTTGAACTGTATGGGGGCAGAAATTACAGGTGCGGGAACTGACATAATAAAAATAAAAGGAGTAAAGACTCTGAGAGGAACTACTTATTCCATAATTCCGGACCAAATTGAAGCGGGGACCTATTTAGTTGCTGCTGCAGCAACGGGGGGAGATGTGATTGTAAAAAATATTATTCCAAAGCATCTTGAGTCTATAACTGCAAAATTAGAAGAAACGGGCGTGAAGCTTAGTGAGAATGGGGATAGTATAAGAATTTTAAGGGATGGGCCGATTAATAAGTGTAATATTAAAACTATGCCACATCCAGGATTCCCGACAGACATGCAACCGCAAATTACAACGCTTCTTTCAATGGCTAGCGGGACAAGTATAATAAATGAAGCTGTTTGGGATAATAGGTTTAGATACGTAGAAGAACTTAGGCGTATGGGTGCACAGATTTCTGTAGATGGAAAGATTGCTGTGGTAGAAGGTGTTAAGAAGTTAACGGGTGCACCGGTTAGAGCGACTGATTTGCGTGCAGGAGCAGCTTTGATTATAGCTGGTCTGGCAGCAGAAGGTGTAACAGTGATTGATGATATTGCACATATCGAAAGAGGGTATGAAAATATAGTAGAAAAGTTTTTAGGGCTCGGTGCAGATATTAAGAAAACGATGGTTAGCGACCAAGGGAAAAAGGAATTTGCTATGATATAAAAATAGTTTTTTTATATCATAAACTTTTTTGTAATCTAAACTTTAAATTTCTCACTTGTAGATAAACTTTTTAAGTGTTTACATTTTATAAGTTTTTTTATTTAGGTTTTCCCAATTGTAAAACTAAGATTTTAACATAATTAGGCTATAGGTATGGTTTAATATAGAGCAGAGTATAGATTTATTTTTTTGATATAGCAGCAAATAAGTTTGCTGCATATTTTAGAGGAGAAGTTAGAGTTGTCGAGGTTATGTCCGTTATTTAGTGGAAGTAGTGGGAATAGTGTTTATATAGGTCACCGTGGAGAGGGAATATTAATAGATGCAGGTAGAACAGCTAAAAAGATAGAAGAAAGTTTAGCAAACAATGATATAGATATTAAGTCAATTAAATTTATTTTTGTAACTCACGAACATACCGATCATATAAGTGCACTGAGGGTTTTTGCGTCTCGTTATAAAATAAAAGTTTACGCATCAGAGGGAACAATGCTTGCCCTTGAAAAAAAAGGTGTTATTGATGGTGGTTTTCCGTATGAAGTTTTAGGTAAAAATGGAATAGAAACTTTAAATATGCAAGTTTCTTCTTTTAGAACGTCACACGACTGTTCTGAAGGGGTAGGGTATGTTGTAAAACTTTCAGATGAGAGTAAAGTTGCAGTATGTACGGATTTAGGATTTATATCATCGGAGGTAAAAGATTCTATTAACGGCTGTAATGTTTTGCTTATAGAATCTAATTACGATTTAGAAATGCTAAGAAAAAGCCATTATCCCGAGCATTTAAAAAGGAGGATTTTATCTGATAAAGGACATCTTTCAAACAAAGATTGTTCGAGTATTTTACCTTATCTTGTCAAAAATGGACTTACAAGAATAGTTCTTTCGCATTTAAGTTCTGAAAATAATAAACCCAGTATAGCACTTGAAATTGCAAAGGAAGCGCTTAGATTAGAAAAAATGATTATAAATAAAGACTTTACTTTGGATGTATCCCCAAAAGTGAATACCGGACAATGTAAAGTTATTTTCTAAACTAAATTTTACCCTTTGCGTGTACTTTTAGTTTTTATCTTGATCATAAAGAAGCTGATTATTATGCCAAAATAATACGTTATGAATCTAAACAAAATCATAGAAGGATATAAAACTCCACCAGTAAAAAAGTAGCTAAAAAGTAAAATGAAACTTCCTTCTGTAGTACCTGCAGCTCCAGGAAGTGGCGTATAGGATGAAATCATCGATACAAAACCTTCAGTTGCTATCATATCAAATATTGGGAATCCCTGTAAATTAAATGATTTAAATATAAAAAAGGGAATTGAAAAAAAACTAGTGATCTGTAGAAAAGTAAAAATATAAAGTCTGAATATTAGTGGTTTATTTTTATTCATTGAGTTGTTGCATTCCAGGAAAAAGTTAAGCTGTTTTTCAATTTTCTTATTTGTTTCTTCTGGGTTTTTGATAATTTTTATTTTAGATAAAAGGCCGGAGATGATTAATATAATTTTAAGTGTAAGATTTCTATTTATGCAAAATATAATGAAAACGAAAATAATTAAACATTGAGATAAAAGACCGATAAGTGAAAACAACATAAATCCAGGGATCTTACTGCTAAACATTTGCGATTTTAAGATCATTATCATGGCTAAATATATTGACATGCTAGACTGGTAAATTAAAAATTTCCGTACAAATACCGACGCTGCAGATCCGGCAGAAAAATTTTGATTGATAAGATATAAAACTTGCATCGGTTTACCGGCAATTGAAAGAGGTGAAATAGCACCAAAAAATTGACCAACCATAATAAGCTTAAATGAAGCAAAATTTCCATACTTTTTGTTTGTCATATCTGAAAGTATGTCTTTAAGAACAAGACTGTCGAAAAACCAAGATAAAAGCAAAATAAGCACTGCAGCAATTAACCAAAAAAAGTTGAGTTCCGGGAAAATTCCAATCAAAACAAGGAGATTATTGTTGTCTATGCAAAAATAACCCAGTATAGATGCAGAAATTAAAAACATAATTACATTCAAAATTTTTTTTATTTTATTTTTTTTATCCAATTTTTTATTCCTCTATTTTTTAGTATTTTTAGTCGGTTCATGTATGGGGTAAATCATTTCAGGAATTTCGGAAGATGAAGGAACAAATTTATCACCTGCAAAGTAATCTATTGATTTAGTTGCAGCAGATATATTATCTAAAAAACCATCCATATTTCCAGCAGAAGCATGCATTTGAAGTATAAAGTAATATGCAACTATTTTAACGCGTTGGGAATAAATCCATATTCTATTTTTAAATTTAATATAGTCACCTTGATTTTCAAAAAAGTTCCTCATAACTCCTAAAGAACGAATAAAGTCCTTAATTTTGTTAATGTTCATGGTATTCAAAATACTGGATTTTCTATTGGTATAATTATACAAAGCTTTGCCGACGAGAACAATCTTATTAGCATGATAAAATAACCTAGGGGAAGTCGCAATATCTTCAAAATACATATCGTAAAACCTTATATCATGATCAAAAAACAAAGATCTCTTGCAAAGTTTGTTCCATGCAAAATAGTTTAAACCGACATCTAAAATTAATTTTTTTAAGGCTCTAGTATTGGATAAAGTTCCCGGCATAGAGGTAATGGGCATGGATATTTTCATGTCTTTTTTCGGAAAATAAAAATTAAAATTACAACAAGCGATATCTGCGTTGTTTTTTATTGCAGCACTATATAAACACTCAATAAAGTTAGGTTCAATATAATCGTCACTGTCCATAAAAGCGATATATTTACCTCGACTCACGCTGAGACCCCTATTTCTAGCAGCGGAAAGCCCCTTGTTTTTCTGGCTTATTAACAAGAAATTACTATTTCTTTTGCAAAATTTGTTTATAATATCGATACTCCCGTCTGTTGAACCATCATTAACAATTATCACTTCTATATCTTTCATAGTCTGACTTTCCACAGAAAGTAAAGCTTTTTGCAGATAATTTTCAACATTATAAACGGGGATAATAAGGCTTACTAAAGGAATTTTATCAGAATTAATCATTGTTTTCTCCTAATATTTTTGTTGTAAATTATACAGTAATTCCATTTATTTTTTCAAGTGTGTATGAAATTTTTATTTATCTTTGGAAATTAGTTTTTTTACTTGGTGAAAGATTTCAGAAAAGTATGAAAATATATTTTTTTCCTGTTTAGACTTTATATAGATTCCTGGAACTGTATAAAAGCATGAAACGAAAAATCTTAAAACCAGAAAAACAAAATTATGAAAATATTCATTTTGGATATTTCTTTCTACAAGAAAATTTTTTATACTTTCTAGTGAATTTAAATAAAGTCTAATTTTTTCAAATGACATAAAATGCGTTAAACTCGATCTATGCTTGCGGTAATAGTACAAAAAATCGTCTAGAATCAATATATTTTTAGAAAAATAAAAAGCTTTTAGAGTAAAAAGCATATCTTCATAGCATCTACCGGAAAATAGAATTTTGTTTTCCTTTATTATTTCTTTCTTGAATAATTTATTCCAGACGAAAAAGTGAATTTTAGTATCTCTGATGAGAGGTTTTATAAGTTTTTCTGGTGAATAATTTCCGGGCTTATAATTTAAGATACGTTTAAAGGTACGATTTTTCCTACTTACAATAAAATAATTACAGCAGACAATGTCGGCATCAGTTTCTGCAATTTTTCCGTACAATACTTCTAAGAATTTTGGATCTACAAAATCGTCACTGTCCATAAAAAAAATGTAATCGCAAGTTGAATGCTTTAAACCTAAATTTCTAGCATAAGAAACTCCCGAATTTGATTCTAAATCTATAATTTTTATATTTTGAAAATCAAATTTGCTATCTTCTATTATTTTTAAAGATGAATCGGTTGAACAATCATTTATTATAATTAACTCAAAGTTGGAAAACGTCTGCTGTTTTAGCGAATCTAGACACTTTTTTATAAACTTAGCACAGTTGTATACTGGGACTATTACGCTTATTTTGGGATTAAGATTATTTTTTAATTTTTCCATATTTGCTGTTCTCCGTAAAAAGAAAATAAGAAAATTTCAAAACTGATTCAAGTAAATGATACATTAATTTTGAAAAAAGTCAACAATTATTGTAATAAACGTCAAATTAAAAAATTAATCCCGAAAATAAATTCAGGATTAATGTAAAAACAGTTTAAGATTTAGTTTTTTTATTTTTTATTCCGAACAGTGTCCTTAGGAAAAACCCCAAAATTTTCGGTTTGTCTACTACAACTACTTTCAAGGTAAAAACCCTCCCTTCCCGTTTTATTAATTTTAAAAAGGTCAACATTTCATAAGTGTAATGGCAAGTATTATAAGAACGATGCTAACTAGTACAATAACAAAGCTTTCAGGGAAAAGAAATGAAAACGCAAGTCCCAGTCCAAAGGTCAAGGCCCAGATACCCTGCTGCCTATAACTACTCAATCACCTCACCTACCTAGTAGCTTTTTTATTCTGGAAACTTATCATCTTTCAGCCCTCCACTGTTATAATACTCCAGGTGTTGTAAAAATGTTATTATTTGCTGCTTTCATTTTCCTTCCCTATTTCTTTTACTTTAGTAAAAAATTTTCCCCATATGGATCCGAGTTTATTTCCTAACTCAAGGAGGTCACAAAAAGTTCTATATCTATGTGTCAAACTGGTAGGATCAGGTAATCCGCCTGCAACAGAGTCTAAATCATCACCGGAAACACTTTCCACAAGGCTGGATGAAAAAGCTTCAATATCGCTTTGGGTAATATCTATTTGAGAATTTTTATCCATTTCTTCTTTTATAAACTTGTAAACTTGTTCTGAATTAGACAATTTGCTGAACTGAAATGATTTATCTTCATCTTGACTTATTTTGTTTACGGTAGAAAAAATTGCATCAAACTTTTCGAAATCCTCGTGAGAAAAATTTGTTCTAATAGACAAATCTTTCCCAGTTTCAACTAAAAAATCAAACTTATCATCTGTTGACTCTAAAGACAAGAACTGTTTTTTTAAATTTTCATCTTCCGCAATTTTTATTATAATTTTCTGAATCTGATAAAATGTTTCTCTAATATTCATAAAATCACCTCTATTTTGTATATTTTCTGAATTTAATGAATATATTATAGTATAAAAAGTATAAAATGTCAAATAATTTTATGGTTTTTAATGAATGATAATTATATTGGAGGTAGAAAACGTGGAAAAAGGTAAAAATTATATGGAGAAAAAAAATCGAGAGAATGAGAATCAAGAAAAAGGGGATCAAGAGAACCAAGGTCAAGATAATTCGAGTTCAGGAAGTAGAATAAAAGATATGGGTGCAGTTATTACAGGATCAGAAGGGAGGAAAATTTACTGTTTAACTATAATAGGGCAAATAGAAGGACATGATATTTTGCCACAGGAAAATAAAACTACCAAATATGAACATGTTATACCAAGACTAGTTTCTGTTGAAGAAGACAGCAGTATAAAAGGTATGCTTATAATTTTAAATACAGTAGGAGGAGATGTTGAAGCTGGACTTGCTATAGCAGAACTTATTGCAGGAATGAAAAAACCAACAGTTTCAATAGTTTTAGGTGGGGGACATTCGATAGGAGTTCCTCTGGCAGTTTCAGCAAAAAAATCATTTATTGCAAAGTCTGCAACAATGATGCTTCACCCAGTAAGAAGCAGTGGACTAACAGTAGGAGTACCGCAAGCTTTTGAATATTTCGAAAGAATGCAAAAAAGAATAACTACCTTTGTCTCTGATAACTCTAAAATTTCTAAAGAGCGTTTTCACGAACTTGTTATGAATACAGAAGAATTAGTTATGGATGTTGGTTCTGTTTTAGACGGAGAAAAAGCGGTTAAAGAAGGATTAATAGATTACGTTGGAAGTCTTTCTGATTCTTTAGAAAAACTTTATAGTATGATAAAATAAATGTACAGACAACCGAAAATATAAAAAATGATAAGATTATATGTTGATAAAGCATATAATCTTATTGTAGAATTATACTTGGTCTTTTAGAATGGGGATGAAAATTATGAGTATTTTTAATGCTGCACTTCAGGGTATTGTTCAGGGTTTAACAGAATTTTTGCCTGTGTCTAGTAGTGGACACTTAGTTATTTTACAGCATATTTTAGGGATTGAAGAAAATAATTTGTTTTTTGATGTTATGCTCCATGTTGGAACACTTTTAGCTGTTATTACATTTTACAACAAAAAAATTTTGGACCTAATTTTTGCGTTTTTCAAGATAATTGAAGATGTCGCAAAAGGAAGATTTAAATTAAGAAAACAAAGTGGAGATAAAAATTTTGTTGTTATGATTGTAGTAGGACTAATTCCACTTTTATTGGTATTTTTACCGGTGGCACCAGGTTCTTTGGGTATAATGGATCTAGCTGAAAATCTTTCCGATGGTAGGTACATAATTATTCCAGGAATTTGTCTCATTTTAACAGGAATTTTGCTGTATTTAGGGATTAAATTTGAAGAAAGGCATACAAAGAGAATGCCGTATGAAGAGTCGATAGAGATGATAAACAAAAATAAAAAAGGGATTTTAACTGTATATGATGCACTTTGGATAGGATTTATGCAGTTTTTAGCTGCAGTTTTTCCGGGACTTTCTAGATCAGGATCAACTTTATCGACAGGATTAATTCGGGGAATAAACAGACAAAAAGCTTTTGATTTTTCATTTATACTAGGAATTCCAGCTATCATAGCAGCAGCTATTTTTGAAATAAAAGAGGCTATAGAACTTGGAGTTATATATGAAGTTGAAATGGCAAGCTTATTTACAGGTGTGATATTTTCAGCTGTTGTAGGGTTTTTTGCGCTAAAACTTTTCAGATGGCTTTTGAAAAGTGAAAAAATGTTTATTTTTGTTTTATACACAGTTTCAGTTGGGGTTTTTGTACTGATAGCAGGCGTTATTGAAATAATTATGGGGGTAAATATTTTTACTGGGATGCGGATATAAATAAAAAATCTTAAAGACAGGTGTGCGTGTAAAGGGTATGAAAAAAAGTATTAATAGACAAGTTTTTGCTCTTATTTTATTTGGAATATCAATTTTGATGTTTTTTATAGTCTTAATTAAAGGCGAGAACGCGTGGCTTTTGGCTCACAATTTAGTTTTAGGTTTGTTTGGCTTTTGTTCTATTCTTTGGCCGATTTTTATTGCTTATTTGTCTTTTATGATCGCATTTAGCGAGAATAGAGAAAATGGTAAACTGAAGGTTTTAATAACTTGTTGCATTATATTGCTGACGTGTGTAGAGTTTTATGCATTCTTGGTAGATTCATCTCCGAGTTTTTCCGAGATAATAAACCATATATTTGAGTTTTACCAAAAAGGTTTAACAAATTCTAGTTCTGGTGCAATAGGTCCTGTTATTGGGTCAGTATTTATTTGTATAGTTGGGCTTACTGGATTTAGAATAGTTAATAGTGTGCTTCTTTTTATTTTATTTATGATTCTAACTGGAATTAGTCTTTCTGATCTAATTCGGACAATGGTACTGCCATTTTTGTTCATAAAAAGCAAGATAAAGGATTACAAAAAAGAAAAAGAGACTTTAAGAACAAGCAAAGAAAATGTAGACCAAAAAAGAAGACAGGCGAGTAGAATTGATATACCAATAAGCAATTACAAAAAGAGTAATAAAATTGATATGCAAGGTACAAAAAACCATGAGTGTGATGTGGAATTTGAGAATATATCAAAAGTTACAGGAGCGTACATAGAAAAAATAAAAAAGGAAAATCGGGTTTCTGAGAATGAAAACAAAGGATACGAATGTAAAGCTGAAGGGAAATATGAGTATCCACCTATCGATCTTCTAAATAAATCAAAAAAAATTGACGAAAGTTCAATTGTGTTGGAGTTGCAGGCGAATGGGAAAATGCTTGTAGATACTTTAAAGAGTTTTAGTGTAAAGACCAAAATAGTTGATGTAAGTCGAGGGCCAACTGTAACGAGGTACGAACTTCAGCCGGCATCCGGAGTAAAAATAAGTAAAATTACAAGTTTAGCTGATGATATTGCTCTTAATTTAGCAGCTTCAGGGGTTAGGATTGAAGCGCCAATTCCAGGTAAAGCAGCGGTAGGGGTAGAGATTCCAAATAAGGTAGTGAGTATTGTTAACATAAGTGAGCTTCTTAGTTCTTCTGTTTTTCAAGGAGCAAAAAGTAAACTTACAGTTGTCTTAGGAAGAGATATTTCAGGAAGAGTAGTTGTTGCAGATCTAGTAAAAATGCCACATTTACTGATAGCAGGTTCTACTGGATCTGGAAAATCTGTTTGTATAAATTCTTTTATTATAAGTCTTATTTATAAAGCTTCGCCTGAAGAAGTAAAACTTATTATGATAGATCCAAAAGTCGTAGAATTGGGGGTTTATAGTGGAATTCCACACCTTCTTATTCCGGTTGTAACTGATCCTAAAAAAGCAAAAGGAGCCCTTAGTTGGGCTGTAGACGAAATGATGAGAAGATATAAAATTTTTGCTAGAAATAATGTAAGAGACATGAGCGCTTATAACCTTTATGTGAATAAAAATCCTGATTTAGAGGATGAATATGGGAATAAGTTGACAAAAATGCACAGTATAGTCATAATAATTGACGAACTTTCAGATTTAATGATGGTTGCGCCCAATGAAATTGAAGATTATATTTGTAGACTTGCTCAAATGGCAAGAGCAGCAGGGATGCACTTGGTTATAGCAACGCAAAGACCGTCAGTAGATGTTATAACAGGGATCATAAAAGCAAATATTCCAAGCAGAATTGCTTTAGCTGTTTCTTCCCAAGTTGATTCAAGGACTATTTTAGATATGAGCGGAGCTGAAAAACTTTTAGGACGAGGGGACATGCTTTTTTCTCCACTAGGTTCATCTAAACCTATAAGAGTGCAAGGGTGCTACGTTACAGATGCAGAGATAGAAAGTGTTATAAATTATGTAAAAACCGGGGAAAAAATGGATTATGATAACAATATTATTGAAGAGATAAATAAAAATGCTGAGTTGGATAAAAAAGAAAATAGAGATACTCAAGATGATTTGAATCAAGATCCGCTTATAAATGAAGCGATAGAGTGTGTTGTTTCTGCGGGACAAGCTTCAGTCTCGCTTTTGCAAAGAAAGCTTGATATTGGGTACCCCAGAGCCGGAAGATTAATTGATAGATTAGAGAAGATGGGAATCATTGGACCCCATGAAGGTTCTAAACCTAGACAAGTTTTAATTACACGAGAACAATTTCTTGAAAAAAATTTAAAAAATGATTGAAAATTTAAATTTTTTGTGTTATACTGATGAAGAGGAGGTAAACTTTTGGATAAACGAAAGTTGCTTTTGGCAGCCTTTCTGTTTGGTTTAGTTTTTGTTGTTGGTTTAAGTTTTGGATTTTATTTGGATCCGTTTTTGTCGGAAGTTATCAGTTCGTGTCCTTGGGGCGAAAATAGTGATGATAACCTGCAGGTCCATTTTTTAGATGTAGGTAAAGCTGACTGTAGCTACGTAAAATGCGGAGACGTTAATATCTTGATTGATGCTGGAGATTTGGATATTTATGCAAAATCAGTTCAGTACCTAAAACGCCACAACGTGAAAAGGTTGGATCTTGTTATTGCAACTCACGCTCATCGGGATCATATCGGTCAAATGTGTGAAGTTATAGGAAACTTTGAAATTGACAACTTTATCATGTCGAAAATTCCGGAAACTGTTTCTGAGCCAGTTCCGAGTATCTTTGGCCGGATGATGAATTCTTTGAGGAAAGCTGAAATAAGTATAACTGAGGCGAGGGCCGGTGAAAAAATGCGGATGGAAGGTCTTGACCTTGCGATCCTTGGGCCGGTTAGGTCTTACAGTAGAATGAATGATAATTCGGTTGTGGTTAAGCTAGAATACCGGGAAACAAGGTTTTTGTTTATGGGCGATGCTGAAAAGGCTGCTGAATCGGATTTGATTAAGCGTACAGTTGATCTTAAAGCTGATGTTTTAAAAGTAGGGCACCATGGGAGCAAAACTTCTACTTCGGCGGATTTTTTGAGTAAGGTTCAGCCTAGATTCGCTGTTATATCAGTAGGAAAAGACAGACATAATTTGCCAGACAAAGATGTTGAAGAAAAATTAAAAAGTTGTGGTGCTGAGGTTTTCAGAACTGACGTTTGTGGGGATGTTGTTTTTACTACAGACGGAAAAGATTTAAATATCCAGACAGAAACTAACGGATTTGGTGCTGTTGTGGGTTGGTAGATGATAAAGGAGGGTTATTTTGTGAACGGAGGTAATATTTTGGTAACTGCTTGTAGTAACGCGGCAGTTTTTGTAATTAGCTGCGTGTCCACTGTTGTAGGTTTCTTTTTGATGAGTAAACTTTTTGAGCAGAAACCTGTACCGGATCTTGGGAAACACAGCTCTGGAAGCATCCCTAAATGTTCTAAGCGAGACGTTATTGACAAAATTCACCTTGGTAGACAAGAAGGCAATAACTGCTGGGCACATGCGGTTGCATCAGCTGTTGAAAAGCACAAGCGCCAAATTAATCCAGAGTTAAAAAATATTACATTGAACATAGATACTGAGTACATAAATAAACTAAAAACGGATTTAGGAATGGAAGAAAATCCTAGCACAGGGGAGAGACTTAAACTTGAGCAGGCGTTCGGGGCGATCCCGTGGGAAGCTCAACAGGGATGGGATGCAATGAACAGATGGGCAGAAGAAATTCAAGGATATACTTTGACTTCATATTGCAAAGAAGGAAAGGATAATAAGAATTGGCGTGTTGTGAAAGACCGGGAAGGATTTATGAAAGTTTTTTCAAAAGAGGTTGTTCAAAATAATAAAACAGCATGTCTTTTGGTAGGACATCACTGGATATCAATTCTTGGAATTGATGAAACGACTAAAGAGGTGCTAATCTATGATTCTCTTGCTTGTGAAGGTGAGCGCCTGAAAAGAATAAGTATGAAAGAAGTTAGGGAGAGGTTATGTTTTGCTGATAATTTACTTATTGCCGAGCCTCTATTGAACTCTTTGCGAAAGTAGTGGAGGTTACTGGTTTTCGGATGAAAACAAAACATTATTTTTTGAAAATTGATCTAAAAATGGGAAAGGAATGTTAATGTGGGACTGATTACTGGAATAGTAACAACTTTTATAGGTGGCTGTGCGATAGCTGTTGCGGGGCTTGCCGCTGGGTGTAGTCGAGGTGGACCTACCTCTGTTAAAAAAAGTGTAAAAAGTGTAATGTTTAATAATATACAACTTGAAAAGCAAATAGGTCGGAATTGCTGGGCACACTCTATTTTATCAGCGTTTTGGGTAAAAAAGTTTGGAGACCTGGAAAACAATTTAGGTTGTGACCAAGATAAAATAAGAATAAAAATTGATACTAGTCTAGTAAATGATGCGAAAAATTACCTTGTGGATAAAGGAGTTATTAAACGTAATAACTGGGGAAATGCACAAGGCGTAGAAATCATGGAACGATGGGCTAGAGATCATGGTTGTGTAATTAAGGTCTATCAGGTTCAAAATGACGCGGAGGGGGAACATGAGGAGGATATATCGGAGATCTTTAAGGGAGATTTCGAGTATGAGTTGTACGATAGTCCTACTTTTGGAGTCGGAAAAGAAAGAATAAAACAAATACTTAAAGAAGCGATCATAAATGAAAATAAAACTGCTTGCTTGTTGGTGCAAGGATTACCTGATGGCAAAGAGGGTTGGGCTAAATTGAATGGTCGTCTAGGAATTGGTCATTGGACCTCGATTCTTGGTGCAAAGAAAGGCGGTGATGGAACAGTATATGTTTACGATTCCGCGGGCAAAACTTTGCTTGCTGAAGAGAATTTAGAAGAGAAAATAGAAATACTTAACGAATCTAATTTATTGCAACAAGTTGTAGTTGTAGAATCCGTTAAAGAGAATAACGAAGGTGGTATAAAATGAGTAAAAATGTAGTAAAATAGATACTTCCAGTTTTATCTGGCTTAGGTTTGGCACTTGTTGTAGGTCTTGTTATCTGGAGGATAAGGTCAAGAGGATCGTCCAGAGATTTAACAAGCCAGGGTAGAATCCTTGGAAGTTCTGATGATAGGAGTCGAAACAGTGATTTAGGTGAATCGAACACTGGCAGTTTTCCGCAGAGCCCGTTGCCAACACCGAAACAAGAACAACAGCCTCAAGATATCCTGACACAGACTGTCGGTGAAGAAACCGTGTCTTGTTTTAGATCTCGCAATATAATTGACAGGGAAGGGTTGGGCCGATGAGATTCTCGGACTAATTAAAAATAACAAAGAGAGTAGTAACAAATATGCAAAAGTACAAGGACATGAATTTTTCTGGGATTTTTATAAAGATGGAGAAGAGGAGCAAAAGATAATTTGCTACAGTGGAACTCTTGGTTTTGCTATAGGGAGACAATCTAAAAATGATTGCTGGCTCTACGCAATAGCTGTTTTAGATCTTTATTTTAATGGACAAGAAGCTCGGTTTGCAAAACTTGGAGAATGTGTAAATCCAGGAACCGTTTACGAAAAACTAAAAAAAGAACGTAACGACCTAGTTAAGCGTGGGGAACAATTAGATTTAATTAACTTTGATGCGGGATGCTCATTGGTCGATTTGTTGCAGAATACATGCGGTTTAACTCCTGATTCTGAAGCATCTTTTGATAAAAATGTAGATAAACTAAAGAGTGTTGATGGTTCTGCTAAAAAGGGAGTAGTGATATTGGCAAGCAATCACTACGTGACGGCTGTTAAAGTGGACGGAGGATGGATACTGGTGAACAGTGCTCCTGGGGCTCCTAGACTAGAGACGGCAAAGAAACTTATGACTTTTAAAACAGATGATGAATTTGTCAAATATATAAACGGTAAGAAAGATAGTGCCATAATGATTTTTGAAAAGAATACAAACTCATAAGTAAAAAAGTTGAATTTATAAATTTTTTAAATAGAACTTTAGAATTTTTTTGAAGTTCTATTTTTTTATTAGAAAAATTAATGAAAATAGAGTTTATAGAATTAACTACTGGGTTTTATTTAGTTAAAAATAAGATATACAATAAAAAATTTATTGTTCTGGAATTAGTTTTTCGGATTCCACCTAAAAATTTACTGAATTTTTATACAAAATATTGTATACTTAAGTGGTACATAAAAGCACTTTTTAATTTAGCATTTTTATTTGTCTTTAAAGAGGCAAAGTTTCCGATGTATAAAAAGTTTTTCTATTGGGAAGGGAAAAGAGTTTTTTTATGAAGCTATATTTTTATTATGGGGTAATGAGCTCAAGCAAAACAGCAAATGCACTGATGAAGAAGTTTAACTTTGAAGAAAACGGAAAAAAAGTAGCGCTTATTAAGCCAGGTGTAGATACTCGGTCGGGACCAACTCGAGTAAAGTCAAGATCCGGGTTATCAAGTCAAGCTTTTGTAGTTCCGGGTTTTAAAACGATTAAAGAATCTGTAGAAAATTTAGAAATTTATGAAATTTTAATTGCAGATGAAGCACAGTTTTTTACTAAAGAACAAATTGATGAACTTAGAACTCTTGTGGATCAAGGTGTAATGGTGATGTGTTACGGCCTAAAAACGGACTATAAAAGTCATCTTTTTGAAGGGAGTAGGAGACTTATTGAAGTTTCGGATACAATACGTGAAATTCCGTCTATGTGTGCCAAATGTGGACGTAAGGCCGTAATAAATGCTAGATATTCGGGGGAAAGTGTAATTTACGAAGGCAATACCTTAGATATTGGAGGAGACGAGAAATATAAAAGTTTGTGCCATCAGTGTTGGAAGCTTGGTAAAGTTTGATTTTTTATATTAATTGAATAGGAGATTAAATAAGTGGAAGTTAAAATTTTAGATACAGACTATATTACAGCTAGTTTACCTCACAGTATAGAAGCAGAACAGTCTATATTAGGATCAGTTTTAATAGATTGCACTTGTATGGATAAGGTGGCAGATATAATAAAATCTAAAGATTATTTTTATATACCGAATCATAAAATAATTTACGATATAATGCTTGATATGTTTATATCTGGCGAAAAGATAGATTACGTAACTGTACTTAGCAAAGTAAAATCGCAAGATTTTGAAGAAAATTCATGTAGAGCATATCTTTTGCAGCTTGCGCAAATAGTTCCATCAGTGTCAAACGTAGAAGCTTATGCAAATATTGTAAAAGATAAATACAATATGCGAGTTTTGATTTTAGCAGCGCAAGAAATTATAGAAGAAGCCAAAGCTTGTGAAGCTGAAGCCGATGAAATTCTAAATTTAGCAGAGCAAAGAATATTTGACATAAGACAAGGAAAGGCTGTACAAGGGCTTGAGAGGATAAACGAAATAATAGTAAGAGAATTTGATAGATTAGATACGTTAAATTCAACTGATTCAAAAAAATATACTGGAATTTCTACTGGAATAAGGGATCTAGATAGAGTGATAATGGGTCTTAATAAGTCGGATTTAATTTTGCTTGCGGCAAGACCTGGTATGGGGAAAACTAGTTTTGCTTTAAATGTAGTGACTAGTGTGGCATTAAAAGAAAATTTAAAAATAGCCTTTTTTTCATTAGAGATGACAAAAGAGCAAATAGTATCAAGAATGATGTCGATAGAAGCGATGGTAAAAGGACAAAATCTAAGAACAGGCAAACTGAGTGATGATGAGTGGCTACGCTTAATTGAAACTGGGGATGTTTTATCTAAAGCAAAAATATATATAGATGATACCCCAGGTATAACTATTCCTGAGATGAAAGCGAAATTAAGAAGACTAAACGGTGTGGATCTTGTGATAATAGATTATCTTCAGCTTATGTCTAGTGCAAAAAGAATAGAAAATCGTGTTCAAGAAATTTCAGAAATTACAAGAAATTTAAAAATAATGGCAAAGGAGTTAGACGTTCCTGTTATTACGCTATCGCAACTTTCAAGAGCGAGTGAACAAAGAGCAGATCATAGGCCAATTTTGTCAGACCTAAGAGATTCTGGATCAATAGAACAAGATGCTGATATGGTTTTGTTTTTATACAGAGAAGGGTATTATTCAGACAACGAAAACTCAAATGAAAATAAAAATAGTGGAGAATGTATAGTTGCAAAGAATCGTCACGGTGAAACAAGATCTGTTCCACTGCACTGGCAAGGTGAGTTTATGAAATTTACTGCCGTGGAGGCGAATCGAGTTGCACCATAAGGCGTGTGAAACAATAAAAAAATTTGATATGTTATCAAAAGTGGATTCTATTGTAGTTGGACTTTCAGGTGGAGCTGATTCAGTAGCACTTCTTCATTTTTTAAAATCCATACTTTGTGAAAGTAATATAAAACTTTATGCAGCTCATATAAATCATAATTTACGCGGCGAAGAATCCTCTAGGGATGAACTTTTTGTAAGGGAACTTTGCAAAAAGTGGAATATAAAACTTTTCGTAAAGCAGGAAAATGTAAAAAAGCTTTCTTCTAAATTTAAAATGGGACTAGAAGAGTGCGGACGTCTTGTAAGATACAAATACTTCAATGAAATTGCTAAAAATTCAAGTAAAATAGCAACGGCTCACACTTTGTCAGATAATATAGAAACAGTTATATTAAATCTAACAAGAGGATGTGCCCTTGGCGGCCTTTGTGGGATACCTCCGGTTAGAGGTAAAATTATTCGTCCATTTATAAACGTTTCTAGATATGAAATTGAAGAGTACTGCAGAACAAATGCTCTTGATTTTGTGAATGATAGCACAAATTTTACGTGTGATTATACAAGAAATAGGATCAGATCCGGTATAATTTCATGTTTAAAAAAAATAAATCCAGGACTTGATAATAGTTTTAGAAGATTTTTTGTAAATATTTCTGAAGATGCTAGTTATTTAAATAAAGTCTCTAGTGAGGAGTTCATTAAATTGGATGAAATCGATGGATTTAATATAGAAAAAATAAAGAAATTACCAATGTCTATTAAAAACAGAGTTATAATAAAAATTCTAGATAAATTTGGTTTTAAGTCGCCAACTTTTAGCTTGGTAGAAAGAGTAAATAAAGTTATTGAAGGGGAGATGAAATCTTTTACGCTAGGATTTAATAAAAATATTATAGTAAAAAATGGCAATTTAAGTATTTTTGAAAATAAAGATAAAAAAAATGGTATTGTTTGGTGGAGCTATAAAGTTCAAAGTATAAATATCTTGACAGAAGCAAAAAAAACGTTCATAATTAGAACGTTGAACTTAGAAGATTTTTCTAGGTTAGCTGAAGAAGATAGCGAAATGCTTAGGAATTCTATTGATATGGGAAGTATCGATATGGGTACGCTGGTTTTTAGAAATAGGCGGCCTGGAGATATTTTCGTTCCTTGTGGTAGGGGTGTTACTAAAAAAGTTAAAAAGCTTTTTAATGAGCTAAAGATTCCCAAAGATTTGAGAGATAATTTACCTATTTTGTGCAATGAAAACGATATTGTATGGATGTATAGTATAGGTGTTTGTGAAAAATACAGAGTTAGAAGTCAAACAAAATTAATAGGGGTAATATGTGAGGAGTAGGATTTTTTAATGTTAGATGACATAGAAAAGATATTAGTAGATGAAGATAAAATTCGAAGTATAGTAAAAAATTTAGGAGAAAAAATAAGTAAAGATTATATAGATAAAAATTTGCTAATGATAAGTGTTTTAAAAGGATCTATTGTTTTTATGTCAGACCTCATGAGGTGTATCTCTATACCTTGCCAGATAGATTTTATGGCTGTGTCTAGTTATCGTGGTGGACTAAAGAGCAGTGGGGTAGTTAAAATACTGAAAGATTTGGATATTCCACTCGAAGGATTTGACCTTTTAATAGTGGAAGATATATTGGATAGTGGCCAAACGCTTAGTTATATCACAAGGATTTTGGAGCAAAGAAATCCCAAAAGTATAAAAATTTGTACTTTATTAGATAAACCTATGGCCAGAAAATCTCAAGTAAAAGCAGATTACGTGGGAGCGGAGATACCGGATGAATTTGTTATTGGATATGGACTTGATTACAAAGAAGAGTATAGAAATTTGCCTTTTGTAGGAGTACTGAAACAGAGCATTTATAAATAAAATAAGGATTTGTTAAAACTTACTAAGGAGTTGAATAGCAGCTTGGAGAATAAAAAAATGATAAGAAGCATGATAGCAGCTTTAGGGTTACCAATAATTGTTATTTTAATTATAACTGCGATAAATGGAGCGATACCGCAAAGGAGTTATAGTTATTCTGAGGTTGTAAACAAATTTAAGAATCATGAAGTAGTAGAATATAACATGAATTTAGGATCAGGGGAAATGGAAGTAAAGCTGAAAGACGGAAATGTGGTTTATTATTCCGCCCCGAGCGTCAGTTTGATGTACAGTGATATTCGCGATTATATACTAGAATACGACAAAGAAAATCCAGAAAATCCTATGGTTTATAATCTTACTAAGTCTCCAGATACTTCTTGGATTATAAGCACCATCATTTTTGTTGTTTTACCTGTTGTTGTTTTGGGAGTACTTTCCTGGATGTTCATGAAAAAACTTAGTATAGTGGGAGATGGCGGTAAACAGCTGGGATTTGGTAAAGCAAAAATAAAAGATATGGCTGATGAAAAAAGAAAAACTACATTTAAGGACGTTGCGGGAGCAGATGAGGAAAAAGAAGAGCTTTTTGAAATAGTTGATTTTTTGAAAAATCCTAAGAAATATAATTCTTTGGGAGCCAGAATTCCAAAAGGTGTTTTGCTTGTAGGGCCGCCAGGAACAGGGAAGACTTTACTTGCTAGAGCTGTTGCAGGTGAAGCTGGGGTTCCGTTTTTCTCCATTTCAGGTTCTGATTTTGTCGAAATGTTTGTTGGTGTTGGAGCTTCTAGGGTTAGAGATTTGTTTGATAGAGCAAAAAAGAATTCACCATGTATAATTTTTATGGATGAAATAGATGCTGTAGGCCGGCAAAGAGGGACCGGACTTGGCGGAGGACACGACGAGAGAGAGCAAACTTTAAATCAGCTTTTAGTTGAAATGGACGGATTTGGTGCAAATGAGGGCGTAATAATGATTGCGGCTACGAATAGACCAGATATATTAGATCCTGCACTTATGAGGCCGGGAAGGTTTGACCGGCAGATTATGGTTGGTTACCCAGATGTTAAAGGGAGAGAAGATATCTTAAGAGTTCATGCTAAAGGGAAGCCGTTTGGACCAGATGTGAAACTTAGAACGATTGCACAAACTACGGCAGGTTTTACGGGAGCAGACTTAGAAAATTTAATAAATGAGTCTGCTCTTCTTGCAGCTAGAAAAAATTTAGATTTAATTACTATGAAAGAGGTTGAGCAGGCTACCATTAAGGTTATCGCCGGGACAGAGAAAAAATCTAGAGTTATGACGAAAAAAGAGAAAGAAATCACAGCGTATCATGAGAGTGGTCACGCTATAGCTACGTATTTTTGTCCAACTCAAGACGAGGTTCACCAAATATCTATTATACCAACTGGTATGGCAGGTGGGTATACTTTGTCTTTACCGGAAAAGGATGAAAGATACATCTCCAATAAGAAAATGGAAGAAAATATAGTTGTTTTGCTTGCTGGACGTGTTGCAGAAGAATTGGTTATTGGTGAAATTTCGACTGGAGCTTCTAATGATATAGAAAGAGCTACTAAGACAGCAAGACATATGGTTATGAAATACGGAATGAGTGATGTTCTAGGCCCGATACAGTATGGCGATCAGCAAAATGAAGTGTTTATTGGTCGTGGTACAGGTGCTATTAAGAACTATTCTGAAGAAACAGCCTCAAAAATAGATAAAGAAGTGCGTAGGATAATAGATTACTGCTATTCGATGACTAAAAAGATATTAAGGACTCATGTAACTGATCTCCATAAAGTAGCTGAGTTCCTAATTAATAACGAAAAAATGAGTGGGAAAGATTTCAAATCAATCATGGAAGGGAGCTAAGTTTTATTGTTATTAATTAAAACAAAATGAGCTTTGTTTTTTGAGATATTATGTTTTATATATGATTGACAAAATTTATTTGTTTTAGTAAAATATTGGCTATCAGGCGGATATGGCGGAATTGGCAGACGCGTATGGTTCAGGTCCATATGAATGCAAGTTCGTGCAGGTTCGACTCCTGTTATCCGCACCATTTTTGTCATGCTGATATAGCTCAGTTGGCAGAGCACATCCTTGGTAAGGATGAGGTCGTGCGTTCGAATCGCATTATCAGCTCCAGTGTTTTTTTATTTAATTTTCGGCAGGTTTTTTATATGAAGAGTAGTATGTTTGAAGAATCGCCACTAATTATAAGAAAATTTTTGGGGTATATGGAAACTGTAAGAGGGAAGTCACCGAGGACGGTCGATGAGTATTATATGGACCTGAGAACTTTTTTCAGGTATATAAAGCAGAAAAATATTTTAAAGCAAGGAAGCAAAAGTTTAGATTTCAGAAAAATTAAGATAAGTGATGTCGATATAGATCTTATAAAAAAGATAAAATTAGTTGATGTATTTGAATATATGGATTTTCTTATGAGGGAGAAAGGAAATACAGCAACAACTAGAGCTAGAAAAGTATCGAGTCTTCGTGCATTTTTTAAATATTTGACTTTAAAAAGTGGTGATTTAGAGACTAACCCTTTGGAACAGTTGGAAACTCCTAGAATAAAAAAATCTTTGCCAAAGTTTTTAACTTTAGGTGAGAGTAGACTTTTACTAGATGCTGTACGTGAACATGGAGGCCTACAGAAAGAAAGAGATTGGTGCATAATCACTATTTTTTTAAATTGCGGAATAAGGCTTTCTGAACTTGTTGGAATAAATATTTGTGATATTAGAGACGACTTTACTTTAAAAGTTACAGGAAAAGGGAATAAAGAGAGAATAGTCTACTTAAATGACGCGTGCATAGATGCAATAGAGAATTATAAAAAGGTAAGACCGAAAATTAAAAAAGATAAAGAAGCTTTTTTCATAAGTAGAAATAAAAACAGAATAAGTCCAAAAACGGTTCAGGATCTAGTAAAAAAATATTTGTCTCTTTCAGGGCTTGAAGGGAAAGGATATTCGGTGCATAAGCTCAGGCATACTGCAGCAACGCTTATGTATCAACATGCAAAGGCCGATATAAGAGTACTTAAAGAAATTTTAGGTCACGAGAATTTGGGAACAACGGAAATTTATACACATGTTTCAAGGGATCAAATAAAAAAACCAATGATGGAAAATCCACTTAACTGTGTTAAGATGGATAGAGGGTAAATTTTTCTAGCCTTAATTTTGTGACAAGATATTAAAGTAAGACATAAGCTTGAAAAGAGGAAGTGTTAGATGTATAATCTGTATGTCCTTATCTGATTTTTAATGATTAGGAGGGTGATCTGTTGCTGTATTGGGAAAATTTACCATCTGATATAAAAAATGAGGCCGTGTTGCCCTATTATGAAATACTGAAAAAGAAGTCTTTTGATTTAGCTATAAAAAGAATATTTGATATCATGTTTTCACTTTTTTTGCTAATATTGTTTTTCGTTCCGATGCTTTTTATAGCGATTTTTATTAAAATTGATTCTCCTGGTCCTGTTTTTTTTAGGCAAAAAAGGGTCACTATCTACGGCAAAACTTTTAGAATTTTTAAATTTAGAAGTATGGTAGAAAATGCTCATAGTTTAGGTTTAGAACTTACATGTAAAGATGATGAAAGAGTAACAAGATTAGGGAGATTCATAAGAAAAACCAGACTTGACGAGGTGCCTCAACTGATAAACATATTAAAAGGAGAAATGAGCTTTGTAGGGACAAGGCCAGAAACTGAAAATTATGTTAATGTTTACAAAGATGAGATGCTAGCTACGCTTTTAATGCCGGCTGGAGTTACTTCTCTTGCAAGTATAAAATTTAAAGATGAATCTGATATTATAGGAAAAGGCGAAAATGCTGACAAAAAATATGTAGAAATAATTTTACCTGAGAAAATGAAATATAATTTAGAATACATAGAGAAATTTAATTTTTTTTATGACCTAAATATAATATTTAAGACTATTTTAGCGGTTGTAAGAAATTAATTTGTGTTTTCATTAAAGGGATTGATCAGAATGAGAGATTTAATGCAAAAAGATATAAAATTTTTTGTACCAGATATTTCGCAAGACGAAATAAATGAAGTTCTAGATACATTAAAATCAGGATGGCTTACAACTGGACCTAAAGTTAAATTATTTGAAGAGAAAATAGCAAATTTTTGTAATACTGAAAAAGCAGTTTGTTTAAATTCGGCAACAGCTTGTATGGAGATGGTACTAAGGTTCTTAGGAATAGGTGAAGGTGATGAAGTAATAACAAGTGCTTACACGTATACAGCTTCTTGTAGTGTTATATGTCATATAGGGGCGAAACCTGTACTTGTTGATACACAGAAAAACTCATTTGAAATGGACTATGATCAGTTAGAAAGTCTAATAACTGAGAAGACAAAAGCTATAATTCCAGTGGATTTAGCAGGAATTATGTGTGATTATGGTAGGGTATTTGAGATTGTAAGTAGAAGAAAAAATCTATTTAGTCCAAAAAATGAAATTCAAAATGCAATAGGTCGAGCTATAGTTCTAGCTGATGCAGCTCATGCATTTGGGGCTTCGCAATGTGGGGAAATGTGTGGTTCAGTAGCAGATTTTACAGCATTCTCATTTCATGCAGTTAAAAATCTTACTACTGCAGAAGGTGGAGCTGTAACTTGGAAGAAAATTGATGGATTTGATGGTGAAAAAATATATAACGAACTTATGCTTTTATCCCTTCACGGACAAAATAAAGATGCTCTTGAGAAATTTAAAATTGGTAGTTGGGAATATGACATAAAGATGCCGGGATACAAGTGTAATATGACTGACATTATGGCGTCTATGGGACTTGTGCAGCTTAAAAGATATGAATCTATGCAAAAAAGAAGAAAAGAAATAATAAAAATGTACAACATGTACTTGGAAAATGAAAATGTAGCTTTTTTAGATCATACAAACGAGGAAAACGTATCTGCGATGCATTTATATATGCTGCGTATTCCAGGTAAGGATGAAAAGTACAGAAATAAATTAATTGAGCAAATGGCAAAGTGTTCAGTGGCGACAAACGTTCATTATAAGCCTTTACCTATGCATACTGCGTATAAAAATTTAGGTTTTGACATAAAGAATTATCCGAATTCATTTAATCTGTATAAAAATGAGATAACTCTCCCACTTCATACAAAAATGAAAGATGATGAAGTAGACTATATTGTAAGGAAATTGAAGGAATTTCTTTGAAAGTTGATTTTTATGATAAAGCAAAGAAATACTGAAGAAAAAGGAGGAGGGGTGTTTGCTGGGCTCTGTTGATTTTAAAGCTAAATCTTTCATTTTAGATACAAGCTTTTTTAGGAAAGTGTACATGGTTACACTGTTTTTTGAGATGATAGCTTTTTTTGATGTAGTTGCCCTAGCAGTTAGATGTATTGTACTTACTTGGGCTAGTTTAATTTTAAGCAGGAATTTTTTTATAAACAAAAAAGTTTTTGATATAAAATATATAAATTTACTTACGGGATTTATTATATCTGGGATTTTCACGGTTTTTTGCAACTTATCTACAGATTTTTTAGCAAATTTGGTTTTTATATATCACTCTATAGTATGTTTTGTAATTTTTTATGGAATGAGTAAAGAAAAAGATCACGATTTTCTTGAAAAAGAGATGGTTTTTTTATTTAAAGTTTTTGCCGCTCTTTCCACCTTTTTTGCTATTTTATCCATTACGGTGCTAGTATTTAAAGCTCAAGTTACTATAGGGCCTTATTATCTTGGCATTTTTAGGAGTAGACTTATAGGAGTTTATACAAATCAAAATTTGCTAGCATTTTCTATGGTTGTGTCGATTGTTTCTTGTGATATTTTGAAAGATAAGTATATAAGGAAAAAGTATAAGAATAAGAGTTTTTCCCCAATTTTTTCAGTTTTTTGTGTAATTGTTAATTTTTTAGCTTTGTTTTTATCCGATTCGAATGCGTCTTTTTTATTTATAATAATTTATTTTACTGCAAAGATCTTTTATAAAAGTTTGGCAGCTTATTCTAATATTAAACCGGGACAGCTTATCAGGGAAGGATCATGTTTGATAGTGTGTTGTGCTACAATGGTAGCTGGTTCTTTTGTCGCGAGAAATACTTGTCAGAATATGATAAGTTTATTTGTTGATGATATACATAAAATAGAAGAACCTATCACTGATGACGGACCAGTTCAAGTTCCTAATCAGCCGGCTGTAAATAAGTATATTCCGGATATTTCCATTGGACGGGAAAATTACGATATAAGCAGTGGAAGAATTACTTTGTTTAAACAGGGATTAGAACTTTTTTGTATAAATCCTATTTTGGGGATAGGAAGGGGAAATTTGGTTGCATATGGCGAAAAATATCTTGACGGGGGTCTTATTTTTTCCGATTTACATAATTCCTATTTAACAATTCTAGTTTCTTACGGAGCAGTTGGATTTTTTATATTTTTTTCATTTGGTTTACTTCTTGCAAGATCAGTTTGTAAATATATGTTTAGATCGGTTCATGTTCCAGGGTCTAGCGTATCTAGTAAATTGTTTTCTATGCTAGTAGCTTACTGTGCGTACAGTTTGTTTGAAAAAGCAATACTTTCAGAAATAACATTTATGGTGGTGATTTTTTGGCTTGTTTTAGGATATATAATGTCTTATAAAGAGTATGTCGAAGAAACTTACGGAATATATGAGGATTAAAAGTTTTAGGTTTAAAAAGAAGGGGAAATATAATGCTTAATATAGGTTGTCACTTATCTGTTTCAAATGGATTTTTAGCTACAGCGAAAACATGCACTGAAATAAATGCAAACACTTTTCAGTTTTTTACCAGAAATCCAAGAGGGGGAGGAGCTAAAAAATTAGATGAAGATGACATAAAAAAATTTGTAGATTTTAAAGAAGAAAAAAATTTTGCAAAAGTGGTCGCTCATGCGCCGTATACTATGAATATTTGTTCTTCTAGAGAAGATGTAAGAGAATTTTCAAGGAAAATGATGATAGATGATTTGGAAAGAATGGAACATATACCAGGGAATCTCTATAATTTTCATCCTGGAAGTCATACAGGTCAAGGAATTGAAACCGGAATAGAAAAAATAAGCAAAGTTTTAAATGAAGTTTTAAAAAAGGATATGAAAACTAAAGTGCTCCTTGAGACCATGGCATCAAAAGGCAGTGAAGTTGGAGGAAAATTTGAAGAGATTGGAGAAATAATGAAAAGAGTTTCGCTGAATGAAAAATTAGGAGTATGTCTAGATACATGCCACGTATATGACGCAGGATATGATATAGTGAATAATTTAGATGCAGTTATAGAGGAGTTTGATAAAAAAATAGGGATAGACAAACTTTGTGCTATACATTTAAATGACAGCAAAAACGCACTTGGGAGTAAAAAAGATAGACATGAAAAGATAGGACAAGGCTATATAGGCTTTGAAGCTATAAAAAGAATAATAAATAGAAAAGAATTTAAAAATTTACCGTTTATACTGGAAACTCCACAAGAAGATATATCAGATTATAAAAAAGAGATAGAAATGATAAAGGATATGGAAAATTAAAGGGCAAGAGGTGTGTAAATTTGAGAAGGATTTTTCAGTGGGGAGAAAATAAAAAAGAACAAAAAAATGAAAATTTCTATAAAAATAGTCAAATTTACCAAATAATGTCAGATGTACTTAGATCGTATTTAGAAAAAATAAAATCAGAGGGACTGAAAAAGAGGTTATCTAGAGCAATTTTAAATGAGAGTGTGGATTCTTTTATTTTAAGACAAGTTAAAAAGCACCTTTTGGCAAAAAGAGTTATGCGATTGGGAAAAGGTTTAGGATTTGTAGATGTTCAGTATAAAAAAGGAGGAGTTTATCTAGAATTTTGTGGTTTTTCCAGAATAATATTAAAAAGGATTGTGATTACAGAAAAGCAAATTATTTATGCATTTAACAATATTATTTCGCAAGCTGAAGAAAAATATATAAAAAATTCTGATTATATTATAGAAAAAGTGAATGATGTAATTAATGAGTTATCTGAGACAGGAATTTATAAACCTGAAAGTTCCGAAGAAAAAACTATATATGATTTAGTGGTTTTAATTCTTCTTAATTATTATAGAGATGGAGAGAAACAACCACAATGGGTGAAAAGTGCAATAAAAAATCTTAAAAAAGGAGATTTTATTGAAGATTGGATCGAAACTATACTTGATCATATCTATCAGGCTGTTCTAAATATGAGTGAGAATCTTTATTTTGATTTGAAAGTTACCTTTGATTCACTTATAATGAGAACGATATTTAATAGGAAGACAAATAATGGTCAAATTTCAAAACTTTTATTGCTAATGGGAATTGATATTAAAAAGTTGATATATAGCATAGCTTATGACTACTTAAGTCCTAGTTTTATATCTGGGGCAGGGGAACTTTTAAAAGATATAGCAGAAACTTTTATGTTCGATTTTGGTAGAAAAAATGGAAGAACAACAGTTGACAAATTTCAAAAAACAGAAAAATTTAAAATTGAGTGTTTAACTATGACTTTTGGGGAAAATCCCGATAGCCAAAGGTCGTTTAGATGGTTTTCTGACAAAAAGTTAAATATATTTCTAGAAATTTCAACAAATCAAGATTTTTCAGATTCAAAGTTGGTTGCTTCCAAATGCAAAGCAGTACCTTTTTCTTGTCCACTCATTAACTTAGGGGTGATAACCAAATATACTATAAAAAAATGTTTTCAGTATACTGTAAATATTTCGGATTTGAAGTGCGAAAATGTATATTATTATAAATTAGTTAGCGAAACAGGGGAAAGTCTCAGTAGCACTTATAGATTTTTTGTGTCAGATAATAAAAAAGATATAAATATTTTACTTTTAGCAGATTCCCAGGGAATGGTGAAAAGTGATTACGATGTTTTCTTAAAAGTTTGCAAGCAGGGGATTAAATATTTTCCGGATATAAATTTTATTGTTCATATGGGAGATTTTGTAGATGATGGGAATAATGAACAATACTGGCTTTGGACTTTAAATTCGAGATTTTGGGCTGAAAATGTAGTAATGCCAGTAACTGGAAACCATGAAGCAAAATTAAATCCAGCAGCAAGTCGTGCTGGGGTAAAAAATGCTATTTTAAGGCATTTTGCGCTGGAAGGACTTCCAGATCAGGTATTGGATACAGGTGCATATTATTCGTACAGTTTGGGAAATGCACTTTTTATAGTTTTGAATACAAATAATATGGATAAATATTCAAAATTAGATCCAGTTCAGTATTCTTGGGCGCTAAATACTGCAAAGTGCTCAGATAAAAAATGGAAAATACTTCTTACTCATAAATCTCCGTATTCAAGTGGGCCCCATCATCATGAAAAAGATTCAGAAAAGATTGGAAAACAAATTATTGAATTAGCTTATGATGCAAATATAGATTTGGTCATAGGGGGGCATGATCACGTTTATGTTAGGACTCCAGGTATGTCATGGGGGAAATGTACAGATATTGCATCAAAAAAAGTTATAAAAGACAACATAACATATGAGTTATTTTCAAATCCAGTAGGAACTATTTTCATTGTTCCGGGAACATCCGGTGTAAAAAATTACAAAATTGATAAAAGTACAACTTTTCCGACAGAAAAGATAATAGATTTAAATTGTCCAGTTTACTCAAAAATAAATATAACAAATGATAGAATTTATTTTTCTGCGTACAGATCTAGTTTTTTAAAAGACAATTTAGAATGTATAGATGCAGTAATCATAGAAAAAACAGAAAGTTTAAATAAATATATAAGTTCAAATGTTGTAGACAAAGTTATAGACGGCATTTCCGATGTACCTTGGGCACCGAATAGAGAAAAAATCAAAAAGGCTCAAGACCTTTTTAAAAAGCTTGATTATTACGGAAAAATATCCGTTAAAAACTATAAAAAATTAGTTTTAATTAACAGGCTAAGTAGCAGCTACGAAGAAATAATAAAAGGTGAGATAGAAATTGTAAGAAATAAAAAAGAATTTATGGATGCACTCAAAAATAAAAAAGTTAGTACGATTATAACTGATTGTAGTGAAATAAAGTTTGAAAACTGTTTTGGTTTTTTAAATAAAGTCGTAGTAGATAGGAACCTTTGTATAAGGGGGCATGCAAGACTTTTGTTTGTAAGTTTTATAGTAAAAGATGGAGCTTTGTTGATTTTAGGTGGGAATGTTTGTATAGACAATTCAAGGAGAGTGTTTTCTTTATATTTTTCACTTAATGCAGTTGAGGTAAAAGATAATTCTTGTTTTTTGATGTTAGATTTTTCTTCTATAAGAAATTTGTGTGGGATAGGAATGGGAGGATATGGCATTTATCTTTCGGGGGAAAGTGCAAGTGTATTTTTAGATAGTAAAAGTGAAAATTTTTCAAGAAGAGAATTTATTTTCTCACAAAGTATAGGATCGACCATTTTTGTTTTGGATGGAATATATTTTTCGCCAAGAAAAAGTTACGCGATTTGTTCTTCTGGTAATTTAGAAATAAAAGATGGAAAAGTGTTTGGTGTAAAACTTTTGGAAACAAGCAAAGGCAAGATGTTTAGTGGTACTATAAAAGGAAGTGAGAAAAGTAAAAAATCTAGAGCAGTTTTGTGTTTGGGAAGATTTGAAATTTACGGAGGGGCTATAGAATCTGGAATGGAAACGCCTATTAAAGTAGAAAATTGGCGTGCAAGAGTTTATATTTTTCCAGATCATGAGGGGGCAGTAAGAATAAACAAAAAAGACGTTTTTTTAGGCGAAATCATTTTGCTTAGAAGTAGGGGGATAAAAATAAATATTGCTAAGAAAAATATCAATAAAGGATATGATAACATAGGGCTTTATTGTTTAAATAAAGATAATTTATATGAGGGATTATCGTGTTTCAGAGTAGAAAAAATAAATGTTGAAAATGGTGATATATTTAGATTTGTCGACTCTAACCATAAAACTCTTTCAATAATAGCAAAAGCACAAAATGCAACAATTAAAACAATTGCACAGATAAGAGACGGAGCAAAATTATACTTAATTAGTAGACCTTATCGTTTTAGCCGAGGTGATAAATGTGAGTCGAGATAAAATAAACGGAGAAAATGTAGGAAATTTAAAGTACAGACATTTGTGTTATGAAGATAAGAAAATTTTAGAAAAGCAAATTAAATTTTTTAACTTATCAAAAAAAACAATATGTTTTATATCAAGTATTTTTTTGATAATGTTAATTTTTGCTGTAGGGATTGTTCTTTTTTATATTTTTATTGATAATAAAACTAAATCAATTCAAAATCCTGATTTATTAGAGTTTGAATCTAATGGTTTAGAATATGTTGATGAAGAGGACAGAGATTTTGAAAAGTCTCTTGAAGAAGAAAGAGATATAGAGTCAGAAGACGATGATGCGGATGAAAATTTTGAATCTTACCTAGATAAATCAAAAAAAAGTAAAGAAGATATTATTGATCATTTTGATTTTTCTAGTTGGAATAAAACTTGTCCAGAAGAATTAGTTGTAGTAAACAGAGAAAATAAATTAGATGATGATTATGTTGTTGATATAAAGCTTTGTCGAGGAAAAGAGGTTAATGTTTTAGCTTGGGAAAATTTAGAAAAAATGATCCAAGATGCAGCAAAAGATGGAGCAGTACTTTGGATATCTTCAGGATATAGATCTAGGAAATATCAAGAAAAACTTTTTAATGAGCAGGTAAAAAAGAAAAAAAGTAGTGGAGTATCTCAAGAAGAAGCAGAATTTTTAGCACAATCTGTGGTATCAAAACCTGGGATGAGTGAGCATAATACAGGCCTTGCTGTTGATTTTAATGGGGTTTATGAAGATTTTTACAAAACTAAAGAATATAAATGGCTCATGGACAACGCATCTAAGTATGGTTTTATAGAAAGATACCAGAAAAAATGGATAAAAAAGACGGGGGTTATGTATGAACCGTGGCATTTTAGGTATGTTGGAGACTATGCTCAAAGTATAAAAGAAAGTAACCTTTGTTTAGAAGATTACATTAGGCAAAATCTTATTTAAGATATTGAAAAATTGGACAAGAATTTATATTATTTTAATTAAGGGGTGTTATTTATGGGAAAGAGGGTTAGGACAAGATATGCTCCAAGTCCAACTGGAATGATGCATATAGGGAATTTAAGAACAGCGCTTTATGAGTATCTGATTGCAAAGTCCCAAGGTGGAGATTTTATTTTAAGAATAGAAGACACAGACCAAACAAGATATACAGAAGGGGCTGAAGAAGCTATTTACAAGGCTCTTTCTCTTGCTGGCATTGATTATGATGAAGGACCAGATAAAGGAGGGGCATGCGGACCTTATATTCAAAGCAAAAGAAAAGATATTTACTTATCTTATGCAAAAGAGTTAATAGAAAAGGGAGAAGCATATTACTGTTTTTGTACAAAAGAGAGGCTTAAGTCTTTGAAAAATGAAAAAGATGATGAATTTAGTGGGTACGATAGAAAATGTCGTGATCTTGATAAAAAAACAGTAGAGAATTTGCTAAAGAATAAAACTCCTTACGTTATAAGACAAAAAATGCCTCTATACGGTGTTACTACTTTTAAGGACGAGGTTTTTGGTGAAATAACTGTAGAAAATTCAGAACTTCAAGATCAAATACTTGTAAAGGCAGATGGGTTTCCAACGTACAATTTTGCAAATGTCGTGGATGATCATGAGATGGAAATAACAGATGTAGTTAGGGGATGTGAATACCTATCTTCGACACCAAAATATAACCTTCTATATGAAGCGTTTGGATGGAAAATCCCAAGGTACGTACATTTACCTTTAATTATGGGGAAAAATGAAGATGGAAGTACTGCTAAATTATCAAAACGACATGGGGCTGTTAGTTTTGAAGATCTAGTTAAAGAAGGATATCTTCCCGAAGCTATTGTAAATTATATTGCTCTTTTAGGTTGGTGCCCGGAAGGAAATGAAGAAATTTTTTCTCTGGAAGAGTTAAAAAAAGAATTTTCAGTAAATAGGATTAGTAAATCACCGTCAATATTTGACTATGATAAGCTTTCTTGGTTTAATGCTGAATATCTAAGAAGGAAGCCCATAGATTCATTTAAAGATCTGATAATTAGTCGGGTAAAGAAAGTTAATTTGGGAAAAGAAATTGATATTGAAAAGGTAGCTTTAATTTTACAGCCAAGAGTTACAAAACTTACAGAGATTCCGGAAATGATAGCGTTTTTGAGAGAACTTCCCGAATATGATAAAGAAATGTTTATAAATAAAAAGAGTAAAACTACTCTAGAAAGTTCTCTTTTTTCATTAAAAACTGCAAAAGAAAATCTAGAAAAACTTGAAAATTGGGATTTTGATAATATACATAGTTTACTTTTAAATCTTGCAAGTAATTTAGGAATAAAAAATGGAACGCTTATGTGGCCTATAAGGATTGCGATATCAGGGAAAAAAACAACGCCTGGAGGGGCTATAGAAATACTTGACATATTGGGAAAAGAAGAGTCTATAAAGAGGATTGATATTGGAATTAAAAAGATTGAGAGCAATTAGAAAAATTTTTTAATTATAGAAGGTGAATATATGGAAAAATCAGAAGAAACTAAAAACGAAAATAGTAATTTTATTTATGATTTTATAAGTCAGGATTTATCTAAAGGCGGTAGGTTTTCTGAAAAAGCAATCCACACTAGATTTCCACCGGAACCAAATGGGTATCTTCATATAGGTCATGCAAAAGCAATATGTATAGATTTTGGTGCAGCAGAAAAATTTAAAGGACTTTGCAATTTAAGAATGGACGATACAAATCCTTGTAAAGAAGATGAAGAATATGTAGAAGCGATAAAGAGAGATATAAAGTGGCTGGGATTTGATTGGCAAGATAGATTTTTTTACGCCTCTGATTACTTTGATACAATGTACGAATGTGCAAAAACGCTGATAAAAAAGGGACTTGCTTATGTTTGTAACCTTACAGCTGAGCAAATGAAAGAAAATAGAGGAGATTTAACAAATCCGGCAGTAAGTCCAAATAGAAATAGGCCAACAGAAGAGAGTTTAGATTTGTTTGAGCGCATGAAAAATGGTGAGTTTCCAGACGGAAGCATGACGTTGAGAGCTAAAATAGATTTAAGTTCTGGAAATTTTAATATGAGAGACCCTGTAATTTATAGAATTTGTAATGCAGATCACCATAGGACTAAAGATAAGTGGAAAATATATCCTATGTACGATTTTGCTCATCCCATAGAGGATGCAATAGAAGGAATCACTCATTCCCTTTGTTCACTTGAATTCGAGGATCATAGACCTCTTTATAACTGGGTAATAGAAAATACAGAATGCAAAAATAAACCGAGACAAATTGAATTTGCAAGACTTAATATAACACATACAGTTATGAGTAAACGTAAACTAAAAAGGTTAGTTGAAGAAGGTTTTGTAGATGGTTGGGATGATCCTAGAATGCCGACTTTGTCTGGTTTAAGAAGGAGAGGATATACACCTTCTGCTATAAAAAAATTTTGTGAAGATATAGGCGTATCAAAAGTAGTAAGTACAGTAGACTATAGTTTTTTAGAACACTGTATACTTCAGGAACTAAATCTTAAAGCGAAACGGGCAATGGTTGTTCTTGATCCTATAAAGCTTGTTATAACCAACTACAAAGACAATGAAACAGAAGAGATCGAAATAGAAAACAATCCAAATGATCCTGAGTCTGGAACTAGAAAACTTGTATTTTCAAAAAATCTTTATATTGAATCTACGGATTTTGATGAGTCGCCAAAAAAAGGTTATTTTCGTCTTTATCCTGGAAATGAAGTTAGATTGAAATCGGCGTATGTTGTACGCTGCACAGGATGTAAAAAAGATGAAAATGGTAAAATTTTAGAAGTTTATGCTGAGTATGATCCAGAAACGAAAGGGGGAAACACTCCAGACGGGAGAAAAGTCAAGGGAACAATACACTGGGTTGAAACTAGTACAGCTTTAGATGTACAGGTAAAGTTATACGATAGACTTTTTACAGTATCTAATCCGGAATCAAGAGAAGGAGAATTTACAGAGTATGTAAATAAAGATTCTCTAAAGATTCTGGATAATTGTAAGGCTGAAATGAATTTGAAAAATGCAGAAGGTTCGTATCAATTTATGAGAACAGGGTATTTTTGTATAGACAAATCAGATAAAAATAAAGGTATATTAGTGTTTAATAGAACAGTTTCCTTAAAAGATGGTTTCAAAAAAGGATAATTTTTATATAATTTTAGTTTTTTAGGTTGACTATATTGTAAAATAGTGCTAGCATTATTCTGTCGACAGAATATGTAATTTGGGGGTAGTGTTTTATGTTAGAGTCGATAAAAAAATTCAGGGTTTTCTGTTTACTATTTGCAGTTTCTTTATCTTTTGTTTTTGGGTTAGAAAGCGCTGTTATGGCGCAAGATAGTGAGGAAACTCAAGTTTCCAGTACGGACACTGAGCAGAGTGACTTTGTTGTGCAAGATGGAAGACTTGTAAAGTATGATGGGACCAGTGAAAGTGTTATAATTCCCGAAGAAGTAGAAATTATTGGCGACTATGTTTTTTCTGGTCACAGCGAAATAAATCAAATAAAGCTACCTAGTAACCTTTTAAGGGTTGGGCATTACGCTTTCTGTGGATGTGAAAGTATTTCTGAGATAGAAATACCGGATAAAACAGAGATAGTAGAATATCTAGCTTTTTCTAACTGTACTAAACTTCAAAAGATCAAAATAGGAAAGTCAGTTAGAGAAATGGGTCATATGAGTTTGTGGCTTTGTACTTCTTTAAAGAGTATAGAGGTAGATGAGGAAAATGAAGTGTATTCATCAATTGATGGTGTTTTGTATGACAAAAACATAAAAACTCTAATTAAATGTCCTGCTGCATTTGAAGGCGAGTTTTTTGCACCGGAAGGAATAGCGAGTGTTTGTAAACATGCTTTTGCAGGATGTAGTAAAATCACGAAAGTGGTCCTTGGTGGTGGCCTTAAAGAGATAGGTGAGTCTGCGTTTTTTAGTTGCAGTTTACTTGAGAATATAGGACTAAGTGAAGGAGTCAAATACATAGGCCCGTACGCATTTTCAGATTGTGTTTCTTTGGATAATGTTTCGATTCCGAGTACAGTAAAGTATATAGGTAGAGGTGCATTTTACGGGTGTATATCTTTGAAGAATATAGTAATAAAATCTAAAAGTGTTGAAATAGAACAGTATGCATTTAAAGGATGCGATAGGGAAATGAATATGCAAATTTGTGACGATTCACTAGCTAATAATTACGCCAAATTTGGTAAATGGAGACCTAAACTAATAAGAATGTAAAATAAACAAATATTAAGAAATCTCTCTTAAACTTAAGTGAGATTTTTTTGTTTTGATATTTTTACTGTTAATTTATACATATTCCAGCTGAAAAGAAGTATTGTTGCTGCAAGTTTACGCTTGTAATTAAAGTAAGGATTAAAAATTATTTTAAAATAACCTTTCCTTATAACTTTCATTGCTTTTTTTAAATCAGATTTTTTAACATTTTCGGGATTTGATAAACTCATTTTGTCAAGGATCCAAAAGTAAGCAAGATAATACCTAAGTGTTCCTTCTAAAATAAGATCAGGACAATTTTTTCTTATAAATTCAAGATTTTCATCATAAACTTTAGGGCTTTCCCATTCTCTTTGATCAAACTGTGAAGAGGTTACGCTACCTAAGTGATGAACCCAATAGTATTTGGAATCGGTATTGAATGCAACAGATTTACATTTATAAAGTATCCTAGGAAGAACATATCCGTCTTCTGCGAATTTTATGTTCGGGAATTTTATATCTTCAAATAGGTCTTTATTATACAATTTGTTATACACGTTAACTGAAAACTTATTTCCAATTAAGGCAATTTTTAAAGCTTCAAGTCCAGAAATTTTTTTTTCTTCATGGAATGGATACGGATTTATAAACTTTTTGTCATACACGTGAGTTAAACCACATATACTAATGTCAGTTTTATATTTTGTAATTAAATTATAAAGAAGCTCGTACATATCTTTTTCTATATAGTCATCGCTATCAACAAAACCTATATATTTTCCACGTGCTTTTTCAATGCCGAAATTTCGAGCTTGTGCAGCACCACTGTTTTCTTTGTGAAAAACTTTAATTCTAGAATCGATCAAAACATATTTTTCTAAAATCTTAGCACTGTCATCAGTAGAACCATCATTTATTAATAAAACTTCGTAATCCTTAAAAGTTTGCGATAAAATGCTATCTAAGCATTTATTTAAATATTTAGAGGAATTGTAAACTGGGACAATAATACTTAATTCTGGGACATAAAACATAGAGTATCGCTCCAATTAAAAATAATCCAGATAATTCTACTATAAAAAATGGCAGAAAAATTTGAGTATATAAGTTTTAATTAATATTTTATATATTGTTATTTTTTGTTAGAGAATATACATGTAAAAATATAGCAAAAATGATATATTTATAGAATAAAATCATATAGTGTGTCATTTTAATTTCAATTTTTCACACAAACATTTTATATAATAAACTTTGATTTTATATCATAATTTTTATTAGACCAGTGTTAATCTTGAAAATATACTGACTAATTTTACGATAAATTTTAGTTACATGTGAATTTCAATTTACAAAATTGTATATATTGATTATTTATTTTGAAAATTTTTTGATGTTTTTTATTTCAATAGAAAAGTTTCTATGAATTGTTACAACAGTACTTGAAAAAATTTGTTATATAATATATCATAAAAGATAATATTTGTTGTGGACTTTGTATTTTCTGAGCATAAGGTGGTGGATTAAAGAATTGTCTAAAAATTGTTGTATTATTTTAGCAGCTGGAGAAGGAAAAAGAATGAATTCTGGAGCGCCTAAAGTTCTTTCGAAAGTTTTATTTAAACCGATGCTTAGATGGATTATAGATGCCGTCAGTAAAAGTAGTATAAATAAAATATGTGTGGTTAAAGGGTTTCAACACGAAGTGCTACAAAAGTATTTAGACGGTTTAGATGTTAAATGTGAAAGTGTTTTGCAAAGTGAAAGAAAGGGAACTGCCCACGCTGTAATGACTGCAAAAGCGTTTCTTGAGAGGTACATTGAAGGAGATGTTTTGATACTCGGTGGAGATTCCCCATTTATAGATTCAAACACTATACTTGAATCTTATAAAAAACATAAAAAATTCGGGAATTCAGCTACGATTGTTTCGTCAAAGGTAAGTAATCCACATGGATATGGAAGAATTTTAAGATGTGGGGCCGAAGATAGACTTATTGATATAGTTGAAGAAAGAGATGCAAGTTTAGATCAAAAAAAAATAAAGGAAATAAATTCAGGGGCGTATTGGTTTAAAGTAAAAGACTTGTTGTCTCATCTTTTCAGGATATCAGATAATACATCTCAAAATGAATATTATTTAACTTCTATAGTGAAGCTTTTTATTGAGGAAGGATTTAAAGTTGACGCTTTTGAGACCGAATCATCCGACATAGTTCTTGGAGCAAATGATTCAGCTCAGCTTGAGGATTTAAATTTAATCGCGCGAAATAAAATTATTGAAAGTCTAGTTGAAAATGGAGTTGAGATACCGTGCAGAGACGGGGTAGTGGTCAGCGTTGATGCAATTGTTGATAAAGGTGCTACGATACTTCCGAACACAATGATTCTAGGTAAGTCCGTTATTTCTTCTGGGGCGGTTGTTGGACCAAATTCGCAGGTTTTAGATAGTAAAATAGGCAAGGGTGCGGTTTTTAATTCGAGTTATTGTGAGAATGTGGTAGTTAAAGAAAATGAAAAAATAGGACCATTTGAAATTTTAAAAAATGATAATATTTTTTCTAAAGTGTAATGATAAAAATTTATCTTGACGGATATTTTAGGAGGAAAATATAAATGAATTTCCATGGAAAGGATATAAAAGTTTTTACTGCCAATTCAAATCCTACAGTTGCGTATGAAATATGTGATATCTTAGGGATCGAAATTGGAAAATCGGAGACGACAACTTTTAGTGACGGAGAAATATCAGTTTCTATTTGTGAATCTGTTAGAGGATCAGATTGTTTTATTGTGCAGTCGACATGTTCTCCAGTCAATAGGAATTTAATGGAACTGTTAATTATGATTGATGCTATGAAGCGTGCTTCTGCAGCGAGGATAACAGCTGTTATTCCGTATTTTGGTTATGCAAGACAAGATAGAAGAGCAAAGTCGCGTGACCCAATATCAGCAAAATTAGTAGCTGACTTGATAACTACTGCTGGGGCGGACAGACTACTTACTATGGATTTGCATGTGCCACAGATTGAAGGATTTTTTAATCTTCCTGTTGATCATTTGATAGGGTCCCCGATACTTGCATCTTTTATAAAAGCAGTAGATGGATTTGATCCAAATGAGTTTACTGTTTTGGCTCCTGATCTTGGATCCATAACAAGAGCTAGGCAGTTTGCTACAAGATTAGGTTGCCCACTAGCTTTGATTGACAAAAGGCGCCAGAGAGCAAATGTCTGTGAGGTAGTGAATATAATAGGAGATGTTAAGGATAAAAAAATAATTTTAGTTGACGACATAATAGATACTGCAGGGACTATATGTAATGCAGCGGAAGCTATAGTAAAAATTGGAGGAGCAAGAGAAATATATGCCTATGCAACTCATGCGGTTTTGTCGGGACAAGCTATAAGTAAATTGGAAAACAGTTTAATTAAAAAAGTTATTTTGCTAGACACAGTTCCAATTCCAAAAGATAAAATGATAGATAAATTTGAAGTTTTACATGTAGCTCCGGTTTTTGCGGAAGCTATTAGAAGAATATACATAGACAGTCCAGTGTCTTCGATATTTGACTAGTCTTAAGACAAGTGTGTTTTGGAGATTTTTAGATGAACATTTTTGAAAAACTATTTTTTAAAGGTAAGAAAAATAATTTAAGATCGATAGAGTACATAATAGTAGGATTAGGGAATCCAGGTAGAAAGTATGAAAACACCAGACATAATGCGGGGTTTATGGCTATAGACCACTTGTGTAGAAAATTTTCTATAGGTTTAGACTGTTTAAAATTTGAATCTCTACATAATGTTTGTTATATTTTCGGGAAAAAAGTAATTTTAATGAAACCGCAAACATATATGAATTTAAGTGGCGAAGCAGTCAGAGGTGCTATGTCATTTTATAAAATTCCAAGTCAGAAAACAATAATACTTTTAGATGATGTTTTATTTCCAATTGGTAAAATTAGAATTCGAAAAAGTGGGTCGCATGCAGGCCAAAACGGGATGAAAGATATAATAAGAATGTGTGGTACAGATGATTTTCCTAGAATAAAAATAGGAGTAGGGGTGAAACCGAATTCTAGTTGGAATTTATCTGACTGGGTTTTATCGAAATTTGAGAAAGGTGAAAAAGAAAATCTAGAAAGGGTAATGATAAAGATAGAAAAAGCTTTGGAAATTATGTTAAATGAAGGTATAGAAAGGGCTATGAATAACTTTAACTAAATTTTTCATTTAAATAATTAGGTGGTTTTACAGAAATCTATGGAAGTTTTTAAAAATATTCTAAATAAAGTGGATGGATACGAGAGGTTATTTTCTTGTATTAAAGAAAATAAGTTTCCACTTGCTAGCGTTGGAATTTCAGACATTCATAAAGCGAACATTTTGTTGACTTTATGCAAAGATTTTAATAAAAAAGCTGTTCTTGTTACGGCAAGTGAAGCTGAAGCTATAAAAATGAACGAAGATTTACAAAATATGGGAGCAAATTCTTGTGTTTTTAATTTAAGAGATCTTTGTTTTAGAGATATGGAAATTGTTTCGAAAGAATATCAGCATAAAAGAATAGAGACTCTTGCAAGGTTAATTCGAAACGACTTCGACGTTTTGGTTGTTCCAGTTGAAGCGTCACTTTTTTATATAATGCCGAAAAAAGAACTAAGTTTGAGGATTTTTGATATAAAAATTGGGGATTTAGTTTGTATGGATAAAATATGTAAAATGCTGCATGAAATTGGGTATGAAAAATATGACCGAGTCGATGGTGTAGGCCAGTTTTCAGTTCGTGGAGGGATACTTGATATTTTTTCTGTAGGGCATAGTTTGCCAGTAAGAATTGAATTTTTTGACAATCAGATTGAAAAAATATTTGAATTCGATACTTTTTCTCAAAGAAGAGTAAAACAGATTGAAAGCATAAGTATTATGCCGGCGTCAGAAGTTCTAATAAAAGATAAAAATGAGCTTTCAGATAAAATTAGGAAGGTACTTAGTAAACTAAAAGATAAAAATGGAAAAGCTTATAAAATTTTAGAAAGCGAATTGGAAAAAATTTCAAATGACATGAAATTGAGTATGCTCGATAAATTTATAAATTTAATATACTCAAGAAAAAATTTAGTTTTTGATTATATTTCAGAAGATGCTTTTTATTTTGTTCTGGATTTACCGAATATAAAGTATGCAGTAAATTCACTGAAAGTAAAACATGAAGAGGACCTTAAGATTTATCTCGAAGAAGGAGTTCTTTTGCCTGGATTTTGCGATTATATGGAAGACTTCAACTATATACTAGATTTAATTAAAAACAGGAAAACCATTTACATGGAAACTTTCTTATGTAGCGAATATGATATAAATCCAGAATGTATGATAAATTTTAATGCATCTGAAATTTCTCCGTTTAGAGGTTCAGTAGAAGATTTGGTTTTTTATTTAAATTCAGTTATTTCATCTGGATGTAGTGTTATTCTGATGGCTGGAAGTGAAAAATTTGCAAAGGCTCTTTGCAATGATCTTAAAGACGCCGGAATTAATTCTAGATTTTCTAAAGATGCAAAAGTAGTTTCAGAAAAAGAAGTTTCAGAAAAAGAAGTTTTGGTAATAGAAGGAGGTATATCTTGCGGATTTAAATATGAAGGGGGATCTACTCTTGTATTAACTTACGGAGTTTATAAGAAAAAGACAAAGAAAAAAAAGAAAATAGGTACTAAAGTTTTAGATATTTCTGATTTAAAAGAAGGAGATTATGTTGTTCATGTGCATCACGGTATAGGAATATTTTCCGGAATACACAGAATTAAAATAGGACCAGTAGTAAAGGATTATATAAAGATAATGTACGATAAATCGGATGTTTTATATGTACCTGTAGCTCAGATGGATTTAGTTTCAAAGTATATAGGATCTAAAGAAGATGTAAAATTAAAACTTAGCAGTTTGAGCAGTTCTAAGTGGCAAAAAACAAAATCAAGGGTTAGATCAGCTGTAAGAGACATTGCAAAAGAGTTAATCAAGTTATACGCAGAAAGGATCAACGCTACTGGATTTGCGTTTTCTGAAGATAATGAGTTTCAAAAAGACTTTGATTCTAGGTTTGAATATGAGGAAACAAGTGATCAGATAAAAAGTATAAATGAGATAAAAAAGGATATGCAAAAGAAGTCCCCGATGGACAGACTTCTTTGTGGAGACGTTGGATTTGGTAAAACTGAAGTTGCATTTAGGGCCATATTTAAATGTTTAGCAGATGGAAAACAGTGTGCTATGCTTGTACCGACGACTGTTCTTGCATGGCAGCATTTTAATACAGCGCTCAAACGTTTTGATGGATTTTCGTTTAAAATAGAACTACTTTCAAGGTTTAGAACACCAAAACAACAAAAAGAAATTATAGAAAAAATAAAAAATGGTGATGTTGAGCTTGTTATCGGAACACATAAATTAGTCCAAAAGGATATTGTTTTTAGAGATTTAGGACTAGTAGTAATTGACGAAGAGCAAAGATTTGGTGTTGCACAAAAAGAAAAATTTAAATCTTTAGCAAAAAATGTAGATGTTTTAACTCTTTCAGCTACACCTATCCCAAGAACGCTCAGTATGGCGATGTCAGGGATTAGAGATATGTCGACACTTAGCGAATCGCCACAAAATAGATTTCCAGTCCAGACTTACGTAATGCAGTATAATAAATATATAATTTTTGAAGCTATAAAAAAGGAAATAAAAAGGTCCGGACAAGTATATTATTTGCACAATAGGATTGACTCTATTGAAAATGTAGCTAGTGAAATTGAATTTAATATTCCAGAAGCAAAAGTAGGGATAGCGCATGGTAGAATGCTGGAAAGCGAACTTTCTAGTGTCTGGGGTAAACTTCTTCGTAAAGAGATAAATGTTCTTGTGTGTACAACTATAGTAGAAACTGGAGTAGATGTTCCAGATGCTAATACTTTAATTATAGAAAATGCAGATTGTATGGGACTTTCGCAGCTTCATCAGTTGAGAGGAAGAGTGGGGAGGTCCTCAAGGCGGGCTTATGCATATTTTACATTTAGAAAAGATAAGGTGTTAAGCGAAATTGCACAAAAGAGACTGTCTGCAATAAAAGATTTTACTGAATTTGGATCAGGGTTTAAAATAGCTATGCGGGATCTAGAACTTCGAGGAGCCGGAAATATAATTGGAGCTCAGCAACATGGAAATATGGAAGCTGTAGGTTATGATATGTATATTAAAATGCTGGAAGAGGAAATAAAAAGAGAGAAAGGCGAGGACTTTTATCCAAGCGAGACTGATTGTTCAATAGATATAGATATAAGTGCTTATATTCCAGATACATATGTTCCATCTTTAAGCCAAAGACTTAGTATGTATAGAAGGATATCTGATATTAAGGCTAAGCGCGATGTATATGATGTAATTGATGAGTTTAAAGATAGGTTTGGAAGTATACCGATTCAGACTAACAATCTTATAAATATTGCTTACATTAGAAGTTTAGCTAGAAAGATGGATATAATAGAGATAAAACAAAGGGATAGATTTATATTTATGTACATACTAGACTTGAAAAAAATTTCAAGTATTATATGTAGAAAAGAAAAAAATTTGGAAATAGTGAAGGCGTCTAGGCCGTATTTATCGTTAGAACTTGATGAAAATAGCAAAGCTATAGATGCTTTAAATAAAGTATTTTCTGTAGATCTTTAGGATTAAAAGAGAGGAGAGGATTTTAGTGAAAAAAATTAATCAGAGATTTTGTATTCTGTTTTTCTTATTTTTGATTTTTAGTTTTTTTAATTTTTGTGTCTTGGGGAAGGATATCATTTCTGAAAAAAATTCTAAAAATGAAGTTTCTAAAGATTTTTCAAATAAAAGGGGGGTAGATATTAAAGATTTGGGGGAAAGAGAAGAAAAAGCAGAAAAAAAGGATAAAATTAATCTGGATAAAGTTAAATCTGAAAAGGGACCCGTGATTAACTACCCTAAGAAAGAAGGAGCAGAAGTAAAGCCTACAAAATCGCAAGTAAATTATATGCACGATGATAAAAATCAAACACATACAGTCAAAGACAATATAAAGCTACAACAAAACACTAAAAATGATGTTGATACTAGTAGAGCCAAGAACAAAATAAAAGAACCTAAGGTTAAAGTTCAAAATCTTGAACCTAATAAAAAAAGTGGGTATCAAAAAAATACAGACAAAAATCCAGAGATAGCTGAGCCTAAAGGAGAAAAACAGCCAGAATCAGTTGAAGTTTCATATGGGAATGAAAATCTTGGTGATAGTTTCGCTTTTATAAAATCAAATTCAGATATGAGTTTTTGGCTAAAAGATGACAATTTACTTTATTTAGGTTTGTTCATGATAGGGGTTTCTGTTTTGGGTCTTATTTTTACATTTATGCCGAAAAGAAAAATAAGATTTTAGTTAATTAAAGTATAGTTTAAAAGGACTCGAAATGTTTAATTTTATAAAATTTTTATTAATTCGGAAATTAGAGAAGTGAGTTAAGATAAAAAGTTTCTCTGGTTTTAAAACAGAAACTTTGGGGAAATTTTGTGTTTATTTTTCAAAGTTTAAAACTTATTGTTGCGTGAAAGACGATGTTTATGTAAAAATCAAAGTTTTTAAGTAGATTATGTTTTTTATATTTTAAATCTCAACTTTTACTGGTTTAATCCTAATTTTATATTTCTGAAAAGTGTTGGAAAAAATATATTTTATGTGAACGTTTTAACTTGAATTTGACTGCATATCAGTTTTTCGGTTAAAATTAAAAAAACATAAAATGATTCACAAATAAAAGTGTAAAAACCAAATTTTTATGTTTTATATGTAATTTTTGTGATAAAATACTGAGTAAAAAGCGTATGAAGGAGATGGTTCTAATGCTTGATAGACAAGATAGAAAAATAGGCGAAAATGTCAGCGTTTTGTATATAAAAAATGATAAATTTAAGACGTCTAGGCTATCTTTTACTATGTATGTACCTCTTGAAAGTGAAAAAGCAGCACTAAATGCAGTTTTAATTAGCTTGATTGAGATGTGCTGTGCTAAGTATCCTGAATTTTCTCTTTTTAACAAGTACCTTGAAGAACTTTATGGGGTAAGTGTTTGTTCACATGTAAACAAATTAGGAGAAACTCAAGTTCTGACTTTGTCAGCTGTGTGCATAAATGATGATATGTCTTTTGACGATAGCAAACTCACACTTAACACGGCTAAACTTTTGAGTGACCTTATATTTGATCCTTGTTTTGAAGGTGGTGAGTTTAGAGAAAAAGATGTCAATCAGGCAAAAAGACAGGTAAAAGAAACTATAAAGTCTGAATTTAATGACAAGAGAGCATATGCAAGACGTCGGTGCGAAGAGTTGATGTGTAAAGGCGAAAGGTTTGAAATAAATAAATTCGGGAAGCAAGAAGATGTTGAAAAGATAACGTCTAGTGATCTTAAAAATGCCTGGGAAGAGATTTTGTCATCTGCAAAAATAGAGATTACTGCACTTGGGAGTTATGATATTGATTCTGTATACGACATATTTTCAGAAAAATTTTCTAGAATAGAAAGAAATAAGCTTTTTGAATTTGGAAGCTTAGTTAAGGAAGAGGTTAGTGAGGTTAGAGAATACGAAGATAGTTTAGATGTTTCTCAGTGTAAATTGGTTATGGGTTTTAGGATGTTTCGCATAAAAAGTATAGACGATTTGTTTTCTGCGCGTCTTATGGTATCTTTTTTGGGAGCAGCGCCAAACTCTAAACTTTTTGTAAATGTTAGGGAAGCACTTAGTCTTTGTTATTATTGCAGTGCCAATTTTAATAAAGAAAAAAGGATAATGTTTATTGAAAGTGGAGTAGAGAAGAAAAATTTAGAAAAGACTAAAAGGGAGATACTACGACAAATAGAAAGAATACAAGGAGGAGACTTTTTTGATAGCGAGCTAGATGCGACAAAGGCGTATTTAAGTCAGACGTTTGAAGAAATAGAAGATAGCTTGGGTTCAATAGACAGGTGGTATATATCTCAAGCTTTGTCAGAAAAAACTTTTACACCTTTGCAGTATGCAGAAAATATAAAGAAAGTAACGAGGGAGCAGATAATTGAATCTGCAAAAAATGTTAAACTCGATACAGTTTATACTTTAGTGGGGAGAGGTGGGTAAAATGAAGTTGATAGAGGTGGTAGGAGAAAAAATAAATGAAAGATATTTTTATATGAAACATCCATATGGTCTGGATATTTATTTGTACCCCAAAAAGGGATACAAGTCTTCGTATGCTATTTTAGGTGTAAAATACGGTTCAATCGATGCTAAATTTAAGACAAAAGATAAGGGTGTTATAACGGTACCTGATGGAATAGCGCATTACCTTGAGCATAAACTTTTTGAAGGAAAAGAAGCAAATGCTTTTGACCTTTATGCTAAAACAGGGGCTTCGGCAAATGCGTACACTTCTTTTGATAAAACAGCATACCTTTTTTCTTGTTCGGAAAAATTTGAAGAGTCACTTAAAATACTTTTAGATTTTGTACAGTCTCCGTATTTCACGGATGAAAGTGTGGAAAAGGAACGAGGGATAATTGCGCAAGAAATAAAAATGTATGAAGATAATCCGGAATGGAGAGTTTACTTTAATCTTCTAGGTGCCATGTATAAAAATCATCCAATTAGAATAGATATAGCGGGAACAGTTGAGTCCATTTCGAAAATTACGCCAGAATATTTGTACCAGTGCTATGAGACTTTTTATAATTTAAATAACATGAGTCTTTGTGTTTCTGGGAACATAGATGTTGATAAGACTATGGAAGTGATAGATAAAAATTTGAAAAAGTCTGAAGAATTTACTACAAGAAGGATTTTGCCGGATGAACCTTTTGATGTTTTAGAAAAAAGAGTAGAGCAAAAGTTCGACATAGGTTGCTCAATATTTCAAGTTGGCTTTAAGGAAAAAGTTAAATCTGAAATGATAAATGAAAAAGACCTAGCTTGTATGAATATAGTTTTAAGGGCTTTGTCATCAAAAGCGTCGCCTATGTACAATAAACTTTTAGATTTAGGCCTTATAAATACATCATCTTTTAGCTGTGATTATATGGAAGCACCGTTTATGGCAGGAGTTTCATTTTCTGGAGAAAGTAGTGATCCGGACAGAGCTGCAGAAATTATAAAGGATGAAATAAGCGGGCTGAGAGCAAAAGGTATCGATTATAATACATTTTTGTGGGCGAAAAAGTCCGTCTATGGGGAAACTGTATCCGGATTTAATAGTGTAAACGGAATTTCAAATGACTTTTTAGATTTTTCGTTTGCTGGAAGGGAAATTTTTAAATATATTGATTCTATTTCGAGTGTTACACTAGATGAAGTAAATGAAAGATTTAAAGAACAGCTTGATCCTGAAAAATCTACGCTATCAGTAGTGAGTCCATTATGAATAACAGTTTGTTTCATGTTTCGTTTCCCGGGCTGGGTTTTAGTTTTTTAGTTAACCCAGTTTTGGTTGCTTTTGCAAATTTTCAAATTAGATGGTACGGTTTTTTTTTAGCTTTCGGTTTTTTGATGGCTTTTCTTTATGCACAAAAAAATGCTCATAAGTTTGGGATTACTGAGGAAAATATATTGGATATCAGTATTTGGGGAGTTATATTTGGGACTTTAGGGGCAAGGACGTATTATGTGCTTTTTTATCCCGGAGATTTCTATATTTTAAATCCTTGGAAGATTTTTAGTATATATGAAGGCGGTATAGCAATATATGGAGCCATAATTTTCGGAATTTTAGGAGGAGTGGGAGTTTGCCTAATAAGGAAAATAGATGTTTTGTCTGCTTTAGATCTATCTTCATTTGGACTTTTTATCGGTCAAAGTATTGGAAGGTGGGGAAATTTTTTTAACCAAGAAGCATTTGGAAGTGAAACGTCTTTACCTTGGGCTATGGTAAGTGAAGCAACAGACTATAAACCAGTGCATCCGTGTTTTTTATATGAATCTTTATGGTGTTTTACTGGTTTTTTAATTTTATATTTTTTAAGTGAAACTAAAAAATTAAAAAAAGGTCAGTCATTTATTTTTTATATTTTTTGGTATGCAACAGGTAGAATTTTTATAGAAGGGAAAAGAGTTGACAGCCTTATAGTTATGGGTCTTAAAGTGTCGCAAGTTGTTTCATTTATTTTAATCTTTCTGGTTTTACTTCTAATTTTATTTAAAAAAGGATCGAAACGGCGACTCTTCAAGTAAATTTTAAAATTAATCTTGAAAACAAAGATTTAGAAAACCTGTTAAATAATGTTACCGCAGTGAATATGAGTATTTCTAGTAAATTTAAAGCAGCAAGCGAGAATATATTTCTTAAAAACACAAAAGAAGCGATGAATAAGAGGAGAATTGTGCAAAGAAGAATTTTTCTTCTTGTATTTAGTGGCATCGATATTAAATAAAGAAGGATTAGTTCTTCTGAAGCAGTTACCATAATAGACAAGTTCGAATATTCATTGTGAGTTAAAAACGAAGTTTTATATAAAAACATAAATAAAATTACATTTGAAATTATAGCCAAAGATGCCGGAAGAGATTTTTTTAAGATACTTTGGACAAAATTTTCGGTTACTGGTTCTATACTTGGTTCTAAAGCTAAAACAAAAGCTGGGATTCCGATTGTAAGTGCGCTAATTAAAGTCATTTGAATTGGAATAAATGGATAAGGTGCAGAAAAGAATAAAAACAAAATCGCTAAAAAGAATGAATAAATTGTTTTTGTTAAAAAAAGTGACGAAACCCTTTGAATGTTGTTTATAGTTTGTTGTCCTTGTGCAAATACTTGTGGCATAGATGAAAAGTCGGAATTTAATAAGACTATTTGAGAGACTGCGCAACAGGCGTCACTTCCACTTGCCATAGAAACACTACAGTTTGCTTCTTTAAGAGCCAAAATATCGTTTACTCCATCTCCTGTCATGGCTACAGTATGTCCATTTTCTTTTAAAGCTTTTATCAGATCCCTTTTTTTAGTGGGACTAACTCGTCCGAAAATTGTATATTTTTTTGCAGCTTCTTTTATATCCTCATAGTCGTTTAAATCTGACATATCTACATAATTTTGATAATTTGCTATTCCGACTTCTTTGGATACGCTAGACACTGTTACTGGACTGTCTCCCGATATAACTTTTATGTTTAGTCCCTGATTTTGAAAAAAATCGAAAGTCTTTTTAGCATTTTTTCTTATTTTATCTTGAAGAAGAATAAAAGCCATTAAACTTAAGCTAGGGCAATTAGAGGAAAAATTATTAGAGCAGTGAGCAAGAACGAGTACTCTATAATTTTTTGAATATTCATCTATTATTGCTTTTACACTCTCGTCTAGATTTTTAAATACAAATTCCGCAGCGCCTAACATAAAACCTCCTTTATCCTTAAAGTATGCTGCTGAATATTTTCGTTCGGAAGAAAAAGGGATAATTTTTTCAGCACTAAAAGTTATATCTGGATTATTAAAATAGTTTTTTAATGCAGAAAAAGTTTCATTTGAGTCAGGAAGAACGTTTACTAACATCTCTATTGCCAATTTAGAATCATCATAAGTAAAATCACCTGTAGGGATTAATTTTTTGAATTCTTGATTGCCTTCTGTTATTGTTCCAGTTTTATCTAGACACAACGTGTCTGTTCTAGCAAGAGCTTCTATACAATATATGTCCCGAACCAGAACGCTATATTTTGCAAGTTTTGTAACGCTTACTGCTAAAGCAGTACTTGTAAGTAAAACTAATCCTTCTGGAATCATTCCAATTAAAGCCGATGAAGTTCCGTTTATCGCTGGGTTTAATTTATAGGAAAATATTTTAAATTGATTGAAGAAAAGGAGAACTCCGATTGGAACAATAAATATAGAGATGATCTTTATCAAATTTTTAAGAAAATACATAATCTCAGATTTGGAAGGAGTTATGTTTTTTGCGCCTTGATAGATTTTAGATATATAATTTTCGGGTCCTACACGCTCTGCTTTTGCATAACAAGTTCCGTTTATAACATAACTTCCGGCAAAAAGAGTGTCTCCAGCTTTTTTAAATATTAAGTCGGTTTCACCGGTTAAAAGTGCTTCATTTACTTCGCATGTTCCTTGAATTACTAAAGAATCTGTCCCGATTTCTGACCCGGGAGAATACTTTAAAATATCATCTAAAACAATTTCTTCTGGTCTAATTTTAGTTTCCTTTGAACCTCGTATAACTTTAGCAAAAGCTTGGTGCAAAAGACTTAGTTTTTCTATTGCTTTTTTAGCTCTAATTTCTTGCATAATGCCGATTACACAATTGCATATTACAACTCCCATAAACATAAGATTTTTATATGAACCAGTATATATAAGAGCTGTTGCAAGTACAAAGTTTATGAAGTTAAAAAGCGTAAAAGTATTAGCTTTTAAGATGTCTAAAGTAGATCGAGAAGAGATAGAGCTATCGGTATTTGATAAGTTTTGATTCATTCTAAGTTTTACTAGATCAAAACTCAATCCTTGTAAAATAGAGGGATTAAATCTTTCAATATTTTCATATCTTTCTATTCTTTCGTGTTTTTCTACCATATATTTCTCCGTTTTTATTTTTTTGCACAAATATGTACATTTTAGATTTTAAACATGGTTTTTTTTGAAGTCAAATCATTTAATACAAATTTATTTTGCTCAGGTGATACTTTTGAGATGTAGAATAGTAGATTTGAGGCATAAAGAGGTTATAAATGTAAGTGATGGTAGCAGAATAGGGTGCGTAAATGACGTAGAAGTTGATATAAAGTGCGCGAAAATTATTTCAATAGTAATTTATGGAAGACTAAAATTTTTCGGTGTTTTTGGTAGGGAAGATGATATTGTAATAAAGTGGGAAAATATAGATGTAGTTGGTGAAGATACGATTCTAGTAAAGTATAGTCCAATTTCAAGGAGAAGAAGGAAATTTAATATATTTAATAAATTTTTTAATTAATTGAAAGGAGGGAGAAAATTATTTTGAAAAAGTTTTCAAACAACGCCTTGTTTTATACCTTTTTAGTATTTGGACTATTTATTTTTTCTGGTGTTATTTTTGCAGCCTATGGAGAGATAGCAAAAAATGTATTTTCAGATCAGAAGATTGATAAATTTACAGTAATAATAGATGCTGGGCACGGAGGGGAAGATGGTGGTGCTGTAGGAGTAGACGGAATATACGAAAAAGATATAAACCTTTCTATTTCAAAAAAATTAAAAAATTTTCTAGAAACTTCAGGATATAAAGTGATAATGACAAGGGAAGAAGATAAAGCTATTTATAGCGGTGAAGCAAACACATTACGTGAAAAGAAGAGATCTGATCTTAAGAATCGGCTAGATATTATAGAAAAAAATTCGAATAAACATACAATTTTCATAAGTATACATCAAAATAAATTCCCAGAATCTCAGTATTTTGGTTCACAGATTTTTTATTCTAAAAATAATCCACTGAGTCAGAATCTTGCAAATTATGTAAAAAAAGCTATAGTTAGTTTGATACAACCTGAGAATAATAGGGAAATTAAACCGTCAGACAAAACAATTTTTCTGTTGCACAGTGCAAAAATTCCTGCTATAATAGTAGAATGCGGATTTTTATCCAATCGGGAAGAAGCTTATAGGCTCTCAGATGAAGGTTATCAAGGTCAGATTGCTTTCTGCATTTTTTGTGCTGTAGTGAACTATTTTACTAATATTTAAATGTGTAGTATGTTGGCATGGTTTTGCTGTTTAATTTTTAGTTTTAGAATGGATGAAATTTAGGTGATAAAAACAATAAAAAAAGAAAAAAGTGTGTTTGTTTGCTGTGAATGTGGTTATGAATCAGCAAGATGGAATGGGATTTGCCCTTCTTGCAGGCAAGGAAATACCATGAGTGAAGAGGTCCGGACGGGTGTAGGATCTAAGTTTAAAAAAGGTAGTTCTCTAAATTTGTCTGCTGATAAGCCGTCTGCAATGTCAGAAATTGATATGACTAAAGAAGATCGTTATTTTACCGGATTAGATGAACTTGATAGAGTGTTTGGTGGTGGAATAGTAAAAGGTTCATTTGTCCTTTTGGGTGGTTCGCCAGGAGTCGGGAAATCAACACTTCTTTTGCAAATATGTAATTATTTGGACGAAACTTTAAAGATTTTGTATGTATCCGGAGAAGAGTCTAAAAAACAAATAAAGCTGAGAGCATCTAGACTTTTAGTAGAAAATAGTAACCTTTTTATAATGTCTGAAACCGATATGGAGAGTATAGCAAACGAAGCGATAAATGAAAAACCGGATATACTTATAATTGATTCTATTCAGACTATGAACAGTCGAGATTCGGTGTCGCTGCCTGGAAGTGTTTCTCAGGTAAAAGAATGTGCAAATGTTCTTTTAAGGCTTGCAAAAGAAACCGAAACTTGTATAATTGCGGTAGGACATGTTAATAAAGATGGAGCGATTGCAGGACCTAAAGTTTTAGAGCATATTGTTGATGCTGTATTTTATTTTGAAGGTGAGAAAAATACACCATACAGAATTTTAAGAGCAGCGAAGAATCGATATGGTTCTACAAATGAAATAGGTATTTTTAAAATGGCAAATAGTGGGCTTCAGCAAGTTGAAAATCCATCTTTGATGCTACTTTCGGGGAGACCTAAATCAGCATCAGGAAGCTGTGTTACTTGTACTTTAGAAGGGTCAAGGCCCATGTTAGTCGAGGTTCAAGGGCTTGTAACTGCTAGTAGTTTTGGTAACCCGAGAAGAATGTCTACGGGTTTTGACTACAATAGAATGGCGCTTATTTTGGCAGTGCTAGAAAAAAAAGGAGGGTATTTTTTTTCAAATACTGATGCTTATGTGAACATAGTTGGAGGGGTAAAATTAGACGAACCTTCAGCAGATTTAGCTGTGGCAGTTTCCCTTATTTCAAGTTTAAAAGATACAAAAGTAGACGATTATACTGTGGTTTTTGGGGAAATAGGACTTGCAGGAGAGATAAGGTCTGCGCAAGACGTACCAGCTAGAATAATAGAGGCGGCAAGACTTGGATTTAAACATTGCATAGTCCCGTATTATAATTTAAAATCATCTGGAGAAATACCTTCTTGTGACATAAAAATTACGGGAGTAAAAACAATAAAACAAGCTTTTTATGCTGCAAGTGAAATGTAAAAAAATATTTTTGTAGAGGAGATTTAATAGAATGGGAAAATTTGTAACAGACAGTATTGATTTTCTTAAAAAATTCGATCTTGAAACTGGAAGTGCAGTAGAAAAAGAGCTTGTTAGGCAGAGAAAAAATATTGAACTTATAGCTTCTGAAAATATTGTATCTGAAGCTGTACTGGCTGCAATGAGCAGCATACTTACAAATAAATATGCCGAAGGGTATCCAAACAAAAGATATTATTCAGGTTGTGAATACGTAGACATTTTAGAGGATTTAGCTAGAAAGAGAGTTTGCAAGCTTTTTGGAGCTGAACATGCAAATGTACAGCCTCATTCAGGAGCACAAGCAAATATGGCGGTTTACTTTGCGGTATTAGAGCCAGGGGACAAAGTAATGGGAATGAACTTGAATGAAGGTGGGCATTTAACTCACGGTTGCCCTGTAAACATTTCCGGAAAATACTATGAATTTATCCCGTATGGCGTAGACAAAACTTCTCACTTGATTGATTATGATGAGGTTAGATCTATTGCAATTAAAGAAAAGCCAAAAATGATTGTATGTGGAGCAAGTGCATATCCAAGGTCAATTGATTTTAAAAAGTTTCGAGATATAGCGGACGAGTGCGGCGCATATTTGATGGTAGATATGGCCCATATTGCAGGGTTAGTTGCGGCTGGAGTGCATCAGAATCCGGTTTCTTATGCAGATTTTGTAACAAGTACAACGCATAAAACGTTAAGAGGTCCACGAGGAGGACTAATTCTTTGCAAAGAAAAATTTGCCAGTGCTATAGATAAAGCAGTTTTTCCTGGAATTCAAGGCGGACCACTTATGCATATAATTGCTGGAAAAGCTGTTTGTTTTGGAGAAGCACTAAAACAGGAATTTAAAGAATACGGAGCTCGAGTTGTAAAGAACTGTTCCTATTTGGCAGAAGAGCTCGTTAAAAATGGTGTAAAGCTTGTATCAAATGGAACAGATAATCATTTGCTTTTGATTGATTTAAGTGATAGCGATTTAACAGGTAAAGAGCTTTCTGACAGACTTGATAGTGTTTACATAACAGTAAATAAAAATACAGTTCCGGGGGAAAAGCGCAGCCCATTTGTGACAAGTGGTGTTAGGATAGGGACTGCAGCAGTCACATCAAGAGGAATGAAAGAGCAGGATATGAAAGAGATAGCAGAGCTTATTGTTTTATCTATGAGAGAGTATGAAAGCAAAAAACAACTTATTCGAAGTAGAGCTGAAAGTTTATCTGGAAAGTATCCGATATATTAGAAAAAAGGATGATAAGGATGGGAAAAGATAATATTCTTATGGAAAAGATAGTTACTTTTTGTAAGACGCGTGGTTTTGTTTACCCGGGTTCAGAGGTTTACGGGGGAGTAGCTAATACATGGGATTATGGTCCTTTAGGAACTAAAATAAAGAACAATCTAAAAGACGCTTGGAGAAAACGCTTTATTCAACAAAGAAAAAATAGCTACGAGATAGATTCGGCAATTTTTATGCATCCGACTGTGTGGGAAGCAAGTGGACATACAGAAAATTTTTCAGATCCTCTTTTAGATTGCAGAGAGTGTAAGACGCGTTACCGTGCAGATACTTTAATTGATAGTTTTGATTCGGATATTTCAAGTGATTCTTTATCAAAAGAAGAAATGTTGGAAGTGATAAAATCTAAAGAAATAAAATGTCCTTCTTGTGGTGCTTGTAATTTTACAGATATTAGAGAATTTAATTTGATGTTTGAGACGTATCGTGGCGTTGTTAACAACAATAAAAGTTTAATTTATTTAAGACCAGAAAATGCGCAAGGTGAGTATATTAATTTTGTTAATGTCCAAAGGAGCACCAGAAGTAAACTACCATTTAGTATAGGTCAAATAGGCAAGGCTTTTCGCAACGAAATTACACCTGGAAATTTTACGTTTAGAACGATTGAATTTGAACAGATGGAATATCAAACTTTTTGTAAAGAGGGTGAAGACGAGGGGTTATATGAATTTTTCAAAGATTTTGGTATGAGGTTCTACAAAGATTTAGGTTTGAAAGAAAATAGTTTAAGATTCCATGATCACGAAAAATTAGCACATTACGCCAAATCAGCTTGTGACATAGAGTATTTGTTCCCATTTGGATGGGGTGAAATAAATGGTACCCATAATAGGACTGATTATGATTTATCTCGTCATCAGCAGTTCAGCAAAAAAAGTTTTGAGTATCTTGATCCTGGGACAAATGAAAAGTACGTTCCTTTTGTTGTGGAATCTACATACGGTGTGGATAGAGGTGTTTTGGCACTAATATGTGATGCTTACACAGAGGAGATATTGGATACAAATGACATGCGAATTGTTTTAAAACTCCATCCGGCAATTGCACCTTACAAAGTGTGTGTTCTACCGCTTTCGAAAAAACTTAGTGAGAAAGCAGATGAAATTTATAAGCAACTTTCTTGTGATTTTTCTTGTGATTACGATGATTCTGGATCAATAGGAAAAAGGTACAGGCGTCAAGACGAAATCGGAACCCCTTTTTGTGTGACTTTTGATTTTGAAAGCGAAAATGATTCTAAAGTTACGATCAGAGATAGAGATACGATGAATCAAGAGAGGGTTTCGATTTCAAGTGTAAAGGATTATATTCTTGAAAAGATAAAATTTTAGAGGTTTCTAGCAACTTTTTTTGGCAAGTTCTAAGGTAAGCTCTAAAGTATCTGAACCCCTTAAAATCGTTAGAGTTATGCTTTCTCCGGCAGAATAATTTTTCAAAGTGGATTCAAATTCTTCTGTATTTTCTATTTCTTTTCCGTTTATAGCAACGATACAATCGCCGACTTTTATGCCAGCTGTTTCCCAGTTTGAATTCTCAGGAACTTCTGTTACGAAAACACCTTTAGTATAGTTTTGATAGATACTAGAAGATTTTAAAATACTAACGTCAGTGACGCTTATCTCAATATCAATTTCTTCAGTTGTGCTGCTAGATTGTTTTAGGTTTTCTAGAGTGGTTTTTAGATCGTCAACTTTTATTGCAAATCCGATACCTTCCGTAGTGGAGCTGCTAGCTTTAGCAATTACCATCCCTATTAGTTCACCCTTCATATTGAAAAGTCCTCCACCGGAATTACCGGGATTTATAGCAGCATCTGTTTGTATCAGATTCATAGTTTCGTTATTGATTGTGATTTCCCTATCAAGAGCGCTTATTATTCCTTTTGTAACTGTTCCACCGAGTTGCCCAAAAGGGTTTCCTATTACAACCGTATCATCTCCGACTTTTACATCATCAGATTTTCCGAAATCTACCGGGACAAGATCTGTTTTTTCAATTTTTACGAGGGCGACATCAAGTTGTTCGTTTGATCCAACGAGTTCTGCGGAGTAATTTTCTGAGTCGATTTTTGCAGTAATAGTTTTGGCACCTGAAACAACATGGTAGTTTGTAAGTATGTATCCGTCAGTTGAAACTACAATTCCGCTACCGGCACCAGAAGTTATGTATTGTTGTTGAGTTTTGTCTGTTTTTATTATTTCAGTGCTTATTTCAGCTATACTATTTATATTTTTTTCAGCTATATCTGAAACGGAAAACATAGAACTTTCAGACTGGTCACTCGAAGTAGATGCACCTGAATTTAACTGGTTTAGACATTTAATAGCTGATCCACCGCCTATAAATCCTGCAACAAATGATGTACATAAAAGAAGGGCGGCAACCAGAACCTGAGGATTTGTAATTCTTTTGTTTTCATTAGAATTTTCATTTTTACTTTTTTTAACTTCTAAATCTTCATCATTTTTTTCATCTATTTCACACATATTAAAACCTCCTTTATCTAGAGTAATATACATAAGTTATATAAAAAACACTATATTGGTGCAAGATATATAAAATAATAAAATATAATAAGTAATTATAGTATATAAAGCAGAATTTGTCAATCATATTGATTTTAAAAAATTAATGTAATAAAATATAATGTTTGAGTTTAATATTTTAAATTGAAATGTAAAAAGGATGTTGTTTAAATATGTTTGTTTACGCAGATAATGCGGCTACGACCTTTATGTCAGAAGGTGCAATTGACGCCATGAGGCCATTTTTTTGTGAAAAATTTGGAAATCCTTCTAGCCTCTATTCAATAGGTCGAGAATCAAAAAAAATAATAGAACTTGCGCGTATTCAGATGGCTGGTTGTATCGGAGCAGAGCCAGATGAAATATTTTTTACTTCTGGTGGGAGTGAATCCGATAGTTGGGCTATTAAAGGTGTCGCGCTCATGCAGATGAAAAAGGGTAAGAACCACATTATTACCTCAAATATAGAGCACCATGCTGTTTTGCATACGATTTCAGCGCTTGAATCTATGGGATTTGAAGTTACATACGTGAAAGTAAACGAACTTGGGATTGTAAACCCAGAAGATATAAAAAACGCGATAAATGAAAAAACCGCACTTGTCAGTATAATGTATGCCAATAACGAAATAGGAACAATTCAGCCCATCGAAGAAATAGGGAAAATATGCAGAGATTCTAAAGTAATTTTCCATACAGATGCAGTTCAAGCAATAGGTAACATAGAAATTGATGTTAAAAAGCAAAATATAGATATGCTTTCCCTTTCTGCACACAAATTTCATGGTCCAAAAGGAGTAGGAGCTCTATATGTGAAAAAAGGAGTTAGGTTAGTTAATTTGATAGATGGTGGAGCTCAGGAAAGAGGAAAACGGGCCGGAACAGAAAATACTGCTGGTATAGTTTCGATGGCGAAAGCTATGCAAGAGGTTTGCTATGATATTGAAGGTAAGAGGAAAAAAGTTTCTAGACTTAGAGATAAAATCATAAAAGAGCTTTTAAAAATAGAAAAATCTAGGCTAAACGGTGATTCTGAAAAACGTTTGGCTGGGAATATAAATATTTCATTTGAGGGGGTAGAGGGTGAATCTTTAATACTAAGACTAGATATGGATGGGATATGTACTTCATCGGGTTCAGCATGTACTTCAGGGTCGCTTGATCCAAGTCATGTTCTTTTAGCTATTGGTCTTTCTCATGAAGTGGCTCATGGGTCGCTAAGGTTAACTTTGAGTTCATATAATACAGAAGAGGAAGCTGATTATATAATAGAAAAGGTTCCAAAAGCTATAAGATACCTGAGAAGCATGTCGCCTCTTTGGGAAAAAATTAAGAAAGGAGAAACCTATAATGTCGTATAGTGAAAAGGTAATGGATCATTTTGCAAATCCAAGAAATGTTGGGGAAATAAAAAATGCAGATGCAATAGGAGAAGTTGGTAATCCAAAATGTGGGGATATAATGAAAATGTATCTTAAAATAGAAGGTAATATTATAACAGATGTAAAATTTAAAACATTTGGTTGTGGGGCAGCGATAGCAACTAGTTCTATGGCAACGGAACTTATAAAAGGGAAATCTATAAGTGATGCACTAAAAGTTACAAATAAAGCTGTTATGGAAGCTTTAGACGGACTTCCTCCTGTAAAAGTTCATTGTTCTGTTTTGGCGGAGGAAGCAATAAAGAGTGCAATTTCAGATTATTACAAAAGAAAGGGTATAGACCCTGAACCAATTGTTGGAAAAATAGGAGATTGTGGGCATTGTAGTCCTGAATGCAGTATCTGATTTTTTGATCTAAGACCGCTGGATGAAGTGCTTTTTTCACAGTTTGGATTGTCAAAAAAATTAGTTTTTATATGATTTTTTAGACTAAAAAATTATAGCCCAGGACAAAATTTCTAAAAGTCCCGGACTAAAGTTTGTTCTTAGGTGGTCTAAAAGTTTAAGCTTTGTTATTTTTTTCAAACTGACTTTTATAAAGTCTTGCGTAATAGCCATCTTTTTTAAGAAGGGTATCATGGTCTCCGGTTTCTTTTATATCGCCGTTTTCCATATAGATAATTATGTCAGAATTTTTAATTGTCGAAAGCCTGTGTGCAATAACGAAACTTGTACGTGTTTTTGATATTTCGTTCATAGCCTTTTGTATGAATTTTTCTGTTCTAGTGTCGACTGAACTTGTTGCTTCGTCTAAAATTAAAATTTTGGGATCGGAAAGAATAGCTCTTGCTATAGTTATAAGTTGGCGTTCTCCTTGAGCTATATTTTGGGCACCTTCTTGTAAAATCATATTGTATCCGCCGGGGAGTGATCTAATAAAACTGTCTGCGTGTGCAGCTTTTGCAGCTTCAATTACTTGACTATCTGTTGCATCTGGTTTTCCGTATTTTATATTATCTTTAATGCTACCGGAAAAGAGCCAGGTATCCTGAAGAACCATCCCTATCATTGATCTGAGGTCGTGTCTTTTCATGTCGGTTATGTTTACTCCATCTATGAGTATTTTTCCATCGGTTACATCGTAAAATCTTAAAATAAGGTTAACGAGTGTAGTTTTTCCTGCGCCAGTAGGTCCAACAATTGCAGCTTTTTGACCAGGATAAATAGTTAAATCTAAATCGTGAATTAGAATTTTGTCTTTTGAATATCCAAACTTCACATGATCAAAATGAATTAAACCTTCACCTTTTTCTGGGAATTTGGGATTTTCAGTTTCATGAACTTCTTCTTCTGCCTCTAAAAATTCAAATATTCTCTCTCCAGCTGCAAGAGTTGACTGGAATGTGTTTGACATCTGTGCAACTTGAGTAATTGGCTGAGAAAGTTTTCTTAGATACTGTATAAAAGACTGAATCATACCAATTGAAAGGCTTCCATTTATGCACATATAACCACTTAAAACGGCAATCCCAGTGTAACCTACGTTAGTAATTGCTTGAGAAAGTGGCATTATTATACTAGAAATAAACTGAGCTTTCCAACTGTTTTCATAGAGATTGTTGTTTATGCGATCAAAATGATTTGTTATGTTTTCTTGTTGGTTGAAGGCAAGAATAACTTCGTGACCATTATACATTTCTTCTACATAACCATTCACTTCGCCTATAGAATTTTGCTGATGATTGAAAAATTTCTGTGAACGTTTTGCAATTAGAAACGTAAATATTATGCAAAGCGGTATAGTTAAAACTGCAACAATTGTTAAAATAGGGTTAATTACTAGCATCATTATGAAAATAAACAAAAGTGTAGTTACAGAATTTAGAATCTGTACAATACTTTGCTGAAATGTAGAAGCGACTGTGTCTACGTCGTTTGTAACCCGGCTAATTATATCCCCATATGAATTTGTGTCAAAATAGTTTAAAGGAAGTTTTTTCAGTTTTAAGTCAACTGCCGTTCTAAGATCAAACATAGTTTTTTCTGCAATCCACGACATTATATATTGACTTAAATAGTTAAAAGCCGAAAATAAGACATACGTTAAAGATAAAATGCTTATCAAATTAAGAAGTCTATGTGCTGTATCATCAAATGAAGACTGGCCTGTTAGTATTTCCGTTATTACATTTGTAGCGAGACCTAAAAAATATGGACCGAGGCTGTTAAATATTGTAGAGACTATCGCAAATACAATTACTAGAATTAAAGGGAATTTATATGGTTTTACAAAAGAAAAAAGTTTAGAAAATGTAGCTTTAATATCTTTAGCAGTGCCGGTAGTTACATGATTGTTAGCACCTCCAGGAATTATATTCATGCGCCCACCTCCTCTTTTGACATTTGAGAGCGAACTATTTCTTTATATATTTTACAAGTTTCGAGAAGTTCCTTGTGTGTTCCAATTCCTACTGCTTCTCCTTCGTTTAAGACGATGATTTTGTCAGCGTTCATTATTGTGCTTACCCTTTGAGCAACTATTACAACAGTTGAATCTTCAGTTTCTTTTGAAAGTTCTTGTCTAAGAGTTGCTTCAGTTTTAAAGTCAAGTGCTGAAAAGCTATCGTCAAAAATATATATTTTTGGGTTTTTTATTACCGCTCTTGCGATTGAAAGTCTTTGTTTTTGACCTCCTGAAACATTCGTTCCTCCTTGAGATATTGGGAACTCAAATTTTTCTTCTTTCTTTTCTATAAACTCGTATGCTTGTGATATCTTTGCAGCATCTTCAACTCTCTCAATTTGGGCTGATCCTTTACCCATTTTTATATTTTCTTTTATACTCCCTTTAAAAAGTAGTGCTTTTTGTGGAACATATCCTATTTCTTCGCGAAGTTTTTTTTGTGGATAATCTTTTATGTTAATTCCGTCAATTAAAATTTCTCCTTTGGATGCATCGTAAAACCTCATCATTAGTTTGACTAAAATACTTTTTCCACTTCCAGTACTGCCTATGATAGCCGTAGTTTGTCCTGGTTTCGCTTCAAAACTTATATTTTTTAGTGCTTCCTTTTTTGCTACTGGGAATGAAAAACTGACATCTTTAAAAGTTATTGTTCCACTGATTGAATCTTTTGAAGATGCGTTAGGTTTATCTGTAATGGAAAGTTTCTTCTCCATAATTTCGTCTATCCTTGATGCTGAGGCTGATGCTCTGGGATAAAAAACAAAAATTACGCTCATCATAGTGACTGAAAGCATTATCTGTGTTACATATTGTATAACTGCTATAACGTCCCCGATTAGTACATCGCCAACCTTTGCAACATATCCACACATAATAAGTAAAAAAATAGTACTAGCATTCAAAACTAGCATTAAAAGAGGTTCCATAAGAGCTATTGTTCTATTCATTTTAAGAGAGTTATTCATGAAATCAGAATTCGCTTTTTTAAATCGCATTTCTTCATAATCTTCAGTTACAAATGCACGAATAACTTTTATACCGGTTAATTTTTCTCTCATAATAAGATTCAATTTATCAATTTTTTGTTGCATTTTTGTTGAAAGTGGCAGAGCTTTTTTTGAAATTAAAAAGATGAAAACAACAAGTAAAGGAATTGACATAAATATTACACTAGATAAAAAACTATTCTTGCAGAACGCAAGTATCAATCCACCTATGCACATAATTGGGGACATTAAAATAATTTTTAAAAACATCATTACAAAATTCTGTATTTGTGTTACGTCGTTATTTGTCCTAGTTATTAATGAAGCAGTAGAAAAACCGTCGAACTCTTCAAGTGAAAATTTTTGGACCCGTCCAAAAACTTCACTCCTAATTTGGTATCCTACTTTCATCGAAATTTTGGCAGAATAAAATATGGATATTATATTTAATACCATTCCCAATACAGATATAACTAACATAGCAGCACCGTTTTTGAATACATAATCCATATCTTGGTTCGTTATACCATAATCCACGATATCGGATAAGTAGTTAGGCAAAACTAGTGTGCAATACACGTTCCCAATTACAGTCAAAAAAACTATAATTATAGAAAATTTGAAATTGAGAACTTTTCTTATAACATTCCACATAATCTATCACTTCCTTATAAAAAAATAGTGTATAAAATATATTATAAACGCATAAATATAAAAAGTCTACAAAATATTTTATCTATAATAATAAAATAGGTCATTTTTTACAAATAATTCAATTTTTAAAATCCGTTGACATAATGTCAAAAACGAGTATAATATCTATTCGATTGGGCGAGAGTAGTTCAGGGGTAGAGCGTCAGCTTCCCAAGCTGAATGTCGCGGGTTCGAATCCCGTCTCTCGCTCCAGTTTTTTATATTCTGGTAATTAAAATTTTTTATTTTAGGACAGATTTTAGATTTTTTAATTGAAATTTTTATGGTCTAAATTTGTATAGAGATTTTTCTGTAGAAAAAGTTCGGAAAGGTCTCTATTTTTGTTTTCTAGAATATGAAAATTTAAAATTAAGTAAAATAAAAGTTTTATTTTTTTAAATTTGATCTTTCTAGCACAAATTGGCATATTTTTTACATCTATTTATGAGAATTGATGTGGAAGAAGGGGTGTAAAGATGGAAAGTTCTCTAAAAAAAGCGCTAACTGAAAAGGAAAAAAATTTTTGTTATCACTATGCGAGTACCGGAAATCCCCGTGAAGCAGCAGCATTTGCAGGGTATAGTGTTGAGGCCGAGAAGAAAGGGGTTAAGCTTTTGTCTAAAGATAATGTAAAAGAAGAGATAGAGAAGATGCTTGATGAAAAAAAGAAAAATTTTATCTATAAAGCTTACATAGGATATGATAGATTAGCATTTGGAAGTGTGGCTGATGCAATAAAGCTTCTTTATGTAGAAAGTTTAGATGAAGTTAGTTTGGAAAATATGGATCTTTTTAACATAGCGGAGATTAAAAGGCCGAAAGAGGGAGCGATAGAAATAAAATTTTTTGACAGGATGCGTGCCCTTGAGAAATTGGAACAGATGGGAGATGATAAAAAAACAGATATAAGACCTTTTTATCAAGCGATGGAGCAGGGAATAAAAGCGATTGAAGAAAACAGAAAATCTTATTTGGAGGACTAAAGTGGAACTAAAACCTTTTTCAGAAAAACAAATGTTAGCGCTCACGTGGTGGTGCGACTCTAGTTGTTATAAAGATAGAGATGCAGTGGTTTGTGATGGAGCAATTAGAAGTGGTAAAACAGTTTGTATGTCAATTTCTTTTATTTTATGGGCATTTTATCGTTTTAATGGAGTAGCATTTGCCGATATGCGGTAAAACAATAAAATCGTTAAAAAGGAATATAATCACTCCTATAATACCAATTATTTCTAGTATGGGATTTCAGTGTCAGCAAAAAATTTCTGAAAACACAGTTTACATTAGAATTGGAAAAAAGAGCAATATTTTTTATCTTTTTGGAGGAAAAGATGAATCTTCGGCCTCTTTAATTCAGGGGATGACGTTATCTGGAGCTTTTTTTGATGAAGTTGCTTTAATGCCAAGATCGTTTGTAGAACAAGCTCTTGCAAGGTGTTCAGTTTTAGGTTCAAAATTTTGGTTCAATTGCAATCCTGAGTATCCAAGCCATTGGTTTTATAGGGAATGGATTCTAGAATGTGAAAAAAAGAATGCATTGTATATTCACTTTAAGATGAAAGATAATCCAGCTCTTTCTAAAAAAACAGTTCAGCGTTATGAAAGGTTATACACAGGTTCTTTTTATCAAAGATTTATAGAAGGTAAATGGGTTCAAACAGAGGGGTTAATATACCCAAGTATGTGTAGTGAAGATGCTTTTGTTCTAAGACCAGAGGGACCGTTTAGTAAATATGCTGTTTCTTGTGATTATGGGATTGTAAATCCTACTTCTTGTGGGCTTTGGGGGGAATATAATGGGACGTGGTACAGAATAGATGAATATTATTTTGATTCTAGGGAAAAAAGAGAAACACGCACAGACCAAGAGCATTTTAACGCTATGCAAAAGATGATAGATGGTAGAGAAATAAGTTATATAACTGTGGATCCATCAGCTGCAAGTTTTATAACTCTTATAAAAAAGATGAGTGATTATAATGTTTTGCCGGCTAAAAATAATGTTTTGGAAGGAATAAAAGAAGTTTCACTTGCACTGAAAAGAGGAGATATAAAAATTTGTAAAAATTGCAAAGCAGCAATTAGAGAATTTTCTCTTTACAAGTGGGGGGATGGGGGAAAAAAGGATATTCCTGTTAAGGAAAATGATCATGCTATGGATGACATAAGATACTTTGTGAGCACGGTTTTAATAGCAGATGACGAAGAGGAATTTTTTGTGATAACTGCTAGGAGATAAAGGAGTGAAAAAATGAAAATTTTGAAGGCAAAAAAAAGAAGTGAAAATATAGTTCAAACTGTACCCAAAACAAAGGAAAATAATCAAATTTTTAAAGCTCTCAGGAATCAAAGTTTAATGCCAGATACGCTTTTTAACCTTTATAAATCTATAAGGGAGGCTGTTCCGATAATAGACGCAGCTATTTCTAAGATAATTAGGCTTTTAGGTAACTTTGATATAGAATGCACGGATAAAGAAGTAGAAAATGATATTAGAAATTTTTTATCCGGTATAAAAGTTAATACTTGTGGAAATGGAATAAATGAATTTATAAATACTTATTTAAATCAGCTTATTACTTATGGAACGGCTGTTGGGGAGATTGTATTAGATGAAGAAAGGGAAAAAATAGTAGCTCTTTACAATGCAGATTTAAGGGACGTTGAACTTAAAGCTGATACAAGTCCACTTAATTTAATAGTTTGTAGCAAAGATAAAAATGGTGAATTTCGTCCTATACGTTATCCGGAATTTGTAATTGTTTCAGCATTAAATCCAGAACCGGGACAAATTTACGGAAATTCCATACTTAAAGGATTACCTTTTATAAGCGACATACTTTTGAAAATTTATCAAACTATAGGTATAAACTGGGAAAGAGTAGGAAATTTAAGATTTGCAATTACGTATAAACCATCGTCTGGAAATGATCGTTCTTTTGCAAAAGAGCGTGTTTCTCAAATTGCGACTGAGTGGAGTAGAGCAATGAGGGATATACATAATCCGAGTGACTTTATTGCTGTGGGAGACGTGAATATAAAAGTAATAGGCGCTGATAATCAGGTTTTAGATAGTCAAGTTCCTGTAAGGCAAATGCTTGAGCAGATTGTAAGTAAGCTTTCAATTCCTCCATTTTTACTTGGACTTTCTTGGTCTACAACTGAAACGATGTCGACGCAACAGTCAGATATGCTAACAAGTGAACTTGATGGGTATAGAAGGATTATTGACCCTGTTATATATAAAATCTGTACGATGTGGATGCGCCTTAATGGAATAGATGAAAATATTAGAATTAATTGGAATAGCATAAATCTGAAAGATGATCTTAGAATTGCAAATACAAGGCTAACTTTAGCAAGAGCAAAGGAAATTGAGAAGAAGATTGAAGAAAATGATTAAGGAGGAGTAACCTTTGGAAAAAAATAATATAGACATAATTAGAAAGTCAATTAAAGAATCTACAATTGAAGAAGCTACAGACGAAAAACTTTGCCAAGATGAATTAAGACTTATAAACAAATTTACAAGAAGAAAATTTAAAGAAGATGAGGTCTATGTGTTTTCTGTAATTCTTTGTGATAATGATATAGACCGTCAAAATGAAAGATTTTCAGATGAATCACTTGAAAAATTAGCAAAACTTTTCGTAGGAAAAACCGGAATAATGGACCATGATGTAAAAAGTGAAAATCAGAAAGCAAGGATTTTTTCTTGTAAAGTTAAAACTGAAAAAAACAAAAAGAATCAAGTTGGAGATATATATAAAAGTCTTGTTGCAAGGGCTTATATGCCCAAAACAGAGAAAAATCAGGAATTCATTATAGGTATAGATTCTGGAATTAAAAAGGAGGTGAGTATTAGCTGTTTAGTGGAGAAAATAAAATGTTCAATATGTGGAATAGATACAAAAGTTAGCTGTTGCAGTCATGTGAAAGGGAAAGTTTATAAAGAAAAAAATACAGAAAGTTTATGTCATGGTATTTTAGAAAACCCAATTGATGCGTATGAATGGTCTTTTGTAGCCATACCTGCGCAAAAAAAGGCTGGAGTAATAAAAGCATTTAATCTTGAATCCAAGGAAGTGAAGCTTAATATGCAAGAGATTGTAAAAAAACTTAGTTTAGGAGAAGATATAAATTTAAATTCAAAAGAATCTTTGAAGTTATCTGAATTTATAGAATCTTTAAAAGAAAAAGCAGAAATTGGTAGAGAGTATTTTGAAGAACTAAAAAGTGAAGTTATAAGACTTTCGAAAGTTGCACAACCTGAAATAGAGGCTAGGGTGATGGAAAGTGTTGTAGAAAAAATGTCTCTAAGCGAACTTAAATCATTTAAAGAAGCTTACAAGAAAAAATTTACAAATCAAAGCTCAGTTAAACCTCAACTTAGCCGAAATATAGTAAAAAATCAAATCAATACACAATTTAAAATTTAAAAAGTAAAAATTTTTTATAAAATAGGGAGGAAATCAAAATGGAATTTTATGAAGGAATAAAGTTAGAAAAAGGTATGTATACAGTAGGTGGTAAGAGTTTTACGAGTGTACTTGAGTCTTTAGATCCATCAGATAACTATAAAGGGACAGAACTTGAAGGACTCGATGCTTATCAGAGACAACTTAAACGTTTTAATATAAAGGTAAGTGGACCGGGCTGCGATAGAGTTGACAAATTTTTTAGTTCACAAGATGCAGCTGTTTTGTTCCCGGAATATATAGCAAGAGCTGTAAATCAAGGAATAGAATCTTCCAGCCTTTTGGATTCTGTAGTTGCTGTAAAAACAAAAGTTGATTCTATAGATTATAGACCTATTTCAGCAGAAACTCAGGATGCAGATGGAAGTCAAGTAGAAGAAGGAGCAACTCTTCCGACGATAACTGTAAAAAATAAAACAAGTCTAGCTTCGCTGAAAAAACATGGTAGATTATTTTCATCTACATATGAAGCTTTAAGATTTCAGAATCTAGATGTTTTGACAGTTATTTTGGGACAAATAGGTGAAAATATAGCATCCGAACAATTTAGTGATGCCGTTGATGTTCTACTAAATGGAGAAGATTCTTCAAGTGACAAATTAGACGAAGTTAAAGCTTCATATTCATCTACCCCTTCTCAAGCAGCTCTTTCTTACGAACATTTACTCCAGCTTTGGGAATCGCTTGGATCATACTCTTTAAATACCATGGTAGCATCAGCTGAAACAATAAAAGAGATTCTTACTTTATCGGAAATGAAAGATGCTACTGCAGGACTAAATTTCCAAGGAACTGGTAATATAGTGACTCCAATGGGTGCTAAACTTATTAAATCGTCAAAGGTAGAAGAAAATAAAATTTTAGGCTTTGATAAAAATAAAGCTCTTCAAATGCTCCAGTACGGAAATGTAATTATTGATTATGATAAAGTTATTGATCGTCAGTTAGAGAGGGCATCAATAAGCGTAACAGCAGGATTTACAAGAATATATAAAGATGCTGCAAAAGTATTAAATTATAGTGTAACTTAATAGAATATTTTGAGGAGTATTTTAGATGGATGTACAAATAGTTTTTGAAAAATTAGCTGAAATACTGTGTAAAGATCCACAGGAAATACCAGAATTAGTAACACTTTGCCAAGAGGCTACAGATGAAATAAAAAATAGCATTTGTCCGGGTGAAGATACTAAAAAAAATCAGAATCGACTTTGTGCAGCTGCAGCATCGCTTGCTTTTTATAGATATTCACTTAGTCGGGTATTAACATCAGAAGAGTCAGCTGATAATTCAGCGTCAGTAGCAGAAACATACCAGGCAGCTACATCAGTTAAAATATCTGAAAAAGCGAAAGTTTTAGCTTCACTTGCAGAAAAAATGTGGCAAAGTTCTGAATTAGGAATAAAAGACCTTTTAAAAGATACAAATTTTAGTTTCAGAAGTGTGAATAAATTTGGTCTTTAATAGATATTTATTAATGTTTAGTAATTTATAATTTGAGAAACTGGAGGAAGATGATTTATGCCGAATGAATTTTATAGTGCTTCTGTAGATTTGAGTAAGGACAAAGCTGGTTTGAATGAATTAATTTTAATATCAGGTAAAATTTTTGGGATAAAACTTTTATCGGTATATGAATTTTTAAAATGTGATTTGGCATGCAAAAACCTTGTCAATAAATTGGTAAGTCAGGGATTTGATAGAAAACTTTGTAGTGAAATATGTGAACAAGCTTGCCTAGTTTCCTTGTGTTTGTATAGTACAGAAAATGAACGAGTATTTGCTGACGGAATTTCTGTTTTGATGATTTTAACTCCAGAGGAACTAAGAAATGTTTATTTTCATTATGAAAGACTTACAAGAAAAATGGACAGGTTTAGAAAGTCTTCCTTGAGTAAAATAAATTACAAAAGAAAAATGTTGATATAAAAAACAAAAAACTCGGTAAAATGTAAATACCGGGTTTTTTGTTTCTTAGACTTAACAAGCTAAGACGAGGTACTGATTTTTTCGCGAATTTTAGTTGTTTTTTCTCTAAGATTACTTAAATAGACCGTTTTTATTTGACATTTAAGTTATTTTGTTATAGAATCACCCAGTTAGATGATTTTAGATTTACGAGAGGGTGCTTTTTTTGATAGACGGAGTGTGCCTTGGTAATGCTATAATTTCTGGAGCCAATAATATAACAAGAAATAAATCCCATATAGATGAACTTAATATATTTCCCGTTCCGGATGGTGACACAGGAACTAATATGTCGATGACTATTATGTCTGCAGTAAAGGTTTTAGCAGGTACAAAAAATACAAGAGCATGTGAAGTTGCAAAGCTTGCAGCTCAGTCTCTTTTGAGAGGAGCAAGAGGGAATTCAGGTGTTATACTTTCGATTTTATTTAAAGGGGTAGCAAAGGGACTAGAAAATTTAGAGAGAATAAGTGGTTTGGATATAGTTTCTGCGCTTGGGCTTGGTGTAGAAGCTGCCTATAAATCGGTGATGAAACCGACGGAAGGGACTATGTTAACTGTTGCAAGAGTTGCATACGAAAGAGGTAAAGTTGCTGCACACTTTAACAGTTCTATATCTCATGTTTGGTCGGAAGTTTGCCATGGAGCAAGAGAAGCACTTAAAAGTACGCCAGACTTTTTACCAGTACTTAAAAAAGCAGGAGTTGTTGACGCTGGAGGTAAGGGACTTTGTCTTGTGTTTGAAGGGATGTTATCGGTTTTTGAAAAGGGGATAATAATAGAAAATCAGCAAGAACAGCTAGATACTAAAAAGGACGACGTTTTTAAGAGTGCTATATCCGCTTTTGATGATGATATTAGGTTTACCTACTGTACAGAATTTATAGTTGGTAAAAAAGCGATATTTGAGTTAGATCCAATGAATCTAAGAGTGGCATTAGAAAAAATTGGAGACTGTGTTGTTGTTGTAGATGATGAAGAGATAATAAAAGTTCATGTACATACTGAAAATCCCGGGTTTGCTCTTCAAGAAGGGCTCAAATTTGGCGAACTTTTAACTATAAAGATTGAAAACATGAAAGAACAGCATAGGAGAACAGTTGAAATTGAAAAAGAAAAGGCCATGAAAGAAAAGTTAGTGTTAGAGAAATCTGAACCTATTGAACCGGTTGGTTTTGTTGCAGTGGCAGCAGGTGATGGGGTACATAATTTATTTAAAGATTTAGGTTGTCAGCATGTGATTAGTGGTGGTCAGACTATGAATCCCAGTACAGATGAAATTTTGAGTGCAATTTTAGCCACTCCAGCTGAAACTGTTTTTGTTATGCCGAACAATAAAAATATAATAATGGCAGCTACTCAGGCAGCTAATTTAGTTAAGGACAGAGAAGCTGTAGTAATCAGAAGTAAAACTGTTCCACAGGGGATTTCTGCGATTCTTGCCTATGATTCAGGTAAAAATATTCAAGAAAATTTTGAAGTTATGACTCAAAAAATGAAAGAAGTTCGCACGGGTCAAATAACTTTTGCTTCCCGCACTTCTGAGTTTGGTGGAATGAAAATAAAGGAAGGAGATATACTCGCTTTAGATGATGGTAAACTAATTTTTACAGAAAAAGATCCAATAAAAGCGTGTAAAAAGCTAATTCTTGATATTTGTAGTGATGAAACTCAGTTTATAACTGTAATTTACGGGGAAGGTGTAAAAGAATCAGACGCTGATACGATTTTAGAAGAACTTAAAGACAGCTTAAATCCAAATATCGATATAACTATGGTTTACGGTGGTCAGCCGATTTATTACTTCACAGTTTCATTTGAATAAAAAATACGGTGGAGTTGTTTTCTTGTGTCTGATATGGATAGCAGTATACGAAATTTAAAAGGGGTCGGACCTAAAACTGAACTAGAATTGAGAAAATTTGGGGTATTTTCAGTAAGAGATCTTCTTTATTTTTATCCTAGATCATATGAAAACTGGATAAATGTGAAAAATTTAAGTGAAATATTTTCTAGCGATACGGAAAGTTTAGTTAAAATAAAAATAGTTTCTAAGGCTAAAATATTTTTTTCAAAATCTGGTAAAAAAATATATAAAATCAAAGGGACAGATGGAAAAGATTTCCTAGATATTGTTTTTTTCAACAGTTCCTACTTGGTTTATAAGTTATCTTTGGGTAAGGTCGTTTTCATTTCTGGGAAAATATTTAAAAATAGTCAAGGATACCAGATAAATTCACCAAAAATTTCAAATGAACTTGGAATTAAGTCAGTTTACCAACAGACAAAAAATTTAAGATTTAAAAAAATAAGAAATCTTGTAGAAACGGCGCTAAAATATGTAAAAAATGGTGTAGAAGAGACTTTGCCTTGTTATATTAGAGAAAAATATAATTTATCTAATTTAAGTTTTGCGCTTGAAAATATTCATTTTCCGAAAGATGAAGCTAGTTTAGAAGTTGCGAAAAAACGCCTTATTTTTGAAGAAATGCTAGTTTGGCATCTCAGCATAAATAACATAAAAAAGTATTTAAAACAGGAAACTAAAGTTAAAATTTTAAAAGATTTTTCCGAGGAATTTGAAAAACTTCTTCCTTTTGGTTTAACTAAAGCCCAAAATCGTGCAATAAGAGAAATTGCTCAAGACATGATGAATAACAATAGTTTAGCTATGAGTCGTTTAATTCAGGGGGATGTTGGATCTGGAAAAACTGTAGTTGCAGCAGCTGCAGCTTATAATGCTACAAAAAACGGATACCAAGTAGCAGTTATGGTTCCGACTGAACTTTTATCGCAGCAACACTACAAAACTTTCAATAAGATTTTTCAAAATAAGACTGAGAAAAACAATATAAAAATTAGCCTTTTGTCAGCTAAAATGAAAGCTTCTGAGAGGAAGGAAATTGAAGATGAGATAAAGACAGGTAAGATAGATATAGTTATAGGAACGAATGCACTTATATCTGAAAACTTAGAATTTTCAAACCTTGGGTTAGTTGTTGCAGATGAACAACATCGATTTGGAGTTATGCAAAGAGCAAAACTTGCAAAAAAAGGAGAAAATCCCCATGTTTTGTTTATGTCAGCAACGCCAATTCCAAGGACACTTTCTATGGTGTTGTATTCAGATTTAGATATATCAATTTTAGATCAAATGCCTCCAGGACGCAAAGAAATAAAAACATTTTTAGTAGATATACAAAAACGAAAAAGAGTATATGGCTTTCTAAAAAAAATAGTTGATGAAGGAGGACAAGGATATATAGTTTGTCCAAAAATAGAAGATTCTGAAAACGGGTTAGTTTCAGTAAACGAGTACAAAAACAAAATTTTAGATAAATATTTTAAAGGATATAAAGCAAAAATTTTGCACAGTAAAATGGACTTTTTTAGTCGAGAAAAGGTTATGAATGAATTTGTCGACGCAAAAATACAAATATTAGTTTCCACCACTGTTATAGAAGTCGGGGTGGATGTAGCAAATGCAAATATTATTATAATAGAAAATGCTGAAAGATTTGGATTATCTCAGCTTCATCAATTAAGGGGAAGAGTTGGTCGAGGAGAAAAAGAATCGTACTGTATATTAATCTCTCAAGCTTTATCGAGTGATACTAGAAAACGACTTGAAATTATGTGCAGCACAAATGATGGTTTTTTTCTTGCAAAAGAGGACTTAAAAATAAGAGGGCCAGGTGAAATATTTGGGAGTAGACAGCATGGAATGCCGGGATTAAAATTGGTAAAAGATCTAAATGACTTAAAAACAGTAGAAGATTCAAAGAAAGCGGTAAAAGATTTGCTTTTTTTATCTAAAGGTGAAGATTTAAAATATATAAATGAAAGAGTAGAAAATATAGCAAATCTGGAAAATAAATTTTTATCATTTTAAGATAAGCATGAATATCTTTAAGAAAATTCAAGCTTACAAATTTAGCGCTTCAAGACTTGAAAATTTAAAAAATCTGTTATTTTTTTAGTATCCTTAAAGAGTTTAAGATAACTATTAGAGAGACCCCTACATCAGCAAAAACAGCAGCCCATAAACTTAAAAATCCCATTATTCCAAGTGACAGAATTATAAATTTTATTCCTAAAGACAAGGCGATATTTTGTTTTGCGACATTCATAGTAAACCTGGAAAGAGAGATTGCATCACAGACTTTACATGGGTTCCCGTCCATGATTATAATGTCTGCAGTTTCAACCGATATATCTGCCCCAGTCGTACCCATTGCAATACCAACTTCCGCCAGTGCAATTACTGGAGCATCATTTATTCCGTCTCCTACAAATACTAAACTGCCATGACCATTTTCATTAGACGAAAGTTTCTTAATTTCTTCAACTTTATCTTCAGGTAAGAGTTCCGATACACTGTAGTGTATTCCAAGTGCATTTGCAACTGAATCGCTAATTTCTTTAGAGTCACCTGTAAGCATGGCGATTCTTTCTATTCCAAGTTTGTAAAGTTTTTGAACTGCAGTTAAAGCCTGATCTTTTATACTGTCGGACACAACAATATACCCACAGTATTTGCCGTCAACAGACATATGAGCTACTGAACCAAGCCCCAAAACCTTGTTAGTAGTAATTCCAATAGATTCCATTAGTTTTGAGTTACCTATGTAAACTACTTTGTTATCAAAAACAGATTTAATCCCTTTTCCAGCTATATTTTCACAAGATTTTATCCTAGTTTCGTCAAAATCTTTGTCGTAAAATTTTTTTATCGAAGTTGCAATTGGATGATCCGAGTAAAGTTCGGCGTAAGATGCAGTTTCTAAAAATTTTTCTTTACTCATACTGATAGATACAATTTTATTTACAGAAAATAAACCTTTTGTAAGCGTCCCAGTTTTGTCAAAAACAACCTTAGATGCAAACGACAAACTCTCTATATAGCTGCTGCCCTTTATTATAATTCCTTTTTTAGATGCAAGACCTATTCCACAAAAAAAAGTCAAAGGGATTGATATAACCAAAGCGCAAGGACACGATACAACTAAAAAAACAAGAGACCGATATATCCAATCTGATATATCAGTGCTTGGAAATATAAACGGCATAAAAACACCTATAAAAACAGCACACCCTATTATAGCCGGCGTGTAATAGGACGAAAATTTAGTAATAAATTTTTCCGTGTGAGCCTTTTTTTCTGTAGAATGTTTGACCAGGTCAAGTATTTTATAAAATGTGGAATGTTCGTATTTTGATCTCACTTCAGCAAAAATAGTTCCCGTAACGTTTATTGAACCACTAATTATTTTATCACCGGGAGAAACCGAAATAGGAGTAGATTCTCCTGTTAAAGCAGAATTATTTACACTAGAATATCCGTCAGTTACAACGCAGTCAAGAGGAACTTTTTCACCAGCTTTTATCATTATTATGTCTTTTGGCATAATTTCTCGTATTTTTTTATTTTTCATGCAACCATTTACAACTACAGTTATGTATTCAGGTTCAGATTTTAGCATTTGCTGAATAAAACGTTCAGACTTTTTTTTAGCACGAAAACTAAAAAGCTCGCCTATATGATAAAATATCATAACGGCTGCCCCTTCAGGGTACTCCCCAAGAAGGAACGCTCCAACAGTCGAAATAAACATCAATAAATTTTCGTCGAAAATACTCTTTTTTATAAGACTCTTAAAAGCTTTTATTGCAATATCAGTTCCAAGTATTATATAGCTTGTTGTAAACAAAAGAAAGCTGAAAATAGGCATATTGTTTAAAAACAAACCTAAAATGAGCAAGAAAAAACTTATTATTATTTTTGTAATCGTAAGTCTCATTTTATTTTCCCTTCCTCTTCAAAGACTTATTTTATCTAAAAAATCAGCACTGTTCTATATCTAGTTTACCTTCTTTCATCAGATTATAAAGTTTTAATATTGAAACTTGTGTTTTAGCGTCAGAAATTTCATTTTTTAGGACCATTTTTATGGCTGTTTTAAATTCAATGTAAACTGGTTCTAAAAATTCTCCTTCGTCGAGTTTTAAGCTTCCGAGTGATTCAGCTTTACAGAAATAAAGATGAATTATCTCACTAGAATATCCAGGTGACACGTAAATACAACCAAGATCTTGGAAATTTTTACCGATAATTCCTGTTTCTTCTTCAAGTTCACGTTTAGCGGCAGAAAGAGGGGCTTCTCCTTGTTCAAGTTTTCCGGCCGGAAGTTCAAGTATATCTCTGGATAGAGCGTGGCGATATTGTTTTACGAGCGCAATTTGACCAGTAGGAGTTAAAGCAGCAACACAAACAGCACCGGGATGAATTACAACTTCTCTGGTATAATCTTTCCCATTAGGAAGCCGAAGTTTGTCGAGTTTTAGGTCAAAAATTTGCCCACTAAAAATTGTTTTGCTTTCAAGTAATTTACTAAAAAACTTCATAAAATAAAACACCTCTCCAGTAATATAATATATTTCTTATGAATATATTTCAATCATATGTTTATTTTTTGTTATCTGGAAGGGGAATATGTTGAAAAATTTACTTTTTGACAAAGAAATTCCAACTGAAAAAAGGCGTGAAAAAATAATAAATATTCTGCTAAAAAGATATAATTTTCTAGAAAAACGTATAATTTCACAAAGTTTATTGGGTAGAGAAATTTTAATTTTGCATATTGGGACTAAACAAAAATCTATATTTTTTTCAGCTGCTTACCACGGAATGGAATGGCTTACAAGTCTTGTTTTACTAAAATTTATAAATGACATTTGCGAGAGAGCAAAGAATAGTAAAAAATTTTTAGATTTTTTTTACAAAAGAGGGATAACCATATGTCCGTGTGTAAATCCTGATGGAGTGGAAATAAGTTTAGTTGGTGCTTCTGCAGCAGGAGGATATAAAGCATTTGTAAAAAGTACTAAAAAAGCAAAATTCTGGCAAGCAAATGCAAGAGGAGTAGATATAAATCATAATTTTGATGCGCAGTGGGAAGATTTACATAAACGTGAACAAATGTCCGGAATAAAAGGTCCTGATAGCACAAGATACGGTGGAGATAAACCGGAAAGCGAACCGGAAACTAGAGCAATTACAAAACTTTGTAGAGAAATGAATTTTGATTATGCTGTAGCTTTTCATAGTCAAGGCGAAGAAATATATTGGAATTATGGAGAAAAAGTGCCTGTGAAATCTAGAGAAATAGCAGAAAAAATGGCAAAAATTAGTGGATATAAATTGGCTGTTCCAACAGGTCTTGCTTCAGGGGGAGGATTTAAAGACTGGTTTATAGGTGAGTTTGAAAAACCAGGATTTACAGTTGAAATCGGAAAAGGGAAAAATCCACTACCTCTGACCGATTTTAGACAAGTATATAAAAAAGTAGAAAGTATGCTCTATTTTTTGACTTTTTATCGCTCTACATAAGTTTAAAATCAGATATAGTTTTTTCCACATTCTCTGAATTAAAAATACTTGTACCTGCAACGCAAATATCAGCCCCAGCATTTTTAGAAAGTTTAGCAGTATTAAGGTTAATTCCTCCGTCAACTTCTATTTTACATTTTAGTGTATTTTTATCTATCGTATCCCTGATTTTCTTTATTTTTGAAATCTGATCCTGCAAGAAAGTTTGGCCGCCAAATCCAGGTTCAACGGTCATTATAAGAACTAAATCTACAAGTGGTAAAAAAGGTACAATTTCCTCAGGACTTGTTTTCGGTTTCAATGATATACCGACGCTTTTTTTGAAATATCGTATTCTTTCGATTGTTTTGTGTGGATTTGAATTTGATTCTATATGAAATGTTATATTATCAGCGCCAGATTTTGCAAAATCTTCTATGTAATTTATTGGATCCAGTAACATTAAATGAACATCGAATTCTAAATTTGTAAAACTCCTCAAAGACTTCACTATTGAAGGTCCAAAAGAAATATTAGGAACAAAGATCCCATCCATAATATCCATGTGAACTGAGTCAATTCCAGAAGTGCAAACTTTTTCTAGTTCATTTCCCATTTTTGAAAAGTCACAAGCAAGCATCGATGCAGAGATTTTTATAAAAATCACCTTCCTTTGTGGAATAGCGAAAAATCAAGGGAAATTATAATAGAGGTTTATAAATATGTAAATAATTTTAGTAAAAATTTTATTTTTTGGATTGATTTTATGATTTTTATGTGTTAACATTCTGGCAGTGAATTTAGGTAAAGGGGGGTTTTTTGTGGAGCATTTTAAAATCATAAATGAAGAAAATTTGATTAATTGTGAACCTGGCAGAGGTTGTGGAGAATGTCAAGTTTCGTGCCAGTCTGCAGTTAAAACTTCTAGTGCAGTTGCAAATCAAAAGTGTGAAAATACCGAAATAGTTTAGGCCTAGAATTTTTCTTAAAAAAGAGGCAGGGGGTAGAACTGCCTTTTTATTTTTGTAGATTAGGAGGATATATGGTACATAAGTACGAGTTAAATGGGTATAAAATAGTTTTGGATGTTTGTAGTGGGGCCCTTTATTCTGTCGATAGTGTCACATATGATATATTTGACTATTTAAATGACTCAATCGATGAAAATATTGATGAATCTATAATAAATTCTCTTAAAGAAAAATACAGTGTAGATGAGATAGAAGAAGCATACAGCCAAATTTATAAAGCTTTTAAAAAAGGCATGATTTTTTCGGAAGATAAGCATAAAAAAATTTCGGAGACAGTAGATTTAGATTCTCCAATAAAAGCAATGTGCATAAATATAGCTCATGATTGCAATATGATTTGTGAATATTGTTTCGCTGTAAAAGGTGATTTTGGGTGTGGCCGAGAACTTATGACATTTGAAACTGCCAAGAAAGCCATAGATTTTTTAGTAGAAAATTCACAAAATAGAAGAAATTTGGAAGTTGAATTTTTTGGTGGAGAGCCTTTGATGGCATTCGATATTATAAAGCAAACAGTAAAATATGCACGGAATTTAGAAGAAGAATATAATAAAAATTTCAGATTTACACTAACAACAAATGGGATTTTGTTGAATGATGAAAAAATTGATTTTATAAACAAAGAAATTTATACAGTTGTTCTATCACTGGATGGTCGAAGAGATATAAATGACAAAATGAGAAGGACCAGGTCCGGAGAAGGGACGTATGATATTATAATTCCCAAATTTAGGAAACTAATTGATCAAAGAGGTCGGAAAAATTATCATATAAGAGGGACTTTCACTAAAAATAATCTAAAATTTTCAGAAGATGTATTACATATTTATAATTTGGGTTTTAGCAAAATCTCGATTGAACCGGTTATTGGCGATGAAAAAAAAGAATATAATATTAGTGAAAGTGATCTAAAAATTGTCCTTGATGAATATGAAAATTTAGCAAAAAAGATATATCATATGAGAAAAAATGGATCTGATATAGATTTTTATAGATTTAATATAGATCTAGAGAAGAGTCCATGTTCAGTAAAAAGACTTAAAGGGTGTAGCTGTGGAAATGAATTTATTGCAGTCACTCCAAATGGGGATATTTTCCCGTGTCATCAATTTGTTGGAAATAAACAATTCTTAATGGGGAATCTAAATAAAAAATTATTTAATACTAATATGAAAAAAAGTTTTTCTGAAACAAATATGTACAAAAAGGAGAATTGTGGATCTTGTTGGGCAAGATTTTTTTGTGGTGGAGGCTGTAACGCTAATAACTTCAATTTTATGGGAAGAATAAAAACACCGCATGCTATTTCCTGTCAGATTGAAAAAAAAAGGATAGAATGTGCACTTATGCTTAATGTTGCATTAAAATCCATAAAACTGAAATAAATTCATATTTTTTCATCAATAAACATACTCTAGTATAGAGATGTATAAAATTTTGAGGGGATAAATATGAAAAATATTGTAGAAAATCTACAGCAAGTGTTAAAAAAGGGGAATTTTGAAAGTTTTAGAAATAATAGATTATCAATTCTATTGATATTTTCTACAGTAATAAGTATGATTTTAGGATCTATTCATGCTAGTTGTATAAATTTAGGTACTGCGAAAAAACTTGATATATTGTTTTTGAGTGATTTTGATGTAAGAACGTCTCAAAGCATATTTTATACATTTGTTTCTTCTTTTTGTTCAAATTTTTTGTTTTGGTTGACAATTTCGTTGTCTGCTTTTTCAATTTTTGGGGTAATTTTGTCTCCATTAATATTAATTTTTAGGCAATGTGGGTTGGGATTTACAGCGGGATATTTGTATTTAATTTATGGGTTCAAAGGGCTAGCTTTTTATATTTTGGTACTTATGCCGGGAATGTTAATTTCGTCGGCTAGTTTTATATTTTTAACAATGAATTCAGTAAAATTTTCTATAAAAGTCATAAGATTGTTTTGTCCGAACTTAAATCAAGGGAGCATATGCAATCATACAAAAATATATATAAAAAAATTATTTATACTACTTTTTATTTTGTTAGGTTCCTCTGTAATTGATATGGGGTTTATGAAAATTTTTTATAATTTATTCGTATTTTAATAAATATTTTTATTAAAATTAATCATTAGGACTTTTCAAAAACCATATGTCACTTACTTTGAAAACCTTGCCGTTCAGGTAATCTAGTTTTCCAGTTTTTTTCAAAAAATTGAATTTTAGCATGTAGGAATAGAGGCACTGATATTTATTTTTTTTATGGATATTGGTCAAATTATTTCCATATTTACCATCGCCGATTATTGGGTGTCCGATTGCTGATAAATGAGCACGGATTTGGTGAGTTCGCCCTGTTATTAAGTCAATTTCTAATAAACTTTCATTATTATTTTGAGAGATTACTGTATATTTTGTTACTATATTTTTATATCCAGATTTTTTAGAAAATGATATATCTACTAAATTTGATAAGCTATTTTTCCTAAGATATGCACTTAAAGTTTGAGTTTGTTTGGGCATAATGCCGGTAACCTTACATAAATAATACTTTTTTATTTCTCTATTTCTAATTTTATCATTTAATATTCTCAAAGATTCAGCGTTTTTAGCAGATAGTACAATTCCGCCAGTGTTTCGGTCTAATCGATTAACAAGCGAAGGAGAAAAGGTTTTTTCATCATTCACTAAATATTCATTTTTCACAAATAAATATTTTTTTATTCTATTTATTAGGCAATCAATTTCAATATTTTTATCAGGATGTACAATTAATCCAGGTTTTTTATCTATAATTAATATATTTGAATCTTCGTATAAAATATTTAATTTATCAGGTGCATGTAAAAAATCTAATTTATCCGAATTTTCAATGAAAAATTCATCGTTTATATATAGATCTAAAACATCACCTTCAGATAATTTATATGAAATTTCACATTTTTTATTATTGATTTTTATACGTTTTTTTCTTATGTATTTATATATCAGACTAGTAGGTAGTCTTTTTAAATACTTTGTTAAAAATTTATCAATTCTTTGTCCAGATTCGTTATTGCTTATGACTATTGATTTCAATTTTTTCTCCTTGAATGATAAGATTATTTTTATTAGCTATTGATTATTAAATAATATGATGTTACAATAAGTTAAACTGTTGTTGATTGCAAGCACTGGTGAGGAGGGGTTCAATTTGCACGAAGGCCACAGAAAAAGGATGAAAAGTAAGTATCTTTTAGATGGATTTGATAAACTCTATGATCATGAAATTCTAGAGATAGCATTATATTACGCTATTCCGAGAAAAAATACAAATGAAATTGCTCATAATTTGATAAAAGAATTTGGAAGTTTGTCTGGAGTTTTTGACGCACCCATAAATTTGCTCAAAAGAGTTAATGGAATGGGAGAGTCATCGGCTACATTTATTAAATTGACGTTGGATTTATTTAGAGTTTACATGCTTAGTAAGTCTTTAAAAAATAATAAACCTATTGGTTTAAAAGAAGCCCGGGATAAGTTAGCGCTGCAATTTTTTGGGAGAGAGGAAGAAATTGTTGCTTTGATGCTTTTTGATGCAAAAAGAAAGCCTATTTATTGTGGGGTTGTAAACAAAGGAACGGTTAATTCAGTTGATTTGTATGCAAGAAAGATTATGGAACTAGTAATCATGTATAATGCAAGTTCGGTAATAATTGGGCATAATCATCCGAGTGGAATAGCGTTACCATCGAAAGATGATATTGCCGCGACGAAAAAAATAAAGGATATTTTTGAAAACTTAGGAGTAAAATTTTTGGATCACATTATTGTTGCAGATGGTGACTACGTTTCTCTTGAATGTAGTGGAGAAGGCGAATTAATGGGGATGCTAAGTTGTAGGGCAATTAGCTAGTTTTTTTACTGCTTCTAAAGATCTATAAAATTGGAAAAACTAAATTATAAAGTAAACTTAGGCAAAAACAAAAGAGGGTTAAGGCAATGAGCTTTAAAATAGAGTCGGATTTTAGATTAAAAGGTGACCAAAAAACTGCAGTAAATAAACTTGTTGACGGTGTTAAGAAAGGGTTTAGGGAGCAAACGCTTTTAGGGGTAACAGGTTCCGGAAAAACATTTACAATGGCAAATATAATAGAAAAAGTGCAAAAACCTGTGCTCGTTTTAGCACATAATAAAACTTTGGCAGCCCAACTTTGTTCAGAGTTTAGAAATTTTTTTCCAAACAATGCTGTCGAATATTTTGTATCATATTATGATTATTATCAACCAGAGGCTTATATTGCTTCTACCGATGTTTATATAGAAAAAGATTCTGCTATAAACGATGAGATCGACAAACTTAGGCACTCGGCGACGTCTGCACTTTCAGAAAGGAAAGATGTTATTATAGTAGCAAGTGTTTCTTGTATATATAGTTTAGGAAATCCAATAGATTATAGGTCCATGGTTATATCTATTAGACCGGGGATGAAAAAAAGTCGGGAACAGCTTCTTTCTAAATTAGTTCAAATTCAATATGAAAGAAATGATGCTAATTTAACAAGAAATAAATTTAGAGTGCGTGGAGATACGATAGAAATTTTCCCAGCGGCGTCATCAGATCACGTAATTAGAGTAGAATTTTTTGGCGATGAAATAGAAAAAATATCTGAGATAAGTCCTGTAACAGGTCAAGTAAATGCAGTACTTAAGCACGCGGCAATATATCCTGCATCGCACTATATAGTTCCAGAAGAAAAGTTAAAAATAGCTATTGAGGAAATAAAAAGTGAAATGATGGAAAGAGTAAGTTTTTTCCAAAGTCAAGGTAAACTTATAGAGGCTCAAAGGATAGAACAAAGAATTAATTATGATATAGAAATGCTAGAGGAAATAGGGTTCTGTAAGGGGATAGAAAATTATTCTCGTATAATGTCATCTCGAAAGCCAGGAGAACCGCCATTTACACTTTTTGATTATTTTCCGAAAGATTTTTTAATGTTTATAGATGAGTCACATGTAACACTTCCACAAGTTAGAGCAATGTATGCTGGAGATAGAGCAAGAAAAGATAGTCTGATAGAACATGGATTCAGGCTTATTTCTGCATATGATAATAGACCGATGAATTATGATGAATTTTATTCTAAGATAAATCAAGTTATATTTGTAAGTGCAACTCCAGGAGAAGTAGAACTAGAAAAGAGCAAACAAGTTGTAGAACAAGTTATAAGACCAACAGGTCTTTTAGATCCTGAGATTTTTGTAAGACCAATTGATTCTCAGATTGACGATTTAATTTCTGAAATAAATAAAAGAATAGAAAAGAGAGAGCGCACTTTAGTCACGACACTTACAAAGAAAATGGCGGAAGATTTGACTAGTTACTTAGAGGGATTTAATATAAAAGTTGGATACATGCATAGTGAAATTGATACACTACGGAGAATGAAAATAATTAAAGATCTTAGAGTAGGGAAGATAGATGTCCTTGTAGGAATCAATCTTTTGCGTGAAGGACTTGATATTCCAGAAGTTTCCCTTGTTGCCATACTTGATGCTGATAAAGAGGGATTTTTGCGTTCAGATAGGTCGCTTATACAAACGGTAGGCAGAGCTGCTAGAAATGAGAATGGAATGGTTATTATGTATGCTGACAGTGTAACTAATTCTATGCAAATTTGTATTAAAGAGACTAAAAGAAGGCGCGAAATACAGAAAAAATATAATGAAGAAAATGGAATAATACCTAAAACTGTACAGAAAAAAGTTGCAGAAATTCTTGAAATAACAGACAGAAGTGAAGAGGAGAAAGAAGCTTCATATAAACATTTGTCATCTAAAGAAAGGGAAAAACTTGCACTTCAAATGGAAAAAGAAATGAAACTAGCAGCAAAACTTCTAGAATTTGAACATGCAGCATTTCTTAGAGATGAAATAAAAAAATTAAGGGAAAAATAATTAAAAAGAGGGATAATTAATGTCAGGGAAAATAGTCATAAAAGGTGCGAGACAACATAATTTAAAAAATATAGATTTAGAAATTCCTAGAGATAAATTTGTAGTTTTTACAGGTCTTTCTGGATCTGGAAAATCCTCGCTTGCATTTGATACAATTTATGCAGAAGGGCAGAGGAGATACGTAGAGTCTTTGTCAGCATATGCTAGGCAGTTTTTAGGTCAAATGGAAAAACCAGATGTTGATAGTATAGAAGGGCTTTCTCCGGCAATTTCAATAGAACAAAAAACCACCTCTAAAAATCCCAGGTCAACGGTCGGAACTGTTACAGAAATTTATGATTATTTAAGATTGCTTTATGCCAGACTCGGAGAAGCTTTTTGTCCTGAATGTGGGAAAAAAATTTCAGCTCAAACTGTCGATAATATTGTAGACATTGTTATGCAAATGAATGAAGGTACAAAAATTCAAGTTTTAGCACCTATTATTAGGGGACGAAAAGGAGAACATGTAAAGGAATTGCAAGAAGCTCAAAAAAGTGGATATGTTAGGGTAAGAATAGACGGGGAAACTTACGATTTGTTTGAAAAAATACATCTTGAAAGAAATAAAAAGCATAATATTGAAATTGTGATAGACAGATTAATTGTAAATTCTTCTATAAGGAGTAGGCTTTCTGATTCTATAGAATCTGCAGTGAAAGAATCAGATGGTATAGTTATAATTAACAAGGATTTTCAGGAAGACTTCGTTTTTTCTACAAAGTATGCGTGCTCAGAACACAGAATAAATATAGGAGAACTTACTCCAAGAATGTTTTCTTTTAATAGTCCATTTGGGGCATGTAAAAAATGTACTGGTCTTGGAGTTTTTATGAAAGTAGATCCAGAACTTGTTATACCAAATCGCAGTTTATCTATAAATGAAGGAGGAATAAAGGGAAGTGGCTGGGCTATGGAAGGAAACACCATTGCAAATATGTATTTTAAAAGTTTAGCTAAACATTATAACTTTTCTCTCGATACTCCTATAAAAGATTTACCGGAAAATATAGTTAAAATTATTTTATATGGTACTGATAAAGAAAAAATTGATTTGGTACGTGAAACTGATCATGGAAATAGCCGATATAAAAATATTTTCGAAGGAGTAATAAATAATTTACAACGCCGTTTTCGAGATACTCAAAGCAATTGGATAAAAGAGGAAATAGAATCTTATATGGGTAAAACTAACTGTAGTGAATGTGAGGGAAAGAGGCTCTCAAGGGAAAGTTTATGTGTAAAATTCAGAAATTTAGATATAAGTCAGCTTTGTGAAAAATCAATTGCAGAAATATTTGATTTTTTAAATGAAGTAAGATTGACCCAAAAAGAAAAATTAATCGCCGAGCCTATTTTTAAAGAAATAAATGATAGATTGAAATTTTTAAAAAGTGTAGGACTTGGATACTTAACTCTTTCTAGGGAGGCTGGAACTTTATCCGGCGGGGAAAGTCAGCGAATTAGACTGGCAACACAAATAGGTTCGTCGCTTGTTGGAGTTTTATATGTTCTGGATGAGCCGAGTATAGGTTTGCATCAATGTGACAATGAAAAGTTAATCGGGACGCTAAAAAGGTTACGTGATTTAGGTAACACTGTAATTGTAGTAGAGCACGACGAAGAAACAATGCAAGAAGCTGATTATATAGTTGATATTGGACCTGGAGCTGGCGAACATGGTGGAGAAATAGTGTTTGCTGGAAATATCAAAGATATTAAAAAATGCAAAGAATCAATAACGGGACAATACTTAAGTGGAGAAAAATTTATTGAAGTTCCTAAAAAAAGAAGAAAAGGAAATGGAAAATATCTTCAAGTTATAGGTGCAAGCCAAAATAATCTTAAAAATATAAATGTAAAAATTCCACTTGGGATGTTTGTATGTGTAACTGGAGTATCAGGTTCCGGGAAGTCAACTCTTGTGAATGATATTATTTATAAAAGACTAGCATCTGAACTAAATAAAGCAAAATATAAACCCGGTAAACATAAAAACATAAAAGGAATTGAAAATTTAGATAAAGTTATAGAAATAAATCAGTCTCCAATAGGACGTACTCCTAGATCAAATCCAGCTACTTATACGGGAGTTTTCACTGACATAAGAGAACTATTTTCGTCAAATAACGAGGCGAAAATAAGAGGATTTGGCAGCGGGCGTTTTTCATTTAATGTAAAAGGCGGAAGATGTGAGTCTTGTGAAGGTGGTGGAATTATAAAAATCGAGATGCATTTTTTACCGGATATTTATGTTAAATGTGAAGATTGTCAAGGGAAAAGATACAACAGAGAAACTTTGGAAATAAAGTACAAAGATAAAAATATTTATGACGTTTTAGATATGACGGTTGATGAGGGAGTGGAATTTTTTTCAAATATTCCTAAGATAAAAAATAAATTAATACTGCTTAGTCAGGTAGGATTAGGTTATATAAAGATAGGTCAACCGGCTACAACGCTTTCAGGAGGAGAGGCCCAAAGGGTAAAACTTGCAACTGAGCTTTCTAAACGCTCAACCGGAAAAACCATTTATATTTTAGATGAGCCAACGACAGGACTACACAAATCCGATGTCCACAAGCTTATCGAAGTTTTAAATAAACTTGTAGAAACCGGAAATTCAGTCCTGATTATAGAACACAATTTAGACCTAATAAAATCGGCAGATTTTCTAATAGATCTGGGACCAGACGGTGGACCTTTTGGAGGGGAGATTGTAGCTGTCGGCTCGCCTGAAAGCATATCGAAATCTAAAAAATCGAAAATTTCTAAGTATCTGTAAGTTTTAAACGACACTATTTGGCTTGATTGTTTCCACAATTATAGGTTTGTGATGAATTGGAGCATTATTCGCAGAATTAGGCCTAAGAATCTTTATTGGAGCATTACTCGCAGAATCAGGTCTAAGAATTTTTAGTAGATCTTCTCTTCCATTTTCATATGCCTTATTTGTGTTTTCCTCAAACTTTTTCAAACAGCCTGTGATGTAATCAGGAGCGTTAAGTATCATATTGAGTTTTTCCGAATATTCTCCAAGGTATGGTGCCCAGCTTTTTAAACATTTTTCGTCTGGGATGCTCACCCCGTTTTGCATTAAGATCACACGTTGGTCACAACTCAATGCACTGAGAATGGTCATTTCTTTTTCACGGTTTTGCAGTTCCTTAATTGAGTTTATCAAGTTACGTTGTTTCTTATTTAGGTTTTCTGTTTTATTTTCATTTTTAAAGTATTCGGTCAATCCGTTTTTCTCTTCATCTGATAATTTTTTCCAATTTGCTGCAACAACTGAGGTTAACTTTTCAGATTCTTTGCTAAGCTCTATCGCTCTGCCCGTCATCGAATGAGAAGATTCCGATAATACGTCAATGGTCCCAAGTGTCATGCCAAGCTTACTTTCAGTTCGTTTTGCAAAATGTTCATTAATTTTGCAACCAAAACATATAGCTCCCACAACAACTAAACCACCGAGAACTACGGCCCCAATATTTTGGATATTATTCATTGTTAAACAACAACTCCTTAGATATTTTTATTATTTTAACAGTTTCTCAAGCTGTATATACTAATTATAGTTTATTTTTAGTCAAATGTCAAGAGCATTTTAATAAAAAATTATTCATGAATAGATATTATTAAAAATAAATTAAAAAATACTATAATTTATAGACTAATGCTTTTTACATTCACAATAAAAATATTATATATTAAGAGACTATTTGGAAAGGCTACACGCAGAAATTCTAGTTTTATACAAGCGAGTTTAACATATTAAAAAAATAATTTTTTTCGTCTATAATTAATTATAATTTAATTCCCAAATGCAAGTGTTTTATGATAGAATGGTCGAGTGTTTTGTGTTCAAAAAAGGGGGATGGTACAAAATGATATCGTATTACAAAACTGTAAACGGCAGGATATCTGGGATTGAAGAATATGAAGAGGGATGCTGGATAAATTGTATTGCCCCGACCGATAGTGAAGTTAACTTTCTAATATCTGAGTTTAATATAGAGCCAGAACTTATGATGGCATCTTTGGATGAGGAGGAATCGTCCCATATAGATTACGAAGATAGAGTAACTTTGATAATGATTGATAGTCCAGTTATGGAAAAATCTGGAACTAACTTAACTTATTATACCATGCCACTTAGTATAATGATAACTGAAAAAAATGTTATAACAATATCACTTAGAAAAAACTCGATAATAGAGGAATTTGCAAGCGGGATAATAAGAAATGTAAGGACTCATCATAAAACTCATTTTGTTCTTTACATAATGCTGCGTTTAGCAAGTAAGTATCTTCAGTACTTGAAACAGATTGATAAAATAACAAATCAAGTCGAGCAAGAACTGAAAAAATCTATGAAAAATAAAGAGCTCATACAGCTTTTAGAAGTAGAAAAGTCGCTGGTGTATTTTTCTTCATCATTGAAAGCTACAAAAGTTACACTTGAAAAGATATTAAGGGGACGCTTCGTAAAACTATACGAAGAGGACCAAGAACTTTTAGACGACGTTTTGATTGAAATAAAACAGGCTGTTGAGATGTCTGATATATATCTTAACATCTTGTCTGGGACTATGGACGCTTTTGCGTCAATTATCTCGAACAATCTAAATATAGTTATGAAAATACTAGCTTCTATAACATTGATTTTGTCTATACCTACTATTGTATCTGGAGTTTATGGGATGAATACGCCTAATTTTCCACTCATGGATTATTGGTGGGCACCGATAGTTATATCTGGAATATTTATGGTTATTTCTTACATAGCGCTACACAAAAAAGATATGATATAATTTGACAGAGAATAATGTTATCTTTTTTATGCAAAATAATTTTATATTAGTTTTTTGTATAGGGGGGCTAACATGATAAAGGGAATAAAAAAACATATGATTGAAGTTATTGATTTGGAAAGTGTGTATTATGAGAAGGCTTTTTTAGTTGTAAAGCCAGAATATTCAGATTTTAAGGATAATGTACTAAAGAGGGAAGCAAAGTCTTTAGTGTGTGGTTTTGGAGTACCTTCTTGTGTACAAAGAAAAGCAGGGAATATAAGTTGGATAATAAAAATGGCAATAGCTGCAGGAATAGGTGCCGGAATTACAGCTTTCGCGATGATGTAAAATATTTTTAAATTAAATGCTTGCAATATTTTTTTAATTGTGATACACTCTGAAACCTGAGGCTGTGTTTATTTACTTGCGTTTTAGCATACAGCATGGGCGGGTTCTGCGCGATAGCGGAAAGTGAACCATGTCAGGCGGGGAACCGAGCAGCATTAAGCTTTTTCAGCTATGCGATGCAGGGTTTATCTGTCTATACTGTATGCTAAAGTGCAAGGGATTTTTGTGCAGTAAACCGAAAATTTAAAGATAGTAGTCGGGAGTGTCTTAATGTATCAGGTTTTATATAGAAAATGGAGACCTAGACGTTTTGAGGATGTTGTTGGGCAGGAGCATGTGACAAGAACACTTAAAAATGAGGTAAAGTTGTTTCAGATAGCACATGCGTATTTGTTTATAGGGTCAAGGGGAACTGGCAAAACGTCTTGCGCAAAAATTTTTTCTATGGCAGTAAATTGTCTTTCTCCAGTAGATGGAAGCCCGTGTACTAAATGTCGCATATGCAAGGAAGCGCTGAATGACTCACTTTTGGATATAAGTGAAATAGATGCAGCAAGTAACAATGGTGTTGAAAATATTCGTGCAATAAAAGAAGAAGCCTATTTAGTTCCATCAGCGTGTAAGTATAGAGTTTACATAATAGATGAAGTTCATATGCTTTCCAATCAGGCGTTTAATGCATTTTTAAAAGTGCTAGAAGAGCCACCAAAACATGTAATTTTTATACTTGCAACTACAGAACCTCATAAAATTCCACTAACTATATCTTCAAGATGCCAGCGTTTTGAATTTTTCCGGATAAATAATGAATCAATTGTAGGAAGACTAAGATATATTTGCGGTGAAGAAAAAATTGAGATTGATGAAAAGTCAGCCACGATAATTGCGAATGCTTCAGATGGGGCGATGCGAGACGCACTTTCTTTGCTAGATCGATGTGTTTCTTTTGCTGGAAGAAGTCTTAGTTCAGATAAAGTTGAAAATATTTTAGGGATTACTGACAAGGAATCTGTTTTAACTATTTTTGAGGCAATTAAAAATAAAGATGTAGAGAGTGTACTTGAAAATGTAGAAAATTTACATAAAAGGTCAAAGAGTATGCTGGGGCTGTGTGAAGGACTTTTAGAAGAATTTCGGAAAAATTTAATTAGAGCAATATCAGAAAAAAGGTGTGATGAAGAAGTAAATTTTTTGCTTTTTGGTTTGGATTTACTAGCTAGTGCAAATAAAAATATGTCTTCTACATCGAAATCTAATTTAGAAATCGCTCTGATAAACTTATGTTTTTGGGATAAGGGTTTAAAAGGAAGTAGTTTTAGTGAAAATGAAAGTGCAAATTCTAAAAGTTATCCAGAAAGTAGAGCAAAAAATCAGGATGAAGAAATTAAGAGAAGTGAGGTGAAAAAAAATTTACCTGCAAATAAAAATGATGAAGTTGTAGAATTTTCTAAATGGCATAGCGTGATAGACTTTGTAGAGAGAAATGCAAAATCCAAAACTTTTTCGTTGGCAATGCGAGGTTCTAGAGGATATATAGATAAAAATTTTATTTTAATTGATTCTGAAAAAGATTTTTTACTTGAGATGCTTAAAGATCTAAATAACAAGGAAGAAATAAAAAAAGCAGTTTTTTCTTTAACAGGCAAGGAATACAATATAGGGTTTTATAAAAAAGAAAAGGACGAGTGTAAATGCAGAAATATTGATGAGTTTGCTAAAAAGGTGAAAAGGTTTGGTGTAGATGTAAATTTTGTATGAAATTTGGAGGATAATTAGTATGAAAGTAAGATTACCAAAATCGAATGCAGAAGGAAGTATGAGGGATTTGGCGGCAAAAATGCAGAAGGTTCAGGCGCAAATGGAGAAAATAGGTTCACAGCTTGAAGAAAAAGTTTATAGTTTTACAGCTGGTGGGGGGACAGTTAAAGCTGAAGTTAAAGGAACTATGGAAATTCTAAACCTTGAAATCGATAAAGAAATGCTAGACGACGGCGACTTAGAAATGCTGAAAGAAACTGTTATTGCAGCTATAAATGGGGCTATAAAAATGGCAAAAGATGAAAAAGAGTCTGCGGTTGCCGGGGTTTCCGGTAATTTAGACTTACCTTTGAATATTCCGGGATTATCTTAAAATGAGATCATATAGTGTACAGCCACTTGCCAAATTAGCAGAGTATTTCGAAAAATTACCTGGAATAGGCAGAAAAACTGCTTATAGGCTCGCGTATGCTTTGCTAGATATGGATAAGGAAACAGTTGAAAATTTTGCAAAATGTATGATTGATGTAAAGCAAAACGTAAGTTACTGCGCTGAGTGTTGTAATTTTGCTGAAAAGGAACTTTGTCCAATATGTAGCGATAAAGCAAGAGATAGATCCATTATTTGTGTTGTAGAAGAACCAAAAGATGTACAAGCTTTTGAAAAATCTGGTGAGTATAACGCACTTTATCATGTTTTACATGGATCCATATCTCCTCTTAACGGCATAGGTCCGGATCAGCTGCGTATGAAGGAACTAATAAACAGGGTTTCTTCGAGTGAAGTAAAAGAGATAATAATGGCGACGAATCCAACAGTAGAAGGGGAAGCTACATCTATGTATATATCCAAACTCTTAAAACCTATGCATGTAAAAGTTACAAGAATTGCATATGGAGTACCGTTTGGTTGCGCCCTAGAATACACTGATGAAGAGACTTTAAGTATGGCGATTAACGGTAGAATTGAAATATAATAAACTTGTAAAAGTAATAAAATTTTGTTTGTGAGAAGACATTATATCCAGAAGGAGTATTAAAATTCATTTTTTGCATCTTGCAGAAGTAAACTAGACATTGCTTGTCCTATAGTTATTTTATTGTCTATTAAATTTTTGACGGTTTGACAAATAGGGAGCTTTACGATTTTGGTTCTACCTAAAAGGATTAAAGCGTCACACGTAGCAACTCCTTCGGAGAGTTTTTCATACTTTTCTCCTGTAATTATTGATTTTCCGAATTGTAGATTATTACTGTTTTCTGAAAATAAAGTTGCTTCATAATCGCCGAGATGACAAAGACCGTAAGCAGACATAGCATTCCCACCCATTGCCTTTATTAATCTGCTTATTTCCATGGCTCCACGGGCCATAAGTGGTCCTTTTAGTGGATTTAAATTTAAACCATCTAACATTCCGGAGGCTATTCCCATAACATTTTTAGCCGCTGCTCCTATTTCAGTACCGATGAGATCTGTTCCATAGTAAAAACGGATTAAATTGCTGCTAAATTGTTTAACAAGAAATTTTTTTACTTTTTCATCACTTGAATCAATTACCATACAACTTGGGATTCCAGCTACTAAACTTTGTGCGTGGCCAGGCCCCGCCCAGACAGCAATTTTTGTGTTACCGGTGATGAATTCTTCTACAATTTCAGAAAGACGTTTACCTGTAAATTTTTCTATTCCTTTCATGCATAAAACTATGATTTTGTTTTCCAGACTAAAATTCGAAATATCCTTCATGAAACTTCTAAGATTCTGACAGCTAATCGATATCAAAATTATATCCGAACTTTTTATTGAAAATTCTAAATCTGAAGTAAGGTTTACAGATTGACTAAGTGATAGATAACTATTTTTTCTATTAGTTTTAAGTTCTTGAAGATTTGTGGAATTTTTTCTGCCAAAAAGATTAACTTTATATCCCAGTCTATCAAGATACCACGCAATAAATGATCCCCAACGACCACATCCAAGTACTGATATATTCATTCTTTCCTCCAAGTTTTGTTTTTAAATGATACATACAATTATACACGTAACTTATATATTTTGAAGGTATTTAATATATTTTTTATCAAAATTATTTGGTTTAGGTCGATCTTTTAAAAAGCTGGAATACACCTATAATAAGAAGGGAAACTCCAAAAATTTTACATAAAATAGTTGAGTTTAGTGTTAAAGATAGTTTAAAACCTATAATTGAACCTAGAATACCGAAAATCATTAAAAGACTTATTTTTTTTAAGTTTACTAAATTTTTTGAGGTAAAAAAAATTGTAGAAAAAAGTGATACAAATACAAAAAATATAAGGTTTATACCTTGAGCCTGCATTTGGTTTATACCGCGGTACAAAGTTAGATAAATTAACAAAATTCCGCCGCCACCAACTCCCATAGAACTAAGTATACCAGATACAATAGAAGCTATTATATCGAAAAAATAAATCATTTTAGTATAAGTCTAAATCCGGCCCATATACTAAATAATGCAAAAATATTTCTAAGAATATTTTGATTAATCTTGTGAATGAGTCTGGTCCCTATAAATGCTCCGATTAGACCAAATATAACGTAAATTGCAGATTGTTCCATCCTAAAAGAGCTTGAATAAATATGCATAAAGGTACCAACAGTGCAAATAGGTAACATTGTGGACACAGAAGTTGCATGGGCGCTCTTTTGGTCAAATCCTATCTTGCAAAGTGAAGGTATCAAAATTATGCCACCTCCTGTACCCAGTAAACCACTTATTACACCGGCTATTAGTCCTAAAAAGCATAGCGAAAAATTTTTTAAATCTATCATTTCTTCACCTCATTACATATATTTGACAAAAATAATAAAAAATATTCAAAATTTATATTGAAATTCTAATGAAAAAGTTATATAATTACATTTATATCTTTTAAAATCATTAGTACAAGGAAGTTGGTGAATTTTTATGAGTATGAATTTATATTTTTATAATAAAATTTTTATTAAAATACCAGATTTAATATCAATATTTACCAAGTAATAAATAATTTGGTTTTAACTAAAGTTAAATTTAAAGACACTGGCGTGCTCAGATTCGAGCCTACCAGTGTATTATATTTTTAAAGCATTAAATAATGTTAACAAAAATTTTAAAAAAAAAACGAGCGTATGTTATAATATAACTATAAAACTTTTAATAGGAGGATAATCAATGGGAATGAGTAAAGGTAGTTTAATATTGTCAGTGGGAACTGCTTTAGTTGCTGCGATTGTAGGTTTTGTGTGGTTTGTTTCGAGAAAGGGAGGTAGTAAAACTCCTGGTAGTTCGAGTATTCCTGACGTGACGGACGAGGGTGGTCTCGGTGATGTTAAAAGTGAGAAATCTTGTAGCAATAAGAATGATCAAAGTTCTGGTGGGTCAATCGTTGACTTAGGATTAGGTAGTGGGCTTAATATTAGTGGTCATCCGGAGT
>CBCPMW010000004.1:0-51722 GCA_965120375.1 uncultured Eubacteriales bacterium | reverse complement strand
AATATCTTTCTTTTATCTTCTCTCTTTTTTATCGTTTTTTTAACTTCACTCCTCCTTTTTTAGTCCTTTTTCACAGCTAACCTCGATTCACTTTGATACTTCTAATATCTAAATTCGCTAGACCGTAATTTTTTCACGAATTTTCTCAAAAGTCTTATCTCCAATTCCTTTTACATTTTTTATCTCATCTATGGTAGAAAATTTTCCCATTTTTTCCCTGTAAGAAACTATAGCTTTAGATTTAACCGGACCTATACCACTTAGCGAATCTGCAATTTCCGACGCGGTTGCAGTATTTATGTTTATTATATCTCTACCAACTTTACTTTTTTCTTTTGAAATATTTTTACTTTTCGCTGAATCTCCTAAATTTCTACTACTATTAGTATCGTCAAAACTGTCTTCTTTGCGCGGCTCTTCGGTAGATTTCTGTTTCGCAACTTTACTCTTAGCAACCTCTGAGTCATCTTCATCAGAAGTTTTTTGATCATCAATCAACTCATTTTTCTCAGAACCTTCTGACAAAATATCTTCTGATGAAGTTTCTTGAGGCAACATATTTTCGAAATTTTTAACTGTTTTACTAGAAATTCTATTTCTATAATTTTCACTTTTGCTAACTTTAGACTCTTTTTTGAAGAAGCTAAAATATCCGAATATGGCTAACGCTAGCAAAACCAAAACCATAAAAACAGACGTAATAGGATCAGATTTAAATTTTTTCAACATTTCAAGCATTTTTATTAATTCTTCCTTATTTATTGATTAATATATATGATATATAATACCATATTATTTTATATTTGTCAAATAGAATTTTAATTTAAAACTTTAGTTGTATGCGTTAAAATACTTTGGTATAATTGTCCCGAAAAAATCAAATTTGATGGGGTTGAGTCCTTTTGAAAATAACAAAAGCAGTTATACCAGCAGCTGGTTTTGGAACTCGAGTGCTTCCCGCTACAAAAGCTTTACCTAAAGAAATGTTCCCAATAGTAGACAAGCCGACTATTCAGTATATTATTGAAGAAGCTGTAGCATCTGGAATTACCGACATCTTGATCATAACAAACAGAGGTAAGGAAATTATCGAAAATCATTTTGACAATTGTCCTGAACTTGAACTAAAACTAAAAGAAAGCAGAAAAGATGATATATTAGAAAGTGTTTCTTTTGCATCACATCTTGCAAATATATATTTTAAACGGCAAGGACAAGCAAGAGGACTTGGGCATGCTGTATCTTGCGCAAAAGCTTTTGTCGGAAATGAACCTTTTGCAGTCCTTTATGGCGACGACGTAATAATCAGCAAAACCCCCGTCTGTAAACAGCTTATAGATACCTTTTATGATCATAATTTGTGCGTTGTTGGAGCAAAACAAGTTCCTGAAGAAAAGATTGTAAACTATGGTTCTCTTAAGGTGCAAAACTTGAGTGAAAATATATTAAAATGTACTGATATGATAGAAAAACCTTCCCCTAACAGAATTATGTCACTTTACTCGATACTTGGGAGATGCGTCTTAACTCCTGAAATATTTGATATTTTAGATAAAACTTTACCGGGCCACGGTGGAGAGATTCAGCTAACTGATGCAATGAAAGTTTTAGCTAGGCGCGATTCTATTATTGCAGTCGATTTTGAAGGAAAACGCTATGATATAGGAAATAAGCTTGGAATTATGCAAGCTAGCGTGGAAATAGCCTTAAATCATCCAGAAATCGGGTCTGATTTTAAAAATTATCTTAAAGACCTTTGTGAAAAATCGATATTAAATTAAATTTTTTCATCTATGGGCATACTGGCTACCGCATTTAAGTTTAGTTCACTTTTTTTACCGCTTTTAAGTTCATAGTATCCCTGGGAACCTATCATGGCTGCGTTGTCGCCACAAAATTTTAAATCTGGAGTAAAAAAGTCCCAGTTCCTGATTTTACATTCTTTTTCCACCTCTCGCCTAAGCAAAGTGTTTGCTGAAACTCCTCCTGCTAAAGCGATTTTTGTGTAACCCAAATCCAGGGCTGCACTTTTTAGGTTTGTTAGTAAGTATTCAACTATAGATTTTCTTAGTGACGCGGAAAAATCGTTGACCGGGACATCCATATTTTTTTTGTTCAAGCTATTAATTTTACTAATTGCAGATGTTTTAAGCCCAGAAAAACTAAAATCATATTTGCTATCTTTGACATTTGGTATCGGAAAATTAAATTTACTACAGTCGCCCTTTTCAGCAGCTTTATCTAAATATACTCCTCCTGGGTACGGCATGTTTAGGCATCTTGCAACTTTATCGAAAGTTTCGCCAGCGGCATCATCTCTAGTTTTACCAACTACTTTCATTTTTGTGTAATCTTTCACTTCTACAATACTAGTATGCCCTCCAGAAACCACAAGACAAATGAACGGAGGCGTAAGTTCTTTAAATGATAAATAATTTGAAGCAATATGTCCTTTTAAGTGATTAACCCCTATAAATGGAACTCCTAGAGAAAACGAGATCCCTTTTGCAAAGTTTAATCCGACTAAAAGCGAACCTATTAATCCCGGAGCATAAGTAACCGCAACTGCTGAAATATCTTTCTTTTTAATATTTGATTCACTAAAAACTAAATCTACAAGTCCGGAAATCGATTCCAAATGACATCTTGATGCAACTTCTGGAACAACTCCACCAAAAATTTCATGTTCTTTTGCCTGACAAAATGTTTTCATTGAAAGTACTTCTCGTCCGTCTTTTACTATCGCCACAGATGTATCGTCACAAGACGATTCTATTGCTAAAATATTCATATTTCCCCTCTTAAATTAAGATACTTTTTCATAATTATAGCATCTTCATCTGGCTTTTTATAAAAATTTATGCGCTTACCTACATCTTTAAATCCATATTTTTCATAAAAATTCCTCGCTATATCGTTTGAAACCCTTACTTCAAGTAAAATAAATTCTACTAAACTGGACTTAGATCGCGAAATTACCTCTTCTAGGATCTTTTTCCCAATCCCTTGCCCTTGAAACTTTGGATCTACGGCCAAACTATAAATATGCGCTTCTTTTGAAATTATATAAAGACACGCATAACCTACCAGTAAAGAATCTTTTTCGGCAATTACCGAACAACTAAGCTCACTTTCGTAACTTTCTATAATAGATTCTCTTGACCAAGGCTCAGAAAAACATATCTTTTCGATTTCTTCTATTCTATCAACATCTTTTATATCAAAATCTCTAATAAAAATCTTATCACCCTTTCGCATCATACCATGTCCTTCCCGAAGAAATATTTATTTTGAGAGGAACTAGCAACTTTATGACGTTTTCCATTTCTTCTTTTAAAACCAATTTTACGCTCTCTTCATCGTCTCTATGCGTCTCCAATATAAGTTCATCGTGAATCTGCAAAATCATATTTGCCTTCAAATTTTCTTCTTTAACTCTTTTATGAACTTTTATCATGGCCATTTTTATAATATCTGCCGCAGAACCTTGAACCGGTGTATTTCTTGCAGCTCTTTCTCCAAACGACCTTAAATTAAAATTTTGAGAAACAAGTTCCGGTAAATATCTCCTTCTGTGCAAAATAGTTTCGACATATCCCTTTTCTCTTGCACTTTCAAGACTTTTTACCATATAATTTTTTACACCAATATATTTGCTAAAATAGGAGTCTATATATTCGTCTGCTTCTTTTCTGGATATTCCTAAATCTTGCGACAAGGAGAAAGCTCCCATTCCATATATTACTCCAAAATTTACAGTTTTTGCACGATTTCTAGCTTCTGAATTTATCATGTCAACTGGTAAATCAAAAATTTTAGAAGCTGTTAAAGCATGAATGTCCTCTTCATTCCTGAAAGCTTCTATCATACTCTCATCTTTCGAAAGATGTGCTAAAATCCTCAGCTCAATCTGAGAATAATCAGCATCTACTAAAACAAAATTTTCTTTAGCACAAAAATATTTTCTGAATTCACGTCCAACTTCAGTTCTAACTGGTATATTTTGCAAGTTTGGTTCAATACAGCTAATTCGTCCTGTCTTCGTTTCAGTTTGATTAAAATAAGCATGTATCCTAGAGTTCTCATCAATAAGCTTATCAAGTCCATCACAATAAGTAGATTTTAATTTTGAAAGAGTTCTATATTCTAGAATCATATCTATAGATGGATGATAATATTTTAGTTTTTCTAAAACTTTCGCACCGGTAGAGTACCCTGTTTTACTTTTCTTTCCTTTTGGTAAATGTAATCTTTCAAAAAGTGCAGAAGCTAGCTGTTTCGGAGAACTTATATTAAATTTAAAACCAATAGCTCTATATATTTGATCCTGCAAAACACTAATTTTATTTGAAAGAACTTGTTTATATTCTAAGAGTCCGTATCTATCTATCTTAAAACCAGATTTTTCCATGTCAGATAAAACCCTCGAGAGCGGAATTTCCACATTCAAAAGCAAATCTTTTTGCTTATTTTTTTCTATTTCATATGAAATTTTACTGGCTAATTTATCTGATACATAAGCACACTTAATCAAGTTTATTTCATAATCATCATAATCTTCTTTGTTTGAAATTTCCGGAAAACTAAACTTATATCCACTTGCGATAAAATTAAAATCATAATTTTCTAAAGATGGGTTTAGTATGTAAGAAGCTAAAAGTATGTCAAACGTTACATTTTCTATTTTCAACCCACACTTTTGTAAATTGGAACAAATTTCTTTAAAATTATAGACACATTTTTCTATTTTTTCGTTTTCTAGAACACGTTTAATAAACAAAAATGAACTTTCATTAGTATTTCTTACGCAAAAAACGCCAAATTCTCCGGAAAAGACCGAAAATTTTATCTCTTTATCAGAAAACTTTGCAAAAAAATTTACTTTCCCATTTTCCTTGATTTTCTCCATTAAATCAGAAAAATCTTTTACATTTGTCAAATTAGCAGCAGAAATACTAAAGTCACTTTCACTATTTTTCAAACTTTCGCCACAAATCATTTTTTCCATAAGCGAAAAAAACTCTAAATCAGTCATGATTTCCTTCGTCTTTTTAAAATCTATACTACTTGGCCTATACACAGATATATCAAGCTCTACAGGCGCTTCTAAATATATTGTTCCTAATTTTCTGCTCATATAAGCCGATTCTTTTCCGTCTATTAACTTTTTTTTCAAATTTTCTTTTAAATCCAGTTTTTCAATATTTGCATATATCTCTTCTAAATTCTTAAATTTTTGTATTAAAGTCTGAGCTGTTTTTTCTCCTATCCCTTTAACACCTGGAATATTATCGGAAGTATCACCCTGTAAAGCTTTAATTTCAATAAGATCTTTTGGTGATACGCCGTAAATTTCATTTATCTTTTCTGAATCATAAACTATCGAATCTGCCTTTTTATTTGAAGCAAGATAAACAAAAATTTTATCCGATATAAGCTGAAAGCTATCTCTGTCCCCTGTATATATCAAGCTTTCATGCCCTTGGTTTTGAAAATTATGTGACAGAGTCCCCAAAATATCATCAGCTTCATAACCCTGACATTCGACTATTTTATATCCTAAAGCTAAAATCAGTTCCTTTAAAATCGGCAGCTGAGAGGCAAGTTCATCCGGCATTCCTCTTCTTTTAGCTTTATAGTCACTAAACATAGATTTTCTAAAGGTACTTCCCGGCATATCAAAAGCAATCGCTACAGCGTCAGGTTTATATTGATCATAAATTTTGTTAAAAGAAGTCAAAAACCCATATATAGCATTTGTGTGCTGTCCTTTTTTGTTTGAAAGTAGTTTTATCCCATAAAATGACCTGTTTAATATACTATTTCCATCTACAATAAGAGCTTTCAACATACCCAAATCCTTTTTAATATTTTTATCATTGTAATACAATTCTACCAAACTAACAACCATACTTCTGAAAAATAATTTTTCCATGGTTAAGTACTCAACATCTTGAAATAAATCTAGTTAAGATTTTAATTTTAGTCCGTGCAAAAATCAACATTTTGTAGCAAAATTAACTTTCAGTAGATAAATTTGTCAAATTAAAATTGACAAAAAATAACCCTGGAGATGGCACAAATCTTCAATTTGCTTGTCTCTTCCAGAGTTACTCTTATTTTCAAAAAACTTTTAAACAAGCCTTCTGTAAAGTTCACCGTCTTTTGTGCATGAAAAAATATAATGCGACTTGTCTTTTTTGAATCTAGATTTATAGAAATTCATTTTACAGAAACTTTCTCCAACTTCAAGAGAAAGGTTCTTAGTTCTACACTCAACCTCAATTGAATATTTTTCATCTGAACAAGTCTTTCCATGCGATGTACTTAAACATTTACAAAGCTCCAAGTTTGGATTATATCTAAATATCGATTCACAAAAGGCAGTTGCGATGGTATTTCCTTCTAAATCGTTGTAGGCAACATCTATTCTGGCTACAACATATTTATAGGGACTACTGACCGTTCCACCTGTATTTTCGTATTTTTTACATGTAATTGTTTCCTTCTTTATTATATTTTTCCCATATAAAGTCGTATTTTCTATTTTTTCACTATCTATTTTTACTAACCTTTCATCCACTGTCGTAGCGGTTTCTTGAGTTTCTGCCGAAATACATGGAGCTAAAAACAAACCTCCAACTAAAACAAAAACTGAAATCAAACTCTTAAAACATTTCTTCATATTTATCACTCCTTTGCTATTTCATAAGTTTTAAACATTTAACTGGAAAATTTAGAATTTATCAAAACACTTCCGAAAATGTCACATGCAACGTCAATATGACCGTTTTCAACATGTTTGTATTTTCTATAAGCTGTAACCATCTCTGACACTAAACAGTACCTTTGTCCTTGCAAAATTTCGCATGTTTGAGCAAAAGTCCAGTTTTTATCATCTATCAATCTAGTTTTTTCACATACAATATCTTCATACGGCGAACTTATCTTCACAAAAGATTTTTTATCATACGTAAATTTTACTTCCATTCTGTGCTCAAAAATATTTTCGATGCTATTGTCTTTTCTTTGACTCAAAATTCCGTCACTTTGAACGCTTCTTGTGTAAATAGTCGTTCCATCTTCTTCAGTTGAATCTTCATCTTCAGCAAAATACACAATAGTAAGAGTATATTCAAGACCATTTCCATAATCTATTTTTTTTATATCTTTCCGGACAGTATCAGATGCAACTATTGTACTATCTTGATCACTATAACTTTGAATTGTTTCAGCATTTGTATTTTCCAAAAAAAACACGGAAAAAAGAAACAAAACTAACACCAAAGTTTTTAAAATCTTCGTTTTCATAACTCTCATCCCCCTAATTTTAATTTAAATGGTTTGCCATATGGTAAAATTTATAAAGAACACCAGCAACAATTTTTTGCGCAGTGATAATAGCACTCATTCCCAGTATGTCTTCGGGTACGTAACCTTTTTCAAGTGCAAAAAAGTTGTCCCCCGAAATTCTAGAACACATTTTACCAATTTCTTCTAGCGAGTTATCTAAAAAATAATCTAGCTCCTCTTGTTTCATGGTAACTATATATGCATCTTGGATGTCAACACACCTTTTTTCAAAAGCAGAGTGCATATATAACTTTCTCATGGCATCTACTGAACTTGTATAACCGGAATGCACTGGTGTATTCATATCTTCGATGAAATGAAGTGATCTTCCAAGTTCTTCCCAGCAAAGTTCTAGATTCTCTGACTTGTACGCTACCAAAGCAGAATCAAAGTGGTCTTCAAACTTAGTCATAGCAGAATTCTTTTCACCCATAAAATTTTTCCCAGTCACTATGTTGTAAAAATGATCCTTGTAAAAACCATCTGCCTCATCCTCGTCCGGCCTTATACAATACTCCACCAACATTTCAATAGCATACGCGTCGTAAAATTTTTTATACTCTTCACCTAAATCCAACAAAATTTCTATTCCTTTTTCAGTGACGTATCTATGGGTAAGCTCACCAAAAGCAGAAACATCATACTTTGAAAGAAGAAATATAGCAAAAACAAACCCCAAAAATAAACTTTTCTTTAGACTAATAAAGCTTTTTCTCATAATTCATACCACCTTTCTTTATCAGATGCTCCTCATGAAAGTAACATCATTTTATTTAGGAAGAGAAATTGGATATATAATCCAAGATAATTCCCTATATTTTGTATTATATCACTATAAAATAATTTGTAAATAGCACAAATTGTATTATTTAAAATAAAATTTTATGAATTATAACCATTTTTATGAAAATCAAAAACTGATCCTCATAAAAAAACTCTAAACTCGTAGCTTTATGAGCTCAAAACAACAAAATTTAACACGAAATAAAAAAATTCTTTTATTGATTGTTTTTTTTATAGGTTATATAATACGATAAATTTATTTTTAGGAAGGAAGTAATATGAAAGTAGGTATTGTTGGTCTTCCAAATGTCGGTAAAAGCACTTTGTTTAACGCCATTACAAATGCCGGAGCAATGTCAGCAAATTATCCTTTTTGTACGGTAGATCCCAATGTTGGCGTTGTTTCTGTTCCGGATTCTAGGCTCGATAAACTAAAAAAAATATTTGATTCTGAAAAAGTTACACCTGCAACTATTGAATTTGTAGATATTGCTGGTCTCGTTAGAGGTGCTTCTAAAGGTGAAGGACTCGGAAATAAATTTCTTGCTAATATCCGTGAAGTAGATGCTATCTTACACGTTGTAAGGTGCTTTAGTGATAAAAATATTGTTCATGTAGACGGGGATGTGGACGCAAGAAGAGATATAGAAACTATAAATTTGGAACTTATTTTGTCAGATATGGAAAATATCCAGAAGAGAATTGTGAAATTGGAAAAAGCTGCAAAAAGTGATCCGAAATTCAAAGAAGAAGTAGAGATATGTAAAAAAATTCTTTCTACTTTGGAAACAGAAAAGCCGGCTCGGTTTGCTGATTTAACCACTGAAGAAAAAGAAACAGCTGAAAACTATTTTTTACTAACTCTAAAACCAATTATTTACGTTGCAAATGTCAGCGAAGGCGACTTTTTATCAGGAGAAGTTAAAAATAAGCTTTTTGAAGATGTAAAAAATATAGCTAAAATTGAAAAAACTGAGGTCCTACCTGTATGTGCGCAAATGGAAGCTGAAATTTCCGAGATGGATGAAAGTGAAAAGAAAGAATTTTTAGGTGATATCGGACTTGATCAGTCGGGACTTGACAGAATAATATCATCTTGTTACAGGCTTTTGGGACTTATTTCGTTTTTAACAGCCGGAAAATCTGAATCGCGAGCTTGGACCATAAAAAATGGAACTAAGGCTGCTGAAGCTGCCGGAAAAATACATTCAGATATGGAAAGAGGATTTATACGAGCCGAAGTTGTAAGTTTTGACAAACTTATGGAATCTGGATCCATGTCGAATGCTAAAACAAACGGGCTCGTCAGGTCTGAAGGAAAGGATTATATAGTGCAAGACGGAGATATCGTTCTTTTTAGATTCAATGTATAGATTAATATAAAAATTAATTTATATTTTAACACTATTTTAGTTAAATATATTTAAATCGTTAAAAACGTTTTCTTACTAATATTAATAATGTAACCGAGATAATTTTGCAATAAGTCAGCATATGTTCAAATATTTTAAAAGTTTGCATAAAAAAATTACAAAAAAATATTTTTTCATAACTAAATTTAAGTATTGTATTTATTTTTTATTTGTATTATAATATTTTATGTTTATCTGGATATAGTAAACTTTGTTTGTACTTGTTTATTTTTTCCTTTTTTGGACATATTAAATAAAAATTTGGTTTAAATTTTGGTTGTTCAGTAAGTAAAAAATGAATATAATGTGTATTAACAAAGTGTGGGGTAGGTGTTGGTAATGTATGTTGTGTTACATTGATAGTGTGGTGAAATCATACATAAGAAAGGTTGTGAGTGATTCGCCATTTTAGAATATTTTTGCACGCACTGTCGGTAATATTTAAATTTTGTGACGACGGTGTTATTACTAAGGGGACTTGAGTTATCCCGTAAGTTAGGAAGGTAGAGAAGACGAAAAAATATTAGGGGTGTGTATTATTATGTCAGAAACAGAAGCAGGATTGGTTTATATTACGGACGATGAGCCCAATATAAGAAAATTAACATCTTTGGCCCTTAGAGACCATGGTTTTCAAACTCAGGAATTTTCTGGTGGAGCAGAGCTTTTGAAGGCTATTCAAAAGAGGACTCCTGATGCAATAGTATTGGATTGGATGATGCCACAGCTCGATGGACTTACTATATGCGGTAGATTAAAATTGGACAAAACTACGAAGTCGGTTCCTATTTTGTTGCTTACTGCTAGAAATGAGGAAGTGGACTGTGTTCTTGGTTTAGAGATGGGAGCAGATGACTACATTACCAAACCGTTCAGTCTGAAAGAGCTTTGCGCTAGGGTTAAAGCAGTTATCAGGAGAAAAGAATACTCAAATGTATCAACTTCGGAAGACATTATAACATGCGGAGATATAACCGTAAATTTAGCTAGAAGAACTGTAGCAAAGTCAGGAAACCTTCTGGATTTGACTATGAAGGAATTTGATTTACTCACAACTTTAATGAACAGTAAAAGCAGGGTTTTGACTAGAAGTCAGCTTATGGAGAAAGTTTGGGATGTTGAGTATTGCGGCGATGCTAGAACTGTCGACGTTCACATAAGATACCTGAGACAAAAAATTGAAGATGAGGCGGACAAGCCCAAATATATCCGAACTGTTCGTGGCGTGGGCTACAGGTTCGCTTCTGAGGACGAACTTTAGTATTTACTCTGAAGGCAGGTGAGCGTGTTCGCTTGCCTTCGGGGTTTTGTATATGTTTAATAAAAAATTACATAGGGAGTTGCAAAACATGATTACTGATTCAGAAAATACGACAAATTCTTCAAAGGAAAACTATGAATTTTTCACGAATATAACTCATGAATTAAAAACTCCTTTGACTTCTATAATAGGATTTATTGAATTTCTTAAAAAAGACGACAGCAAGAATAAAAAAACCAGAGAATATTTTTATGATATAATAGATGCTGAGGCCCAGCGCCTTTTAAACTTGATAGACAACGTGCTTTTGCTTTCGCAAATAGAAAATAACAAAACTGATAAAATTTTACAGGACTGTAATGTGGAGAAAGAATTAAACACAATACTGAGGACATTGTCGCCTTTGGCGAAAAGTAAACGGATAGAGTTACGTGTAAATCTTAGGAAGAAACTAAAAATAAAGGCTTGTAGCACGCGCTTGCAACAACTGTTTTCTAATCTGGTAAGTAATGCTATAAAATACAATGTTCCTGGCGGCAAGATATTTATAGACGCGTTTTTAGATAAAAATTTTGTCACAATAACTGTAAAAGATACAGGAATAGGTATAGAACCTGAGCATATAAATAAAATATTCGATAGATTTTATAGGGTAAGCACAGAAAACACATCAAATATTCCCGGAAATGGTTTAGGTTTGTCTATAGTAAAGGATATTGTGACTATGTACGGTGGGACTATAAAGATTAACAGTGAAGTGGGTCAAGGTAGTGAATTTATTGTTTGTTTCCCTGTTTCGTCGTAAAAATATTTTTATAGGTGATGATTTTTGTATAAAAGTAATATAATTTTAAACGACTTACTTGATTTATCTCAAAGTATTACAAAGGATTTATTTCAACAGATAGAATATCCTTGGCAAGCTTTGACAAAAATTAATAGTTTTATATGTGAATTTTCTAGGTTTTTAGATAAAAGTGATTATGTGGAGATTAAACCTGGTGTCTTTGTTTCAAAAAGTTGTGAAATTTCTCCATCTGCTTCTATTTCCGGTCCAACAATTGTCCAGGATTTTTCTGAAATTCGTCACAATGCCTTTATACGTGGTAATGTTATTATTGGTAGAAATTGTATAATTGGTAATTCATGTGAACTTAAAAATTCTATAATATTTAATAATGTGCAAGTTCCACATTTCAATTATGTCGGTGACTCAATTCTGGGTTATAAATCTCACTTAGGTGCCGGCGCGATTCTTTCGAATGTCAGATCTGACAAAAAGAGTATAAATGTTAAATTTAGGGATTTGGTAATAGAAACAAATTTACGCAAATTCGGATCTATAGTTGGTGATTTTTGTGAAATTGGATGTAATGCCGTACTAAATCCAGGGACTATATTAGGTAAAAATGTAACTATTTATCCAACTGCTATGGCTAGAGGTGTGGTTCCAAATAACACAATGTTAAAAAATGATGGTAATTTAGTAGATAAATGGTGATTTTACCTAGAATTTTTAAAATATTCTACTATAGATTTAGCTATGTTTGATGTTATTCCAGGTATTGTCATCAGTTCTTTTACAGTTGCATTTGATATTCTGTCTATATTTTTGAATCTTGTCATTATTGATTTGTATCTTTTTTCTCCAATTCCTTTTATTCGTAGCAGATTTGATGATTTTAATCTTTTTTCTCTCTTACTTTTGTGGTAGTTTAGGGTAAATCTGTGCACCTCGTCTTGTATATTAGTGATAAAATTAAATATACTCTTTGCAGATTTTATATTTATTTCTTTTAAATCATCCGTAAGCGCTCTAGTTTTGTGCTTACTATCCTTTATCATGCCAAAAACCGGTATTTCATAGCCCATATTAATAATACAGCTTTTGACTTGCTTTGTGTGTTCGATTCCACCATCAATCAAAATAAGGTCTGGTTTTTTATTAAAACCATATCCTTTTTTGCTTTTATCCAAACTGTACCTATTAAATCTTCTTTTAATAATTTCTATCATTGATGCATAATCATTCTGGTAATTTATTGTTTTTATTGTGAATTTCTTATATAATTTTTTTACTGGTTTTCCATCTTTAAACACCACCATTCCTCCAACATTTTGTTTGCCTTGTATATTCGATATATCATAAGCCTCGATATATTGTGGAATATTTTTTAGCGACAAAAAATTTTTCAGTTCCAATATGATACTATTTTTAATTTTATATTTTAATTTATTTAAATATTCAGTTGCATTTTTCTTGCACATTTTAATAATTTTTAACTTTTCTCCAGAATTTAAAATTTGTATTTGGACATTTTTCATAAATTTTTTTGATAACCATCTAGATATATTATTCAAATTTTCTATTTTGTCATCTATAAAAATTTTACATAATGGTCTCTCTCTTAACAAATAATAACTTTGTATCATTTCTGACTTTAATTCATAAATGTTGTTAGTCAAATCCACTATGAAATTTTCTGAATCATACAAATTTCCTTTATCGAACTTTAAAACATTCATTGCTAATACACTTTCGTCATTCACAAAGCCTATAAAATCGCAATTTACATCCTTATTTAGGAAAATTTTTTGTTTATTTTTTATATAATTTATAGACCTTATTTTATCTCTTATTTTTGCTGCTCTTTCAAAATCAAGGTTGTCCGATGCTAACTCCATTTCTTTTGTTAAATCCTTCAGGCTATTTTCACTACCTTTTTCCAAAAAATTTTCTGCATTTTTCACATCTATTAAATATTCTTTAATCAAAATTTTACCTGCACAAGGAGCCGAACACTGCTTTATATAGTAATTTAGGCAAGGCTTGCTCTTTTTCTCAAAATTTCTTCTACATGTTGGCAATTTAAAAATTTTTACAGCCTGATCTACTGCTTCTTTTGCCTGCCAAAAATTCAAAAATGGTCCAATATATTTATAATTTTTGTGATCTTTTTCATAAGTAATGTTTATTCTTGGCCACTTTTCATCAGTAATTTCTATATATTTATATCCTTTATCATCTTTCAATAAAATATTATACTTAGGAAGCATATTTTTTATTAAATTACACTCTAATAGCAATGCTTCATACTCACTATCAGTAATTATATAATTAAAATCTTGTATATTTTTAACCATATTTTTAACTTTTTCAGTATGATTACTTCTAAAATTAAAATATTGACTGACTCTATTCTTTAAATTTTTAGCCTTTCCGACATAGATCACGTCGTTATGTGCATTTTTCATAATATAGACTCCAGGATATTCAGGTAAATTATTTGATTTTTCCTTTAATTCTTTTATTTTTTCGTCTTTATACATAGAAAATACACCCCAAAATAAAACAAAGTACCGCATCATTCACGGTACAAAAACAATTGTAACTGCACAAAAATCTAGTCAAATTATTTTAACTCAACTGCTCCACATCATCAGTCGTATTACCTCTAAGCCCTTCAACATTAGTAAAACCAGACTCAACCAACGACACCAAAGATTCAACAGCTTCTCTTTCAACCTCGTCGACCTCGTTTTTATCCAGCCGTCTATCCGCTATTATCTTTATCTTAGAGCCACCGACTACACCCAACGACAGTATACCTAGAAGACTTTTAGCATTAACACGTTTGCCTTCTTTTTCTATCCATATCGAAACACCCTCGTATTTAATAGCGTATTGAATAAAAAAGGTTGCAGGGCGAGCGTGCAAACCGACGTTATTCAACACAACTACCTCTTTTGAGTACATAAAATCCTCTCCTCACTTAATTCTGTAGACAGTAGCCTCTATAACAAAGACCATATAATAATGAATATTATAACATATTTCTGTATTTAGTCAACAAAAATCTATTTTTATTTTACTTCCAAATTTTAAATTATATTAATTCTCAATTAAATCAGGCCTATACCTAACTGTCTGCAAAAAAGAATTTTCAGATCGCCATTTGTCAATTTCATCATGATTCCCTGACAGCAAAACATCCGGCACAGAAACTCCTCTCCAAACAGCTGGTTTAGTATAATGCGGATGCTCCAGCAAACTATCAAAATAGCTTTCCTTTTCAAAACATTCAGAATCAGCAAGCACCCCAGGGATTAGGCGACATACTGCATCAATCAAAACCAAAGCCGGCAGCTCTCCACCAGTCAAAACATAATCCCCGATAGAAATCCTTTCGTCTACAAACAAATCTAAAACACGTTCGTCAACGCCCTCATAGTGCCCACAAAGAATCGCTATATCTGAACAGTGAGACAACCTAAGTGCCATTTTCTGGTCAAATTTCTTCCCAACCGGCGACATATATATGAAAAACGGTTTCCTATTTTTTAAACAAATATCCTCAAAACATCTCGCTATTGGCTCAGCAGACATAACCATACCTCTGCCGCCCCCATAAGGAGTATCATCTACTTTTTTATGCTTATTATCTGAATACTGCCTAATATCATAACAATTTATGTTTACTATTCCCTTTTTTTGACTTCTCCCAATTATGCTCGTCGAGCACACCTCTTCTATAACATTTGGAAAAAGAGTCAGTACACTAAAATTCATCATCAAATATCCCCTTGATCGGGTCCACAACTATAACTCTTCTATCTATATCTATTTTTTTTACCATTTCCTTCACCGCCGGCAAAAAGCACTCCCTAGAATCATCCTTTTTCACAATATAAACATCATGAGCACCATTTTGCAAAATATTAATTATCTTTCCGTAAAAGGTCCCATCTTTGGCGTCTATGACATCCATTCCTATTATATCTTCTATGAAATACCTACCTTCCGGCAAAAGTATACTATCTTTGGAGGCAAAAAGATCTCTACCCACAAATTTCCCAGCACTGTCTACACTGTCGATTCCATCTAACCTAATTAGGACCAAACCCTTAAAAACTCTTCTGCTGAGCATGTTTAGACTAGACATATCTCCAAAATAAACTTTTTCTATTTCACAAAAATCGTGAGGACTATCGCAAAAAGGCTTGACTTTCAATTCGCCACGTATTCCTCTAGTCCCCACTATTTTGCCGACCTTTAGAAACCTTCCCAGTCCTACGCTGAACTCCAAACATCCTCTACCCAATCTCAACTGCTACCTTCAAATTCCTCTTCATTGCAGCTGACCTGAGAATCTGACGTATCGCCTTGGCTATGCGGCCTTGTTTACCTATAACTCTTCCCATATCAGATTCGTCCACAATAAGACGATAAACAATCAAACCGTCTTGTGCAGTATCATCTACTTCAACCTTAACCTTGTCCGGATTATCAACCAACGCCTTCGCAATAACAACCAACAGATCTTCCACAAAATACACCCTCTTTACTTAGATTCATTTGCTAAACTTTTGCTGATAAGCGCCCTGACCTTATTTGTCGGTTGCGCTCCATTTGCCTTCCATTTCAAAACTTTCTCATTGTCAATTTTTATTTCAACTGGATCCTTCAAAGGGTTATAGTACCCTATTTCCTCTATAAACTTCCCATCCCTCGGGCTTCTTGCATCAGCCACCACTATTCTGTAAAACGGTTTCTTCTTGGCTCCCATCCTACGGAGCTTTATTTTTACTGCCATTCTATAACCACTCCAAAAATATTTTCTACCATTATAACACATGTTTCAAAAAAATTCTACTTAATAAACCCTTTAAATCTGTTAAAAAGAAATTTTTTATTTTTCATCCCTTTAAAGTGCTTCATAGTCTTCTGAATTTGTTCAAAACCTCTAATGAGTTTGTTCACATCAGCCACTTTCGTCCCGCTACCTTTAGCTATTCTGTTCTTTCTCGACGGATTAATCATCTCAGGTTTTCTTCTTTCCGCCGGAGTCATGGCCATTATCATCGCATAATTTCTATCTAGAACTTTGTCATCAAAATCCATCCCCTCTATTTTAGCCCCTATCCCAGGGAGCTTAGATAATATAGATTTTATTGGTCCCATTTTCTTAATTTGGGCAATCTGATCAGCAAAATCTTCTAAATCAAAACTATTATTTTCAAGTTTTTGTGCCATTTTTGCTGCGTTTTTCATATCAAGTTTAGATTCAGCTTCTTCAATAAGACTGAGTATATCTCCCATACCTAAAATTCTAGATGCCATTCTGTCGGGGTGAAAAATTTCGATATCTTCCACCTTTTCACCCGTTCCAACGAACTTAATTGGTTTCCCAGTCACTGCTTTTACAGATAAAGCCGCGCCCCCTCGACTATCTCCATCGAGCTTTGTTAGTATTACTCCAGTAATTTCCAATCTAGAATTAAAAATTTCTGCGACATTTACCGCATCTTGTCCAGTCATAGCGTCGACTGCAAGTAAAATCTCCGACGGAGAAACTTTTCCTTTTATACTTTCTAGCTCTTTCATTAAATAGTCATCAACGTGTAGTCTTCCGGCTGTATCTAAGATTACAAAATCGTGCCCATAATCTTTAGCTTTTGCAATTGCCTTTTCAGCTATTTCTACAGGATTTGTTTCTCCCAACTCAAAAATATCAACCCCTATTTTTGACGCAAGAACTCGAAGTTGGTCTATTGCCGCCGGTCTATATATATCACAAGCTACAAGCATCGGACTAGATCCTCGTTTTTTTAGCATGTTTGCAAGCTTAGCTGCATGAGTAGTTTTACCTGATCCTTGTAAACCACAAAGCATAACAACACTTGGCAAACGAGACGATTTTATAAGTTTGCTTTCCTCGCTTCCCATTAATTTTACAAGCTCTTCGTTAACTATTTTTACAACCATCTGTCCAGGAGTTAAACTTTCCATCACCTCTTGCCCAATAGCCCTGTCCGAAACGGAATTCGTAAACTCTTTAGCAATTTTATAGTTTACATCAGCTTCTAAAAGAGCAAGTCTCACTTCCCGCATTGCCGATTTAACGTCTGATTCATCAAGTTTCCCTTTAGATCTGAGTTTTTTGAAGATACTTGTAAGCTTGTCAGTCAACCCTTCAAACGCCAAATTTTTCCCTCCTCAAATAAAATTTCTCTACATGAAAGTGCAAAAACTCTGAAAATTTACTAAAAACTCTACTCCCTGTAAAAAACTATCCTATATTCGAAAGTTTTTATCAGGCTCAACTCACAAAATTTGTACAAAACCTACGCCTCAAGTAAATTAGAAATGCAAACCATCATATCCTTCACAGTTTTTATACCTTCTATATCCTCATCTTTTACCTCAACTTCGAATTCATCTTGCACAGCTTCAACTAAATCAACAACATCTAAAGAATCAGCTCCTAGATCCTCTATTAGTCGAGTGTCAGGGCTTATAACAGATTCCTCTACCTCAAATTTGTGGCTAAGCAACGCTTTCAATTTCTCAAATATCATCTTTTTGTTCCCTTCTTTTTAAAAAACTTATGTACCATTGCTTTATAATTTAGTATGTTATTAGTTAACGTCAAACTTGTCAAGAAGCTCTCTCCAAAATCACTTCCCTAAATCTACATAACCAAGCTACAAAAAATAAGCTGAAATAAAAATGCTTTGAGCTTTTAAAAAGTAGTTGCATAAACAACTTGAGGTTTTCTTGCAAAACTAAAAATTTATCCATTTACTTTCAACGGTTTAAAATTTCTATTGACTTATATGTGTTTAAAATGTAAAATACCTTTTGTCACTTGAGTTTTTTTACTATGAGTGGGCTGATAAGTCTTCGATTTTCAGAGGTTTTTGGGTTTTTGCCGCTGTGGCGAAATTGGCAGACGCATACGACTCAAAATCGTACGGGAAACCATATGGGTTCAAGTCCCATCAGCGGCACCAGATTTTTTGTTGAATACTTTTCTTTAAAAAATTTTTTCTTCGGCAAGCTCTATTTTTTTGTGAGTTTTTGTCTTGGTGTTTTTTTTGGAAATTTACAGACTGGTAAAGCTAGAAGTTTGCTGGTTTTTTTTTATGTCTAATTTTCGCAAAACCTTTGACAAAATTTACTTCTTAAACATATGTATGCTCAAAACTCATACATTGATTCTATACTTTTTAATTCTATAAATGCTTGGTTAATTTTACACTACAGATTCCCAAGAAGTTGCTTTATATATTACAAATATCAATCAAAATTATGTTATATTTTTACAATTCATTATTGCATGTTTTAGATATATGTTCCAAAATATCGTTGACATTTACGGATTAATTTGGTAAAATAGTTGTATGATCGAGAGGGGGTGATTTGTGATGAGCTGGACAACGTTTGGACTCCAAATGGGAGGCCTGGTTGCGTGTTTGATAGTAGGCGGTTGTGTACAAAGATTTTTCGCAAACAAATTTGGAATTGGAAAGTCTAGACAAAACGCTGGAAATAACTCGATTAAAGTAAGTGTGAACGAAGATTCAATAAAAAGTATAGCTACAATAATTGAAAAACAAGATATACACTTGAATAATAAAAAAATAAAGTTAGATAACTCGTTTTGTGCAAATACAGCCCTTGCGGTTGCAGAGCGATATATGAAAAGAGGCTGTAAAAAGATAGATACTGTGTTAGAAAAATTTAGAGAAAACAAAGAGCTTAAGATAGAAAGTGAACAGGATCTCGAAGAAGTTGCCTTACCTATTATTGTTAATAAATTAGATAAAAATATAGATGACCTTGAAAAATTTGTGAAAATTATGCAGACAAAAGGCCTGAACAAACTTACAAACTCTAAGGGGCTTAAAATAACCAAAAAGAATTTTGGAGGGTATTGCTCTATAATAAAAAAATATAAACTTAATGGTCATATGACGGACTTTGCTGAACTTCTTGAAGTAGGAGGACTTCCGATAAATGACGAAAACTTTGAAAATTATTGCTTAACTATAAAGAAAAATGAACTAGCAAAGAGCACTGGAGCCTTGGCAAAACTGTCAAAGCTTATAGGTATGAAAAAAGCTATCAAAGATGGTAAAAGTGATTTTTCTAAATACTGTGAGTCGTTATCAGTTTTTGGGGGAAAAAACGAATCTTTGGGTACTTTGGCCGAAATTGTTGAAGTAGCTGGTTTGGATAATATTAGTGACTTCAATAACTTATGTGACGCACTTAAACAGAACAAAAAAGTTAGCAAAGAAAGCTTGGAAAGATTAAAATCAGCATTCCAAAAAGCTCCTAAAAGAAAAACATTATTTAAAAAAGACAAGTACAAATACCTTATGGATTTAGTAAGAAAATAACAAAAAATGTAGCGCCAGACGGAAACAATACCGTTGGCGTTTTTTATTTTCTAAAATATATAAATCTATTTTTTATGAGTTATCATTAAGCTGAAAGTTTTAAATTCAATTTTTATTTCAACAAGGTCCAAAAATAATATAAAATTTAATAAGTAACTGTATTTTGTGCATTTTTTAAAATATTAAAGTGTCGTAAATTTTTCTTTTTGTTTACAATTTGTCGGTAAAAATATGATTAATTTGTGGTATAACATAAGTGGTGATAATGTTATATTTTCCAATATTGAAAAGTCACCGATACATTTAATCTTTTTTTCTCCTTTCTTATCCAGTACTCTGTATGTACTGGATATTTTATTTTTTTACTTTGCTTCAGTAATTTTTATTCTATCAAAAGGGATTCCACTTTGCCCAAAAACAATATCTCTTATGGTAATAGCAGAGCTGTCGTTTAAACTTCCAGGATTTACTATCACACTGCATTCATTGTTTTGAATAAATGCCATACATTCGGTAAACCCTTTTGCTTTAACTAAATTTTCGATATTTGATTCCTGTTGTATAGTTTTTGCCATTTCGTCGACACGAACTGAAATGTCTGCGCTATATCCCTGATCTTTAGATTCTGTAATTGAATTTTTCAATAGTTCCATAGCTTCATCTCTAGATTTTTGCCTTTCCATTTTAGCTTTGGCAAAATATTCTTTAGTTTCTTTAGTTAAATTCATTACAGGTTCAGTTTGTTTATATTCATTTATACTATTTACATATCTCGCTTCGCCAAGCTCTTTTTGAGTTTGCAAAATATTGGTTGCATTTAGACCTTTGTCGTCGGCAAAATACCAATTTAAGTATACTGCTGCACCTAAAGCAAGTACCAAAGAAGCTAAAATTAATTGACGTCTGTGAAGTTTCATTTTTATTCCTCCATAGTTTTATTAAATTTTATTAATTGCACGACTTAGTAACACAAACTTTATTTGATGGAATACTAAGAGCCGTGGTAACAGCATTTGTTATTCTTTGTTGAACTACCGGTTCTTCACCACCAGGACAAACAACAATTACTCCTTTTATCTTGGGTTCAATTTCAGTTATAGCCAAAGCATGTTCAGTTCCTTCTGAATCTCTAACTGTTATATACTTTTTTTCACAATCATCACTCTCCTTTCTGCGAGTAGTTTCGCCATTTTCCTTGTCTTCGCTTGCTTCCTTGTTTTTCTTTTCTTCTGCTGCGTATACAGTTTCTGCACCATTTTCTAAAGTCACAAGTACTTTTGAATCTCCAGCTCCATTTATATTCGATAAGATATTTTCTAGACTATGGCTTAATTGCTCTGAATATTGCTGTGAATTTACTTTTGAATCTAAAGATTTTACGGTACTACTTTTTTGCCTAGAAGAAAAATTTGAAAGAAATATCATAAATATTCCAGTAAACGCTAAAACTACAATAAAAACTTTACTTCTATCTTTTGACAAAAATTCATTTAAGTGTTCCTTTGTTTTATCTAAACTCGAAAAACTTCCGAACATGATTTTACCTTCCTTTTTTATATTTAGTCTAAAATTAAAACCTCCACATTTATATTTAAATTTTTTTCTACTTCATCTTTAATTTTTATAACCTCTGAATTAGATAAAGTGTAAGCTTTATCCGATTTTTTACAACTCCTTGATAAAAATATTTTGCACTTACTAATTGATATGCAGCTATCTTGGTCTGTATCCATAAATATTTCAATTTTTTTACTTTTTATGTCTATATCGTCAAGAATTCCTTCAATAATGTTCTTTAAATTTTTTTCCGCCAGTGTCTCAAACTGCTTATCTAACTTTTTCACAAAAGATTTTAAGTTGCTTTCATTTTTCTGGGGTAAATCGACTTTTAGTTTAATTTTTAAATTTGAGTCTGAAAACGGAGAAATTATGGAAACTATGATAAAAAGTCCCAAAACCATTCTAACAATTTTTTCCATATTCCCAGGCGGAAGAATAAAATTAGTAATCATACATACAGCACACGAAAAACAAATCATAGAAGACCAAACCATTATAAAATCCACATTTTAACCTCCGTTCCCGATAATAAGAATAATCATAGTAGAGATTATAAATATAGCCGTGCAAGATAAAATTATTGCAAGAAGTAGTTTTATAACCTGACAAAGTGATTCAAGAAGCACTTCTATTTTCCCTTGAGTTAAAACACTACTAACAAAAGATGAAGCTGACAGAAAAAATATCCACATCAAACATTCAATTACTTTGGGTAAAAATAAAATTGTCATTGCAGCTATTGCAAAAACACCAAGTCCCGATTTTAAAAGTTTTAAACAACTTTGAACTGTATTAAATGCATCTCCTAAAGCTCCACCGACTATTGGAACAAAACTAGAAAGTGCAAGTTTTGCTGTTTTACTTCCAATATTATCTGCCGGAAATGCAACTAAATTTTGAAGGGCAAGAAGAGCTGAAAAAGTAGAAACTGAAATTCCAAGTAAACATTTTATTGTTTTGTAAATCATTTTAGAAATTCCGTCTAATTTAAGTCTAGGCGCAAGAGAAGACATGACTGATACCGATATCACTGTGTTCATTAAAGGGACTAAAAAATTAGTACAAAGACTTGAAATTACCTGTCCTGATATACTCATCATCATGTGGTACGAGGATGCTGAAACAGTTTGACCAGATGCAATCATTATTCCTACCATAACTGGAATAAAACTCATAATAAATTCAGATGTTATTTTTATAGTGTTTGATGTAGATATTATAAATTTAGTTATCGGACTAATTACATTTATACAAATACAAATAGATGCGACTATAGACATAATTTCACTTATATTCAAGTTCCCAAGCGAAATGTCGATACTATCTATAATTGAACACAAAAGTATCATAGCTATAGTTGGAAAAAATGATTTTATCGGTATAGAAGATTTATCTTTAGTTTCTCTTATCAGTTCATCTAAAAATTTTATAGGTGATATTTTTGAAAGCTGCTTTAAATCAGTTACCTTTATCCCCATATTTTCTAAGGACTTAACTACCTTTTCAGGTAAAGCTTTCAAAATTTTTTCAGCTTCTATAAGTTTAAATTGTTCACTGTATATTTCTTCAATTTTCTCTTGTTTTGACTGTGCTATAGGTATAAAAATAAAGAAAAAGAGTAAAATAAAAATCAATTTTCTTTTCACTAGTTTATACCTCCCATGAACTTTATTGATATTTGTATAATTTCTTCAAAAAGAGGTAAAGAAACAGCTATAATAGATACTTTACCAGCCCACTGAATTTTAGCTGATAAAGCTGTTTCGCCCGCATCACAACATGCGTCAGATGAAAACTGTGAAATTAAACAAATTCCCATACACTTAAATAGAATTATTCCATATTCTTTTGGTATTTTAGCAGAATATAAAAGCCCGTTTATGTGATTTAATATCTCTACAAATTGACCTAAAGAAACAATAAGAATAAATGCTGCGGATGATATATTAATTAGAATCGAGTATTCTGGTAAATATTTTTTTATCATGACTGAAATTACTGCAATAACTAAGACTATCCCAATAACTGATGATATGTTCATGATTTAAAGTCCAAAAACTGATTTTATAGTTTTAAATAAAGTATCTATCTGATGAATTATCATCATCAGAACAACTATCAATCCGGCAAGTGTTGTCATCATCGCTTGTTCTTCTCTTCCTGATCGAATTAATACTTGATTTAAAACAGAAACAATAATTCCTATTGCAGCAATTTTAAAAACTAAGTCTACATCCAATTTAATTCCTCCACTTTATACAAGGAAAAGAGCTAAAGCTATACCTGTAGATATCCCAAGAATTCTGTAAAGTTTACATTTAGCTTTCTTTTCTTCTCTAGCAGTTTCAAGATACGACTTTGCAAGTTCAAAATTATATTTACAATGAGATATTTGACTAGATACGTCACTTGTTCCAAGCTTAAGTCCAAAGTTCATTAATATCTCAAAAAAAGATGATGAAAAAAATAGCTCATTTTTAACCGGTGAAAAAGCTTTTTCCCAAGCTGTATGAAAAGAATCTCCTTGCTTTATGTAATCAGAGCACTTTTTAGCAAGATGCGAAAACCTTGAATTTCCCTTTTGTTTAAAAATTATTTCTTCTAGTAAAATACCGCTGTACCTAATTTCATTTTCAGTATTTTTTATAAATTCCATATATTCTTCAATAAATCTGACTTTATCTATTAATTTATAAGAAGCTATTTGGCCACCTGAAACCCCAGATATTATTACTAAAATAATTCCTATCATTTTTAGCATAAAGATCCTCCACTTTAATAAAATCAAAGTCCCCTGTACACTTGCTTTCTTCATTTAAAACGATTATATTTTCAAAAGCAGATGTCTTAAGCAAATCCCTAACTTGTTTTTTGCTAAGTAAATTCTCCTTAGATTCTAAATGGACACTTGTAATTAATTGGCAGCCAGATTTTAAACCTTCGTCTACTGCACTTACTTCTAAGGCAAGTCCCATTTCATCACATATTATTATGTCAGAAGATAACGTCCTAACGGCATGCATTATTCCAAGATGCTTTGGATAACTATTTAAAACATCACTTATTCCTATATCAAATTGTGGAACCCCTTTATAAGTTGCTGCGATTTCACTTCGTTCGTCAACTATAGAAACTTTTTTATATCCACTAAGTCTTGATGATAAAATTCGCGCTAAATCCCTTAAAATAGTAGTTTTTCCACTAGCCGGTGGTCCAGCAATTATAGTTCCTTTTGGATAATATCCAATTTTTTCTAAAATTTTTCGGCTGCATCCTTTAATTTCTTTAGCAACACGAATATTTATAGATGATATATCACGCACACTATTTATTTGGGCTTTATCTATTACTGCAGTTCCACAAATACCAGCTCTGTGTCCATATTCCAAAGGTATGAATCCATCTTTTATTTGATTCTGATAACTATATATAGAACATTTACATAAAATTTCTATTATTTCAGAAATATCTATAGGAGAGACAATAAAATCAGTTTCGTCTTCTGAGATTTTTCCGTCTTTACATAAAAAATAAGTTTTCTCATAACAAATAAAAGCTAATGCTTTATTTACCCGAACTCTAATCTCATAAATAGATTTTTTTGCTTCGGGATCAATATTTTTAGCTAAATTTCTGAACTTTTCATTCAAAAATAAAACTGCACTGTTAAATCCTATATTTTCATTTTCTATATTCATACTTGTCCCCCCCTTTATCAAATTAATATGGGAAAGCTTCTCTAAGTAGAACTAAACTATACTTATTTTTTATAAAAACGCTCTTGGTTCCTAAAAAAATAAATTAAAAGTATTAAAAAACACTAAAATTGAGCCAGAAATGTTAACTTTAATAGATTTAGTTCATAGTATGAAACAAAAGGGGGCTAATTTTAAAATTGAACAATATAAAAACAGATAGTTTGATTCTATCTTTAAATGAAGTCGAAACAAATAAAACTTGCACCGTTTGCTGTGTACTTGAAACTGGGATTAAGAGAAGAAGACTGTTTGATTTGGGTATAATTCAAGGTAGCAAAATAAAAGTTTTAGGAAAAAGCCCTTTATTAGATCCCACAGCTTACCTTATAAGGGATACTGTAGTCGCATTTAGATCTGAACTTTCAAGCAAAATAATTGTAAAAATATGAATCTTTCCGGAGGTTTAATTTATGTTTATGGCAGAAAATGCCTTATATATAAAAAAAATGAAACAAAAAAATATAAAGAAAATTGGTATTGCAGGAAATCCTAACGTTGGGAAAAGTACAATTTTTAATCATCTAACGGGACTTAATCAACACACAGGTAACTGGCCCGGAAAAACTGTAGAAAGTGCCAAAGGAAAATTTTTTTACAATAGCGAAAAATTTGAATTAATTGATACTCCGGGAACTTATTCTCTTTTTGCTAGTTCAGTAGAAGAAGAAGTTGCTAGAGATTTTATATGCTTTAATAGTTTTGATGCAATAATTATTGTATTGGATGCAACAAGACTCGAAAGAAGTCTCCGACTTGCCCTTCAAATACTCGAAGTGACTCAAAATGCTGTAGTTTGTGTAAATTTAATAGACGAAGCAATTAAAAAAGGAATAGAAATCAATTTAGATGAACTTTCACTTCAACTCGGAACAATTGTAGTTGGAACTGACGGTAGAAAAGGAACTGGACTATCTAAATTAGTTGAAGAAACTAAAAAAATTTGCGATAAAAAACAGAAAACTTTTAAAATTAATACAGATTATGGAAACATCTTAGAAGAATCAATAAAAAAAATAGAAGATGAAATAAAACTTAAAGCAAAAAATATATTTGATTCCAGATGGGTTTCTATAAAAATGCTAGAATCAGATAAAAAATTTTGCGAAAAGATATCAAAATATTTGGAGCTTGATTTTGAAACTAAATTTTTTGTAGAAAATGAAATAAAAAAAATAATAAAAAATACAAAAAACGAAAACTTTATCCAGGATACGATTTCAAGTTCAATAGTAGAAAGGGCAGAAAAAATATTTAAAGTTTGCGTCAATTTAAAAAACAAAAACTATGATAGATTTGACAGAACTATGGATAAATTTTTAACATCAAAAATTACTGGTTTTCCAGTAATGATTTTTGCTTTACTGATAATATTTTGGCTGACTATTGTTGGAGCAAATTATCCATCAGAACTACTATCGTTTTATTTATTCCAAGGAGAAAATTTTTTATCTAACATTTTTTCAATTTTACATATTCCAAATCAATTAAGTAATCTTCTTATTTTTGGTGTCTACAGGACTCTTGTTTGGGTTGTTTCTGTCATGCTTCCACCTATGGCTATATTCTTCCCTTTATTCACTTTTTTAGAAGATATCGGGTACCTTCCAAGAGTTGCGTTCAATTTAGACAGACTTTTTAAAAATTCTGGAGCCCATGGAAAACAAGCTTTAACTATGTGTATGGGATTTGGGTGTAATGCCTGTGGGGTGTCTGGTTGTAGAATTATCGATTCACCTAGAGAACGTTTAATTGCAACTATTACAAATAACTTTATTCCATGTAATGGCAGAATCCCTACACTACTTTCAGTGACAGCAATGTTTTTTTCAATACTTATTCCCGAAAAATTTAGATCTATAGTTTCGGCAATTATAATAACTTTTATAATACTTTTAGCTGTAACTGTTACATTTTTAGTTTCTCTTTTTTTATCAAAAACATTTTTAAAAGGAATTTCATCATCTTTCATATTGGAGCTTCCACCTTACAGAAAGCCAAAAATTAGTCAGATTTTAGTTCGGTCCGTATTTGACAGAACTATCTTTGTATTAGCAAGGGCAGTTATGCTTGCTATTCCTGCTGGATTTATTATATGGATATTCGCGAATACAAAAATTTCCGGACTTTCGATTTTGTCATATAGTGCAAATTTTCTAGATCCATTTGCAAAAATTATAGGGCTTGACGGCGTTATACTTTTAGCCTTCATTCTAGGTTTTCCAGCAAATGAAATCGTCATACCTATAATTATAATGAGCTACTTATCTACTGAAAGCATTTTAGAACTTGGTAATTTAAGTCAACTTCATAGTTTGCTTATATCAAATTCATGGACTTACACAACAGCTATATGCACAATGCTATTTTCAGTTTTTCATTTTCCTTGTGGGACAACACTTTGGACGATAAAAAAAGAAACAGGCAGCACAAAATGGACATTTTTTTCAGCAATTTTACCGACAATAATCGGTGTAACTTTATGTTTTGCAACCTGTCAAATTTTTAAACTTTTAAATTTCATAATGCCAGTTTAGTACAAATCAACTAGTTAAATAAAATTTTATAAGTGTTTTTAGGAGCTCATCCCTATCAAGACGCGACATAATAGTCCTTGCATCTTTATAGTTCGTTATATAAGTAGGGTCTCCGGAAATCAAATACCCGACCATCTGACTTATTGGATTGTACCCTTTCTCTGCCAAAGCCTGGTAAACATCGAATAAAGTTTGCCTAAGATTATGTTTTTTATCGTTCCCAAGAGGAAACATTATAGTCCTGTCGTCCATTTAAAGCCCCCCAAAAAATACAAATAAAACCTGAACGTATGATAACACAAACTCACATCAAATTTCCAGGTAAAAATTTTATTTTTTAATCCAACTACTTTTTATAAATTTTTCTAAGTACCTTTTAAATTTAAGACTAAATTTACCACTTTCTCCTATAGGCTCAACTAAAACTGACTTTATTCCTAGTATTTTCGACACTAAAACATCCGTAAATATTTGATCGCCGATAATAACTGTATTTTCTTTCTTTGCACCAATTGAGTCAATCACCTTTTTCACCTTAAACGGCATCGGTTTCAGAGCTTTAAATACATAAGGTATATGTAAACTTTCCCCAAAATACTTTACACGTTCAAAAGAGTTATTAGAAACAATCACTACTTTCACAGACAACTCTTCCAGCATTTTCAGCCAATTCTTTGTCTCTTTATCCACAAAAAAATCTTGACTAGAAGAGATAGTATCGTCAATATCCAAAAGTATATTTTTTACACCCAGATCATCCAACACTTCTTTACTGATACTCGATACTTTATTAACACACAAGTCAGGACGAAAAATCGACATCACAAGCACCCAAAAACATATAATATAACTAAAAACAAACCCATATCAAAAACGAGAAAACAAACATTACCTGAAAAACTTCTCCAAAACCACTTAAATATGAACACGCTCGATAAAAAATCAACAAACCCTAGCCGTTACCTTTTCTATATCTATATTTTTTCCTCATTGCAGCTTCAGATTTCATTTTTCTCCTATCTTTTTGAGACATAAAAGTCATCCTACTCCTGTACTCTCTGACCTTATCAGAACTATCGTGTTTAAATGCTCTCATTTGATTTTGAAAAATTCTGTTTTTCTCAGCTTCACTTTTTTCTTTATCAGATCCCTTAAAATTTCCCTGCCTATTTTTATTCCTAAATCCACCTTTATTTGCCTGAGTGTAGGAGTTACCCTTAGAGCTCAATTCCTCTTGTTTAGAAGCGCCATTTACAGTTCCTTCACTTATTTTAATCTCCGTCTCATCCTGGGCACTATTTCTACAAAAGGACCCACCGATAGACTTCAACCCTTCCGGTTCATCAGCAACATCACCAGAGCCTTTTTGCTTTTCAGAATCCGGCTTTTTAGAACTCTTAGCAGTCTCACAATCACTTTGATCCCCAAGCTGCTCTTTATTTAAATCTGACAAACCAGTTCCCTCCATACACTACATCCCCCTCACTATCTTCACATGAAACAAGATACAGAATCACCTGTACGTAAGTCTATATTATAATTATATTTTTCGCTTTGTCAATAGTAATATTGATTAAAAACGATAAATTTTTACATTTTTTTGTTGAACCTATTTACTATATTGTGCTAATATTATATAGTAAAACATAGTATTTAGCATGGGCTATTTGTGACTTGACATAAATAATATTATTTGCACTAACAACTCTAATTATACTAATTTTTCTATGAAGAAAGAGGCTTAAAAATGAATAAACTTAGTGTTGCTTTGTTATTCGGGGGTATATCTTCAGAACATGAAATTTCCAGGATTTCAGCCTGTGCAATTTTAGAAAATCTGTCTCCGAGAAAATATAACATCTTTACAATAGGGATAACAAAATCAGGTACTTGGTATCTGTATAAAGGAACTATAGATGAAATTTTAAATGGAGAATGGGAAAAAAATCCTGAAAATCAAAAAGTTTCAGTCTTGCTAGATTCAAAAGATCCAGCTTTCGTGGTTTTAGATGGAGAGGAAATAAAAAAAATTAGTGTTGATGTGGTTATACCGGCACTTCATGGTCAAAACGGAGAAGATGGAAAAATTCAAGGGCTTTTCTCATCATCTGGGATAGCTTGCGCTGGTTGTGATGCCGGTTCATGTGTAATTTGCATGGATAAGACTGCTACGGCAACTTTACTTACAAGCAAAGGCGTAAAAAAACCTAAATTTTTCTGGTTTTTTTACGACGAATTTAAAGAAAATGAAAATGAAATTATAGCGCAAATAGAATCGAGTCTAGAAAATTACCCTTTGTTTGTCAAACCTTCAAGTTCAGGTTCTTCAGTTGGAATTAGTAAAGCTAAAAATAGAAACGATCTTATTTTTGCTATAGAAACTGCAAAAAATGAAGACAAAAAAATTATTGTAGAGCAGGCGATAGAAGGGAAAGAGATTGAGTGTGCTGTTTTAGGGAACGATGAAATTATAGTTTCAGAACCTGGAGAAATTGTCCCTGGTGCAGAGTTTTATACATATGACGCAAAATATATAGATAGCTCTTCTGAGCTTTTTATCCCGGCAAGAATCTCAAGTAGTCTTTCTGAAAAAATTAAAATTATAGCAAGAAAAGCTTACAAAATTACTGGATGTCAAGGCCTTGCAAGAGTTGATTTTTTAGTCGATTCTAAAACATCAGAAATATTTTTAAATGAAATCAACACATTCCCAGGTTTTACTCCAATTAGCATGTACCCTAAACTTATGCAACATTACGGAATTGATTTTCCCAGCTTAATTGATAAAATAATCAAACTTGCACTTGAAAAGCAAAAAAAACTTCGTAAGAAAGACCTTTGCCTTTGCAAGAACAATATTTAGATGTCTAAAAAATAATTTTAAAATGGGGGAAAATCAAAATGCGGGACAAACCCATTGGGATATTTGATTCTGGGTTAGGTGGTCTTACTGCATTAAAAGAAATTGCAAGATTAATGCCAAATGAAGATATAGTTTATTTTGGGGATACAAGCCGTGTTCCTTATGGTGACAAAAAAATTGAAACTTTGACTACGTACGCTAGGCAAAATTTATCATTTTTGGTAAACAGTGGTGTAAAAATTGCTTTAGCTGCCTGTGGCACAATAAGTTCAGTTGTCGATTTTAAAACATTAAACGCGAGTGTTCCGTTTATAGGAGTTGTAAATGCAGCTTGCAGCGCAGCCATAAGGACCACCAAAAACAAACGAATCGGAGTAATCGGGACAGAATCGACGATAAAAAGCAATTCATATAAAAACAGGCTAATAAAGCTATTGCCACAAGTTTATGTAAAACAACAAGAATGTCCAGAATTCGTTCCTTTGATTGAAACTGGGCATATTGATATGTCTAGTAAAATTTTAGTTAACTATGCAGAAAAATACCTAAACGACTTCAAAAATTCGTCAATAGACACTATAATACTTGGATGTACGCATTACCCGATAATAAAGGATGTAATAAAATCTATAATAGGAACAAAAGTAAATCTAGTTGAACCGGGAAAGGAAGCAGCTGAAAAAATTTTTAGTTTTCTTCAAGAAAAAAATCTAAAATCTTCAAAAAGTAAAAGGGGGAAAATAAATATATTTATAAGTGGCAGCAAAGAAAATTTCGTAAAAACCGCAAATTTATTTTTGCAATTGGATATAGGTAAAAATGTAGAAGTAGTCGATATAAGCAAATGGAGATGAAGATGGAAAGAGAAATTGTAATATTTATTGTTAACAAACAGAAAATTAATGACGAACAAAATAGTTTGAAGTTCATATCAAGGGGAACTTACAAAGAAGAAAACGGAAAATATTTGATAACTTACCAAGAGGTCAACCCTGAACTTAACTACAAAGAAGGCGATTTGTGTTTCATTAATGTAGAGTCGCAAGATCTAGTTATAATCACGAAAATTGGTTCAGTTAAAACCAAACTTATACTTGAGAAAGGTAAAAGGCATTACAGCCAATATCAAACAGAAAACGGAATGTTAAGTATGGGATTTTATACGAAATCTATAGAGTTTAAACATGAAAAAAAATCAGCTTTTTTACGACTTGAATACTCTATGGATATAAATTCGAGTACAGTATCTGAAAATGAAGTCTGCATAAAGGTAAAGGAGAATTAAAATGTCTAACGTTCTTGTTATGGTTATCGAAAATATCAGGTCTTCTATAAGGGATGCACTAAACAGCGCAGTTTCTAGCGGTATTCTACCACTTACAGAAACTCCCGCGATAAATGTGGAAATTCCCGCCGACAGAAAAAATGGAGACCTTTCGTCAAATATCGCCTTAATTTCATCTAAAATTTTTAAGATGCCGTCGCCTAAAATCGCAAAAATAGTAGTTTCTGACTTAAAATCCCTTAATAGTTTAATTGAAAAAGTAGAAATTGCAGGACCCGGGTTTATAAACTTTTTTCTGACTCAAGAATTTTACACAAAAGTTCTGGAAGAAGTTGATTATTTAGGAGCAAAGTTTGGCAGGTCTAATATTGGAAACGGCAAAAAGGTTATGGTCGAATTCGTATCGGCAAATCCTACCGGTCCTATGCATATGGGCAATGCTAGAATTGGGGCTTTTGGAGACTGTTTGGCCGCAGTACTAGAAGCTAATGGTTACGATGTTTTCCGTGAGTTTTATATAAACGATGCCGGAAACCAAATCGATAAATTTGCAAGGTCACTGGATGCAAGGTATAAGCAAAAATTTTTAGGTGAGGAATTAGTCCCGTTCCCAGAAGACGGATATCATGGCGACGACATAAAATCTCTTGCGGAAAAGTTTGCAAATGTCCGCGGCAGCAGTTTCATAGAGAAAGACGAAAAAGAAAGAAAAAAAGCGTTAAGTGACTTTGCACTTCCTATAAACATAGAAAAAATGAAAAAAGATCTGCTAAGATACAAAATAAAATTCGATAATTGGTTCTGTGAAAGTGATCTTTATAAAAATGGCGAAGTTGACGACGTTATAAACACTTTAAAGACAAAAGGGTATACATATGAAGCTGACGGAGCACTTTGGTATAAAGCGACACTTTTTGGATCGGAGAAAGATGAAGTTTTAGTGAGAAACAACGGGATCCCAACGTATTTTGCCGCCGACATAGCGTATCACAGAAACAAACTAATAAAGCGTAAATTTGATCTATGTATAGATATAGTTGGAGCTGATCATCACGGTCATGTGGCAAGGATGCAAGGTGCAATGGCAGCACTTGGAATAGATCCAGAAAGACTTCAAATTCTTCTTGTACAATTAGTTAGACTCGTTAAAGGTAAAGAAGTTATAAAAATGAGTAAACGGTCTGGCACAGCAGTTTATCTTTCAGATTTGTTAGACGAAGTCAGTTCCGATGCAGCTAGATTTATTTTTAACATGTACGAAGCTGGAGGAGCAATGGACTTTGACTTAGATTTAGCTGTAAAAAGTGACGCTGAAAATCCAGTTTATTACGTTCAGTATGCGCACGCCAGAATTTGCAGTATATTTAACTTGTGTGCAAAAGAATTAATTGAAAATATGAACAATAAAAATTTGGATTTTTCCTTGCTTGACACGAAAGAAGAAAGGGAACTGATCTTTCATATGGCAACTCTTACAACTGATATGATAAGATCTGCAAAAAATTATGATCCGACAAAAATTACAAGATATGTTATAACTCTTGCAAACTTGTTTCATAAATTTTATTCTACTTGCAAGGTAATGTGCGACGATCCAGCGATTATGTACGCAAGGCTTTCTTTGTGCGGATACGTCAGAACTATAATAAGAAATATATTAAATATGTTTAACATATCAACACCAGAAAAAATGTAATAAATTTATAGTGTTTAAAAAATTATTTACATGTGGTATAATAAATACATGTAATTTTATTTGGAGGTTGTTATATGTTTAATTTTGCCGAAGCAGGTCACTTAGGTCAACTTTTAGGAGCAATTCCAGTTTATGCTGCAGTGATGGGCGGTATGTACTTTTTCCTTTTAAGACCTCAGCAAAAAAAGAGAAAAGAAGAAGAGCAAATGAGAAATAATTTACAGATTGGAGACGACGTAACAACAATCGGAGGGATAGTTGGTAAAGTTATAAGCATAAAAGATTCAGCTGACTCTGTAGTTATAGAAAGTGGAACTGAAAAAATAAGAATAAAAAAATGGGCGATCGCACAAATAAATACTACTGAAAAGGTGTCTAGAGAGGTAAAAGAGTAAAGATAATTTAGGCATAACCTTGGTCGTATCTTGAATATTAATATCACAAGGATTTTAGGTTCTTGTGATATTTTTCTATTAAGGAGTGCAGTAACAAGTGGCAGTACATAAAAAAAGAAAAAAATTAAAATTAGGGTTTCTACCGGCAATTTTTTCAGGGGTAATTTCGGGTTTTTTTACTTGTGTAGTTTTAATTTTGCTTATATCCACTGTTTTTTCACAAAGTCAAACCACTCCGAATAAATTTTTTTATTATTTTATGCTTCTTTGCCCAATAATAGGTTCATTTTTCTCAGGTTACGTTTCAGCTTATGTTTTAAAAGAAAAAGGGATGATTTTGGGCCTAATTTCGTCTTTTCTTATGTTTGTTTTTATTTTCTTCGTAGGGTTAATTTTTTCTGGAGAAAACTTAAGTATCATTACATTTATAAGATTTGTTAGCATGCTGATTTCTGGAGCTGTTGGAGGGATAATCAGCGTAAACAAAAAGAAGAAAAATAAAATTTATTTATAAAAATAAGGGAAAATTTGTGTTATAATCTTAGCAGTTGAAATTGGGAGGTAAGTATATGACTCAAATTAATAGTTTTTTGTCGGTTCTGAATGATTTTCTTTATGTGTATATTTTAGTGGGACTATTAGTAATTTGTGGTGTATATTTTTCACTTGCAACTAAATTTGTACAGATAAGATATTTTGCAGAAGCGATTAGGTTACTTCCTGAAAAATCTCCCGGGAAAAAAGTTTCATCATTCCAAGCTTTAATGATTTCAACCGCATCTAGGGTTGGAACTGGAAACATTGCAGGAATTGCTACGGCTTTAATCACTGGGGGACCAGGAGCGGTTTTTTGGATGTGGGTAATGTCAATACTTGGTTCAGCGTCGGCCTTTATAGAAAGTACTTTAGCGCAAATATATAAAGTTCCAAACAGCGATAACGTATCATTTCGTGGCGGACCGGCTTATTATATCCAAAGTGCCCTCGGAAAAAGGAAACTTGGGGTTATGTTTTCTTGTTTTTTAATAGTTTGCTTTTCATTTGGGTTTAATGCTCTTCAGGCGCACCAAATTTCAGCATCGCTCGAATATTACGTACCAAATTATGTTAAAACTATTTGGCCGCATGCTATTGGTATAGTTTTATCTGTTTTATTTGCTCTTATAATTTTTGGTGGAATACATAGAGTTGGATTTATTTCTGCATTTATTGTTCCTGTAATGGCATCTTTGTACATAGGAGTTGGACTTTATATTATTTTTATAAATCTGGACAAGCTTCCCGGATTAATTAGCTATATTATAAAAGATGCTATGGATTTTAAATCTATTTTTTCTGGGTTCGGTGGAAGTGTCCTTTTAATTGGGATAAAAAGAGGACTGTATTCAAATGAAGCTGGTATGGGAAGTGCACCAAATGCTGCTGCAACAGCATCGGTTTCTCATCCAGTGAAACAGGGCCTCGCTCAAATAATTTCTGTTTTTATAGATACTATCATCTGCACTACAACGGCATTTATAATCATGGCATCGGGTGTAAATTTAAATTCAAGCCAAGAAGGTATCCAAATTGTTCAGCAGTCACTCAGTAACTCTCTCGGACCTATAGGAATTCATTTTATTTCTATTTCAATTTTTCTTTTTGCATTCAGTTCAATAATAGGAAATCACTGTTATTCAGAAGCAAATATGCTTTTTATAAATAATTCTAGTAAAATTTTATTTGTATTCAGAGCTCTTTGCATTTTACCCGTATTTTGGGGAATGATTGCAAGTTCAGAGCTTGCATGGAACTGCGCCGATGTATGTATGGGGTTTATGTCAATAGTAAACATAGTCGCAATTTTACTTATTTCTGACAGAGCAATTAGATGTCTTTCTGATTATTCCAGACAAAAGCATGAAGGAAAAGACCCTGTGTTCAAGGCGGTTGACTGCGGAATAAAAGACACACACCTATGGAGATAGGTGTGTGTCAGAAACTTATTGAATTTTTTTCGTTACTATTAGGAGATCTTTGTTATTCAGGTCTTGGACCTTCAGCTGGAGCATCACATCCCTTATCTCCATCACCACGCCGGCATTTTGGAGTTTTTTCACACTTCACGCGTCTGTTATTTGGATGTTGCTCTCCGTGTCCACCTGCAACTTCCTGAAGACCGTCCTGGTCCTCCAATTTTTCGAGATTTTTTTCATTACTCATAACTCATCATTCCTTTCTTTGAAAATTTCACTTAAATTGGTAGCTCTCCTGCTACCAATTTTATTATATCACACTTTATATAAAAATGTCAATCTATTTTTCTATTTTTTATATATATTTTACAATTACCAAAGAAGTGTAGTCCGCTAGCCCAACTAACAAATTGGAAGTTTTTTCAAACTACGCGTTCTCAAGGTCCCCATCTCGTAGTTGTACGGGTCATCGGGACCAGCCGCGGTGCAGCCAAACAGATGATGAAGGACTGCGGTCTGGAAGAGTATGTCTTACCACTTTACTCTTTCCCCAGCTTTCTGCGCGAACGACTAGCGAAGAATTTCGAAAAATAATGAACAAGGTATAGCAAGCAGCCTACAACGATGACTCCACCACCTGAAACCAGATCGAATCCGTCTGTATGTTCTACTTTTTGTATTTTTTCGTTACTCATAATGTATCAGTCCTTTCTTTAAAAAAATCCAAATCTATACTATTTTTCAGCCATTTCGGTTCCGTGAATCACTGAAAGCCACAAGTCGCTACTGAATATCTGTCAGCTGCCTGAGCGGCAAATATTTTCCTGTAGGGTGGCTCACCCGGCAACTAAAACTTAACTTCAGTGTATTTTGTAGTCTTAGCCTTTTTTAAGTATCAGCAGTCCTTTATAATTCGGCACTAGCCGCCTTCAGTAAAGTTCCACTCTTTCTTAATTTTTGCTCTTTCTACTAACTCAATATCTCTTCTTTCAATATCTAATATTTCAACTTTTCTCATGATAATCACCCTTCCTAAACCAACTGTATTTTACATTCGGTAGATTTAATCACCTACCAATTTCATTATAACATATATTATACAAATATGTCAAGAGATTTTTTAAATTTTTGTTTTAAATATATAATAATTGATGCACCTACCACAAAAATAACTGCTGAAATTATAGTTAAAGCAGCCCTATCACTACCTAGTTTTGTTATAATGTTCATAGGATCAGAGCTGTTATTTAGAAGTCTAACTTTTTCTTCAGCTTGTTTAAGTTTGTTATAATTTAAAATTTTTGTTTTCTGAAGATCATTAAGATTTCTGTATGAATTTTGCGCAAAAATAACTAAATTTTCATAATCATCAGTTATATCGTAACTTATTTGACCTATAATATTGGAAACACTTTCAACCTCACTATTGAATTCATCAAAAAATTCCACTGCACCATTTTTAAGTCCAATTTCATTATTTATATAAATTTCACTGAATTTATCACAATATTTTAATTTTACAATATGGGGGCCTGACGATAAACTTTTTAGCTCTATTTTTGCATTCTCGTCTGTTCTAAAATATTCGGGATCGTTCCCGTCAATAGTTAACTCTACAGGCACTAGACTTAGTTTTCCTGTTTCATCTTTTAAGGTAATTTCTGAATCAAATGTTTGTTTTAAATTCTTTTGGTGTATTTTAACTCTTTTATCAAAATATGGGTAAGAAAACTCTCCAAAATTTTTATATGTAAGAGTTTTTATATAATTTGCAACAACATCATAAAGGTAATCTCCAGAAGTAGAAGAATTTAAATCGTAAGATGCAAAATTATACATTAAATCATCACTAAAAATTAAAGCAATCCTACTTTTATCATCATCTCTTGAAAGGATTTCACTTATTTTACCTCCACTGTTTATTTTTATATTTGTTATTCTTTTCCCTGATAAATTTTTACTATAATCATAGGATTCAGCATAGGGGTCAATTTCAATTTCCACTCCAGATACGTGAGGAAAACAACTAAAACGCGGAGTTGCACATTCATTCTGTGCGTAACAAAAAGTAATTTTACTTGCGAATTCTTCTAGCAGTTGATAAAGAGTTTTTGGAGTTATAACTTTTACATATATTTTTCTATCAGACGGAAACAAACTATAAACTTGATCCATTTTAATGTAACCTGATTTTATAGATCCACAAATTGATTTGCCATTTATAAGGGAAACAACACAAAGATCACTATTTTCTGTATTCTCTAAAAGTTTTTTCCCGGAATCTAACATTGCATCACAAACAAAGTTACCCATATTTGTCTCAGAAATGTTACTTATATCCACGTTATTATAAACTGAACCGTAAAGATTATTTCTTACTTTGCCGATAACTGTGTCCTGAAAATCACCTATTTTAGACTTTAAATTTCTGTAAATTCTAGTAATTTTACTGTCAGGATTTATAGTTTTACCGATTTCATTTGCAGAAATTAAACTTGCTTTTATTTTTTTCGGTTTATTTTTAGAAAATTTTATATTTATTTTTCCCAAATTAGCAAGACCCGCTCCAGTTTGAGTAATTAACACAGAGTTTTCTTCAAAAATATACTCTTTATGGCTGTAAGCATCTATTATTACATCGATCCCAGGTACTTTTTTTGCAATTTCTTTATTTGTAATTTTACTGGATAGATCGTCTCCAATATGAGCCAAAGCTACAATAGCATCAACGTTTTGCTGTTTAAGTTTTTTTACTTCAGACTTGGCAGCTTCTATTTCATCTTTAAAAAAAATATTTTTTAAATCGGGACTAAAACATACAAATCTAGTCTCTTCAGTAGTTAATCCGAAAAATCCAACTTTTTTACCCGCAATTTCAATTATAGAATTCTGTCCGTTACTTTTCCCAGTTTGGTTAAGAAGTGGTTTTTCGTTCATATAAACATTCGAAGACAATATTGGAAAATTAGCAGCATTTAAACACCTAAAAAATGAATCTAAACCAAAACTTATTTCACTACTACCAAGAGCCATTAAATCATAACCTACAAGATTCATAAGATTTATTATATCAAGGCCTTCACTGTATCTAGAAAAATATGTTCCGAAAATTGCGTCACCAGAATCAACTAAAACACTGTTCGGAGTGCTATCTTTTATACTTTTTATCATATCAAAGCCTATTTTAGTAAGGTTTGTTCCGCTGTACACACTCTCTCCCTGTCCATGAATATCGCCTGTATGATAGACAACAATTTCAACATCGTCCTCAACAGCTTTGATATTTGGCGAGATATTAAATAAAATACACAAAAGTACAAAAATCTTGATTGCATATTTTATATTTTTTTTACCCATTTTTACCCTCCTAATAATTGAGCATTTTTAGCTCTTTTAGGGTAAATTATATATCAAAATTCTAAAAAACACACTAATAAGTTTCGAATATATTTCTAATTGTGTCGATATCATTAGTTCTAGTGAGTGCTAAAGAAAGTAATATTCTAGCTTTTTGAGGAGATAGGGTATTTGAAAATATTCCCTTCTGAGAAATATATTCACTTGTAACAATTCCATTTGAAATTCTAGAACTTCTGATTACGGGAAACCCTTTTGACATAAATTCTTGTATCTTTTTGTCCCATATAACACTGCATCCACCACATCCAGCCCCAGAAACAATTATTCCCTGGCTATTTTCTTGCAAATAATCTAAAATTTTTGTATCAGCATCAGCAAAAAATGGAGCTATACTAACGTATGGAAGTTCGCTAATTTCAGATATATCAAATTCAGAATTGAATGTATGTTTTTTAGTTGAAGATGCGAAAAAATAAGTTTTGTCGTCTCTTATATATCCAAATGAACCTAAATCCCTTTGGTTAAATGCAGAAACTTTAAATGTGTTTGTCTTTTGTACATCTCTAGCTCCGTAAATTGAATCAGAAAACGCAACAAGAACTCCTTTCCCGATAGCTTCTTCACTGCTAGCTAAAGCAACCGCTTGAAATATGTTAAAAGGCCCATCTGGACTCATAGCTGTAGAAGGACGCATAGAACCAGTAATTACTATTGGTTTGCTAGTTTTTGCTGTAAGATTTAGGAAAAATGCAGTTTCTTCCAAAGTATCGGTTCCGTGAGTTATAACAAATCCGTCTACATCACTGCTATTTGCTGTTTCATTTATGTAATTAGCAATGTGTATCCAGTCACGTCCTGTTATATCACAGCTATCTACACTTAAAAGCTCATTTGAAGTTACATTTGCAATATCTTTCAACTCTGGAATTTCAGCAATTAGATCGTTAACTTCAATTTGTCCAGATTGATATGAAAGTGTCATTCCAGACTTTCCCGTTCCAGCAATAGTTCCACCTGTCCCTATAACCACTATATTTTTAAGCCTATTATAAAGCGCCATAATTAACCACCCCATAATACGTATTTATTTATTATAATACTCTCAAAAACTAGGATAATATAAATTGAAACAAAATACAAGTAAAAAACTAAGAATATTTCGACATATAATTAATTTTTAATATGTATATACGATAAATATTTACAATATTTATGAGAAAATATATTAATAATTGACAACTAAGTATTCTAAGTAAATTTAAACTTTTGTCTTTGTTGTATTGATTTGTATCCATTTATTAAATATAATAAAAAATAAAACCGTAGAGGCAATGTACTATGTATAAAAATGACAAAAACGACCTATCTAGGTTTAAAAAAACAGAATATATAGATATATCGTCTGGAAGGGAAGATATCCAGCGCAAAATTGCGTGGGGGAAGATTTTTTTTGCTATATTTTTTTCGTTAATTGGTATCGCCGGTTGTACACTTATATATTTTTATGTTACTCTGAATTCGTTTAATTATAAAGAAATAGGAGATCCGCCTGTTGAAACTCAAGATGACACAGTTTGCGATAACATGATTTTGAATGTACTTCTACTAGGAACAGATTCGCAATCTGCTGGAGATTCAGGCAGAACTGATACTATACTTCTTTTATCGGTAGATGCAAGGAACAAAAAACTAAAAATTACATCTCTTATGAGAGATATGTGGGTGAGAATCCCTGGTTATTCCGAAGACAGACTAAATGCTGCTTATACTCATGGCGGAGCAAGAGTAACGATTAATACTATAAAATATAATTTTGGAATTGGAATAGATCGGTACGTACTTGTTGATTTCGATAATTTTGAAAAAATAGTAGACACAATTGGTGGGATTGAAATAGATTTGACTCCTTTTGAGGTAAATTATATAAACAAAAACTCGGGTGATATAAATTTACTTAAAGGGTCCGGGATTATGCATTTGACCGGTAGACAAGCTTTGACACACTCGAGAAATCGAGATAGTATCGGTTCTGATTATGATAGAACTGAACGCCAGAGAAATGTTATGAAAGCTATTTTTGAAAAAAGTAGAAATTTAAATATTGGACAAATTACAAAACTTATTTCGACTATAGCTCCTTTGATAACTACTAACTTTAAGCCAAGTGAAATAACAAAACTTGCATCTAGATCGCTGACTTATTTAAGTTTTCCAATCTATCAATTCCGCCTCCCAACCGACAACAATGTACGAAACGAAACTATTGATTCAAAAATGGTTCTTGTGATAAATGACATACAAAAAGCCAGAAGAGATTTGACTCAATTTATTTATGAAGGTAAACGGAAAACATCTCAGGACTAATATTTTAAAAGCATTAACAGTTTATATTTTTTTTGTTAACCGGTTGACAATTTGATGATTTTGCTTTAGAATTGAGGGGTGTGTTTTAGTGATCCATTAGCTCAGTTGGCAGAGCACTTGACTTTTAATCAAGGTGTCCGGAGTTCGAATCTCCGATGGATCACCAAATTTTTTTGAAGCAGTTAACTACTGCTTCTTTTTTTGTTCCGATTTCTTTGGTTTATACTAAAAGGGTAAAGTATTAATCCTTGTCTTCTGCAAAATTAGAGTTTTAAATATACAAAAAACAAACAGAAATCAACGACTTCCATTTGTTTTACGTAAGTCCTAGTTATAAACCACAACTCAAACTTTTACTCCTAAAAACAGGAGGAGCATGCCAATCAATTTAAACCATATACAATGAACCAACCATAGGCCCTACATCACAAAACACGACCGACATTGCTCTTTTTTCTTACAGGCTACTACTTTCCGGCATCTTTCTGGGTGTCACTCGTGTTTTGCTTCGCGTCTACCTTTTCGCCTTTAAGAATCTTCGCTATATCTTGATCCTCTTTAGCTTGCTTCTCAATGAACGTATTAAGCGCTTTCTGCCTTTTGCTCTGGAAAAAGGGAACCTTCTCCTTAATCGCACTAAACACAATAAACGCCAACAACGCACTAGCCACCGAAACTCCCGCATTAACCAAATAATCCACAATACCCATCAAAAACACATCCTTAATAAAAATTTTTTACAGAAATAATTATAGCACATTGAACGTAAAAGTGTATGAATTTTTTGTAAATTTTTTGTAAAAAATTTTTGAACAAGGTCAAAACACCGATGAAATGGGGATTTAAGAAAAAAATTTAAATATTTTTACTTTATTTTTGTTCCATCTTCCCCTTTTATAGCAAATTTTGCTCTAGAAAGAGAACAAATAAGCCCTTCCCGGCCCTTTCTTTTTTTGACAAATCTAATTGCTGCCTGAACTTTTGGTAGCATACTTCCCGGAGCAAAATGTCCTTCTTTGCAATATTTTTCAGCCTCTTCATTTGAAGATGACAACCTATATATCCCTGGCTCATAGCAATACATTCAGACAGATTCATTTTTGGGATATTTTTATTTATTTTAGAGCTTTCTTCAAAACTTAAATTTATCATTCCGACCTGAGGTCCATTCCCGTGCGTTAAAACGACTTCATATCCGTTTACAATTAAATCTACGATATTAGTCGACGCTTCCTTTATTTTTTCTATTTGTTCCCGAGGAATTTTTCCAAGAGCGTTACCACCTAGAGCGACTACTGCTTTTGGACTCATTTTGTTTCCTCCACTTCAGGAATTTGTTGAGTTATACAGTGAATGTTCCCTCCACCTAAGAGTATTTCTCTTGCATAAATTCCAACTATTTCTCTGTCTGGAAAAGCTTTTTTGAGAGTTTCTCTTGCTTTTTCGTCATTTGGATCGTTAAAAATCGGGAAAATTACTGCTTTGTTTACTATATAAAAATTTGCATAAGATGCCGCGAGGCTATCTCCAGGAGTTCTTGGAAGAGTTCCATCTACTGCATCAACTCCTTTGCTTTCTTCCTTTGTTATAAAAATTGGCTCTGGTAAAAGAAGTTTATGAATTTTTATTTCCCTACCTTTTGCATCTTTTTCATTTTCCAGTATTTCTAAGCATTCTTGACATATTTCATACTGTGGATCATTTTTATTTTCAGTCCACGCTAAAACAGCTTCTCCGGGTTTTACAAAACTAAAAATGTTGTCAACGTGCCCATTTGTTTCATCGTTATAAATTCCACGTTTTAACCAAATTACTTTTTCAATTCCAAGGTAATCTTTTAATTTTCCTTCAATTTCTTTTTTGGACAAGTGTTTGTTTCTTCCTTCGCTTAAGAGACATTCCTCTGTAGTAACTAATGTTCCTTCTCCATCTACATGTATTGATCCACCTTCTAAAACAAAACCCTCTGACCTATATCTGCCTTTTCTTTCAATTTCACACATTTTTTGCGCAACTTTATCATCTTTATCCCACGGAAAATAAAGTCCATCTACAAGACCACCCCAAGCATTAAATTCCCAGTCAACTCCCCTTATTTCTTTTCCATTTGTAACAAAAGTCGCTCCACAATCACGAATCCATGAATCATTATTTGAGATTTCAACTACACGTATATTTTCGTCCAAACAATTAAACGCATTAGAATACTGATCTTCATTTACACATACTGTTACAGGTTCATATTTGGAAATAGTTTTTGCAACTTCTGCAAAAACTATTTGAGCCGGTTTCCCACCAAATCTCCAATTATCTGGTCTTTGTGGCCAAATTATATAAGTTCCGGCGTGCTTTTCAAATTCTCCCGGCATTCTAAATCCATCTTCTCTCGGCGTTTTTGTACACCTTTTCATAAAAAAACTCCCCTTGACTTTTCTTTCTAAGCTTTTCAATAAAATTTATTTTTTGCCAAATATAAAAACTAAACTGATATTTTTTCTAAATTTTTATTTAGCGCTTTTTGTATTATGTTTTTTACTGTAAACAGCTTTTAAAGCCACTATTTCGCCCATCAGAAGCGCTACAATAGTTCCGACTAAAACCGGAATTTTAGTTGCAAGTTCAGGCGGCGATGCATCAAGCGGAATAACACTGAAAAATATTGATACTAAAAGCAGTATCATCGGAACATAAGCCATCCAAAAAAGTTGAGTTTGAGTTCCCCTAACCATAAAAGGTCTTTTTGAGTGCGAATCTATTCTTCTTAACTTTAAAAATGCCGGAAAAATAACAACATAGGACACAAGAAGCATCACCATATTCAAAGCAAAAAAACTCCAGAAAATATCTTTACTTTTAATAGAAGGTGCAATTAAAACCATAATTGATGCAACTATTCCATTCCCTATGTTTGCTCCAAGTGGCATTGAATTTCGATCAGTTTTTCCTAAAATTTTCGGTAAACTACCTTGTTTTGCAGCATAACTTGTAACATAGTTTACTCCTAAAGACCAAGATATTAGGTTTGCAACCAAAGTATAGAGAAACATAATTCCAAAAATTATAATAATTAACCCACTACTTTGACCAGTAAGAAGAGTAAAACTCTCTATAAGTCCACTTGACGGACTTATATTTTCAACAGGAACAGCTACCCCTATTCCAAAAGCTGCAAGTAAGTAAAATAGAGCTATAAATATTCCTCCTAAAATTATAGCTTTGGGTATCTCTTTACCTGGATCTTTCATATGAGAAGCAAAAGTTGTAACAACCTCAAATCCTAAAAAATTAAACAAAATGACAGAAATATTAGAAAGGCTACTGGGCGTAAATGACGGAACAAAAGACATAGGAGTAAAATCATTTGCAGCTCCTTTAGTCACAGCCGTGTATATTCCGAGAAGTCCTATTGAAAGCATTATAATAGCCTTAAAAATAGCAGCTATATTTAAAATCCATTTACTATCACTTATTTTTAGACTGCTAATTACGACTACACTCCAGATAAACACAAGCTGTATAAAAATAGCTAAATAAGTATCCATTTCATATCCAGAAATCTGTGTAATTATATCTGTAAACAAAACTGCCAAAGATCCCATCCAAAGTGGAAAATTTATAAAATAATACCAAGCTACTCTACTTCCCCATTTTTCACCGTAAGCCCTTTTCACCCAATCATAAATTCCTCCTTCGTCTTCGTAAGTAGTGCCAAGTTCAGCAGAAATAAGACCATATGGCAAGAAAAAACCAATTAAAATAAAAATCCACCAAAAAAACTGTGAATTCCCAATACAAGCAGCTGGAGCAGCAGATTCAACTACTAAAACTATACAAACTGCAGCTAAAACTGCATCAAATAAACGAAACTTTTTTACACTTTCAGTCATTTACTCACCTCCAAAAACTATAAAATTCTATAAATCATTTCACCTAATTTACATTTTAGTGACTGTAAAATTTGATCTTTAGATAAATTAAACCGTAGTAGATAGACAAGTATAACCCGAATTGACGTCAATCTATTTTCTGCTTGAAAAAATGCTATAGAATTTTCAGAATCTAAAACTTCATCTACAACTTCTTCACCTCTTTTAGCAGGAAGAATTTTGCAGTTGTTTTCCCCTATTTTCAAGATTTTTTCAGAAAGTCTGTTTCCTTCCGGACCAAAATGAACAAATTCCATACCCATTTTTGTAGTCATCATCAAAGTAGAAACGCAAACTTGAGTTGCATCTCCCACAAAAACAATTTTACAATCGTTTATATTTTTTCCATTTGGCAAATGTTCTATTATTGTTGTTAAATCTCCAATTTCCTGAGTAGGATGATTATAATCAGACATCCCATTTATTACAGGAACAATTGAAAATTTAGCTAACTTTTCTATAGTTTCGTGAGTGTCGACTCTTGCCATTATTAAATCTGTTAAACTTGAAAGTACTTTTGCTGTATCTTCTATAGTTTCATGTTCCCCGAGTTGTATTTGCCCGGGAGCTAAATACTGTGCATGTCCACCGAGTTGGTTCATTGCTGTTTCAAAAGAAACTCTCGTTCTTGTCGAACTTTGCTGAAATAACATACCCATTGTTTTATTTTTCAAAAGCTGTGGATAATAACCATTTTTTATGCACTTTTTTATAACAAGTCCTAAACTTACAATGTCTAAAATTTCCCTCTTAGTAAAATCTTTAGTATCTATTAAATCTTTAATTGGCAATACTCTCCCTCCAATTTACGCTATTTTAAGACTATTATTCCAAACCAAATCTTGTGTTATTCATACAAAAATACTGCAAAGAAATCTCTCTTTACAGTATTTTCGCAGTAAAATATAAAAATTTTTATAAAAGCTGGAACCATTTTATTTATAACTTTTTTTATTTTTTTGTACCTTTTAAAAATTTACACAAAATAAAAAATTAAGTTAAATTCACGTCAGTTCTTATGAAAAAGCCTTTTGCGTGACTACATACAGGACAAACTTCTGGGGCCGCAAGACCTGTATGAACATGGCCGCAATTTAGACAAATCCACTTGACTTCAGCATCCGACTTAAACAGTTTATTGTTTTCGATTAAACTTGCAAATTTTCCAAATCTATCCCCATGAACCTTTTCAATTTCCGATATCATATAGAAAGAAGATGCTATTTTTTCAAACCCTTCATTTTTTGCTTCGTCACCAAAAGATTTGTAAATCGGATCGTGCTCTTCATATTCATTATGTTGAGAACTTTTCAGTAGATCCAAAACATTGTCGTACAAATCTATTGGATATGATCCTTCTATATCAACAGTTCTACCCGATAATTCTTCTAAATGTTTATAAAATATTTTTGCGTGTTCTTTCTCTTGATCTGCTGTAAATAAAAACAATTTTTCAACAACTTGAAATCCTATTCTCTTTGCTTTTGATGCAGCAATTGTATACCTGTTTCTTGCTTGACTTTCTCCTGCAAAAGCTTTCATTAAGTTAACTTTAGTGTTACTAGTTTTAAAATCTACTAACATTATTTTTGTCCTCTCCGTTTTTATTATATTTTTAGCAAAATTAGTTGTAAAATTACAATCTAAATTTATTTTTCATTCACAAATACGAACTTTTCATCTGTAAAATCACAAAATATTTTGCTTGACCTTTTTATTTTTTTCTCTAAAATTCCTTCAGATAACTTATCCTCAATTTCACTTTGAATTAATCTTCTAAGTGGTCTAGCGCCATAAGATTCATCCATCCCCTTTTCAGCAAGTTTACTTAGCACATCTTCGGAAAATTTTATAGTTATATCCATGTGTTTCATACGATTAGCAAGCTCACTCAACATTTTTTCAGCGATAAGTTTCATATCATCTGTGTTTAGTCGCTTAAACACAATAGTTTCATCAACCCTGTTTAAAAGCTCTGGCTTAAACACATTTTTAAGTTCTTTCATAACTCGGTCGTGTGTCACTTTTTCATCATTTTCATCGGCTGTTTGACTTGAAAATCCTAGGAGAACTCCTTTATCTGTTATAAACTTTGCACCAACATTAGAGGTCATAATAATTATAGTATTTTTAAAACTCACTTTTCTGCCTTGAGAATCTGTTAAATGTCCATCTTCGAGTATTTGCAAAAGAATATTAAAAATTTCTGGGTCAGCTTTTTCAATTTCATCAAAAAGAATAACTGAATACGGTTTTCTTCTAACTTTTTCAGTAAGTTGACCACCCTCATCGTACCCAATGTAACCTGGAGGTGATCCAATCAACTTTGAAGATGTGTGTCTTTCCATAAATTCAGACATATCAAACCTTATCATTGCATTTTCTGTCCCAAATACTGATTCAGCCAGCGCTTTACATAGCTCTGTCTTTCCAACTCCAGTTGGACCAAGAAAAATAAAAGAACCTATTGGCCTTTTGGGATCTTTTACACCTGTCCGGCCACGTCTAATTGCACGTGAAACAGCAGAAACAGCAGTATCTTGCCCAACTACTTTTTTATGAATTATTTCTTCCATATTCAGCAGTCTTTCTGACTCTTCGGAAGTTAGCTGAACTACTGGTATTTGAGTCCAGTCAGAGACAACAGTTGCTATATCCGACGTACAAATTCTTTTGTGTGATTTTCCTTTTCTTTCTTTCCACTTTTCTTTTTCTTCGTCTATTTCTAAATGAAGTTGTTTTTCCATATCTCTAATTTTTGCAGCAAGTTCAAAGTCTTGATTATTTATGGCTTCTTCTTTCTCAGCTGAAAGTAAGTTTGCCTTTTTTTCCATATTATTTATTTTTTCCGGCATGGTGTAAGTATTTATTTTTACTCTAGACGCTGCTTCATCAAGAAGATCGATTGCTTTATCAGGCATGAAACGGTCGGGTATATATCGAGATGAAAAACGAACTGCTGCGTCTATTGCTGCGTCTGTAATTTCAATTTGATGAAACTCTTCATATTTAATTTTAAGACCTTTTATTATCTTTATTGCTTCTTCTTCAGTTGGCTCATTTATCACAACTGGCTGAAATCTTCTTTCCAAAGCTGGATCTTTTTCAATGTTCTTTCTATATTCCTTTATTGTTGTTGCACCTATAAGTTGAAAATCGCCACGCGTCAAAGAGGGTTTTAAGATATTTGCAGCGTCAGCCGAACCTTCAGCTGAACCAGTCCCAACTATCGTATGAACTTCATCTAGAAAAAGAATAACATCTTTGCTTTTTTTTACTTCTTCTATTGTAGATTTTATTCTTTCTTCAAAATCCCCTCTGTATTTTGTCCCAGCTATCATCCCGGTTAAATCTAAAGATAGTATTCTTTTGCTTTTTACACAATCCGGAACCAGTCCTTGCGATATTTTCAGGGCTAGTCCTTCAACTACAGCAGTTTTACCGACTCCTGGTTCACCTATCAAACAAGGATTATTTTTCCCACGACGAGACAAAATCTGAATTAAACGTTCTATCTCTTTATCGCGGGCTATCACTGGATCGATCTGCCCAAGTTCAGCTTCTTTTGTTATATCTCGTGAATATTTACTAAGCGGGCTATCTTTATCTTTACTTTTTGGCCTGCTAACTTTCGGAAACATCATAGAATCCAGTTCCTCGTCTCTGCTAGTTTTAAAAATCTCATCAATAGAAAGGCTTCCTACTTTTCTTGAAATATCAATTTTATTTACACCGAGTGTAGTCAGAATCTGCATTGCATAGCTGTCTTCTTCGTCTGTAATTGCAACCAGCAGGTGTTCGGTACCAATAGCACCTTTTCCACTAGTTATCGAATAACCTTTAGCTGCATCTATAATTTTTTCAGCCTTAGGTGTAAAGTCACCGCGTCCAAGAGTACTTTCTGCTCCGGTACCGATTTCATCTTTAACAATCGATTCAATATCTCGAAAAACGATCCCGAGCTCGTCCATGACTGCTCCAGCAACAGAATCACTTTCCATCAGAAGGCCAAGTAAAATATGTTCGCTTCCGATATACGTATGTCCAAGTTTTTCTGCTATATCAATTGCATTCTGTATTGACTTTTCAGCCTTTTCGGTAAATCCCTTAAAGTTATCCAATTCATCCACCTCTTTTTTATATAAAAACATATAACTGTAAAATCTATTTTGTACAAATTATATATTAAATGAGGAGATTATTCAATATATTTTATGTTAAATTAGGTGGATTTTATTCTCCAAATATAAAAAATTTTTTAATCCAGTTTGTTTTTATTTTTTCGATTCTTGAAAAATTTTCTTGCAGCTTCTGGATGCATAGCATAAGATAAAACATCTTCTTCGTTTTCAGCCAGATCGTTTATTTCCTGTCTTAGTCTGTCTAGATTAGGTTTTAGCAAATCAGCAGGCCTACAAGTTGTCACATCTGTGTCACCAATTATTTTTTTCTGGAAATCTTTAGAGATTTCCACTGGAGTTTTTCCGTATTTGCCAGCAACCAAATCTTTGAACTCATCGGTACAAACTTTATAGCGTTCTTTTAAAATTACATTGTTGGTAGCTTGAGCGCCAATTATCTGAGCTGCAGGTGTTACCAGCGGTGGGTAGCCGCATTCAGCTCTAATTCTTGGAATTTCAGCAAGCACATCTTCAAATTTATCCTCGTGTCCCATTGTTTTCAGCTGAGAAAGAAGAACCGACATCATGCCGCCTGGAACCTGGTAAAGCTGAGCCCGAGTGTCCGGTACCAGAAGTCTTGGGTCTAAAACACCTTCGTCTATCCACTTTTTCCTCAGGCTCATCAAATCATTCCTAATCTCTCCTAGAAGTTTTAAATCGAGTCCTGTGTCATAAGGTATATCTTTTAGCGCCACAACAATAGATTCAGTTGGTGCATGCGAGGTTCCCAGAGCCAGAGGCGACATCGCCGTGTCAACTACATTCACACCGGCTTCTACAGCTTTTAAAATATTCATGCAAGCTTGCCCCGTAGTGTAGTGGGTGTGCAGCTGCAAGGGCAAGTTGGTAGTTTGTTTGAGTTTTTTTATTAGGTTATATGTTTTATACGGCGTCAGTAGACCTGCCATATCTTTTAGACAAATCGAATCCGCACCCAAACCTTCAGCAGTTTTTGCCAAGCCCGTGTAGTAGTGGTCGCTAAAAATAGGGCCAGTTGTGTAAGCTAGCGCTATCTGGACATGTGCCTTTTCTTTTTTTGCAGCTTCGACAGCAGTAGCTATGTTTCTAAAGTCGTTCAGACCATCAAATATTCTCAAAATTCCGATACCATGAGCTATTGATTTTTGCACGAAATATCTAACGGTCTCGTCCGGGTGCTGTTTATAGCTTACCAAATTTTGGCCTCGTAAAAGCATTTGAAGTTTTGTGTTATTGCAATTTTTTTTAAGTATATCAAGCCGTCTCCATGGGTCTTCATTTAATTTTGTTAAGCACGTACCAAAAGTTTCCCCTCCCCAGCATTCAAGAGAGTGGAAACCTATTCTATCCAGAGCATTTAGTACCTGCTCTATGTATTCAATTTTCAAGACAGCTGCCAGCAGTGACTGTATTCCATCTCGAAGGGTCAGGTCTGTTATTTTAACAGTACCTAATCTATCTGGCATATTATCGCCCCCGTTACAACGTAGGTTATCACAGTCATCTCAATTTGTCAATTTTTTTGTTTTTTAATTTAATTCTCCGGTTTACAAATCATTCGACTCTAGCCCAACTTTTCATCAAACAACTTTTGCCTGCTGGGACGTATATTTTTCCAGGGCCATCTTCAATTTATTTGCTTCTTTCAAGTGCGTTAACTCCCATGCCATTTCGATAATGTCTTGCTCTTTTGCTTTGGTTTCGTCCAAAATAATACTACTAGCTTTTGTCGCTTTCCACTTACTTTCGTCAACTGTTCGCCGGTAGAACAATTCAGTTTTTGTGGTTAAAGTGTTCACCTCGGCTTCGTCTTTCAATAAATTAACTTCCGCATTTTTTTGCACTGGATCAGTCTGGACGCCGGTCCTTCG
>CBCPMW010000003.1:0-51792 GCA_965120375.1 uncultured Eubacteriales bacterium | reverse complement strand
TATTCTATTTTAAATTTGTATGTATAATTTATGATAATATTAGCATTTTATCTAAAAAATTATTTCAAGGAGGAGATTCTTATGAGTAATGAGGAAAAAAATTTCGATGAATATTTGGAAGAGTTGGGTAGTAAATACGAGCCCCTTGATGAAATCGCCGGAGGTCGTCAATACACTGCTGAAGAAGCACTTAAAGTGTGCGAGAAAGATCTACCTAAATTGAGCAAGCCTATGCAGAAGAACTGGGACAAATTAGTAAAACAAACTAAGGCCTTGGTTGAGGCTGGGATTAAAGTAGAAGAAATAGCAAAGAAAAACGGTATAAAAGTGGAATGCTTCGACGATGAGACAAGAGAACTACTCAACTCACTTAAAATGATGAAGTTTTAGTTTTTTTAGGAAAATAGTGATTGTTTATAAATTATTTAAGGAGGAGATTTTTGTGAATCAGGATTTTGAAAAAAACTTCGGTATAGAGAAGTTAGGTATCAGATATGAGTCTCTTGATGATGTTGCTGGTGGAAAGTACTCAGGATACAAGGATACAGGCAACGCGTTTCTTAAAATGGACAAAGAAGTAGATAAATTTGTTAAACAGGCCAGCAAAACAAAAAAAGTATTATCTAAAATAAAGACAATATGCGATAACCTTGAAGAAACACTTAAAGGGAACGGTGCATCTGAAGCCGATCTTAAACAGTTTTGTAACTACAAAAAAATTGTAGATTCTGTTTACGAAACACTTGATGAGGTTACTAAAGCCTGAGGAAGGACATGTAATTTCAAGTTTTGGGGCTGAGTCTAGCCCCGTTTTTTATTGTGGATTTTTCCTTGAGATTTAGAAAATTTCTACTTGACATGCAAAATAACTAAATTAAATATGTGAATTTCGTACAAAATACCAATTGATTCCCCCCCCCGACTCTGTAAAATTATATATAAATGCTTCTATTCCATTTTAAATTTATATATATAATTTATGGTAATATTGGCATTTTATCTAAAAATTTATTTCAAGGAGGAGATTCTTATGAGTCAAAATGGAGAAGTCAGAGAAATCAATATTCAGGAATTGGAGGACGAGCTTAACGATATCGCTGGTGGCGCACAGAAAACCTCAAACAGTTCGTGGCCTTGCGGTGTCGGAATGTGGCCGGCAGATATGCCAAACGAAGTTGAAACTGCTATACTGACGGAAGCAGCTCAAGCCGGGTCGGACAGTGCAAAAGCAAAAATTATAAGAAAAAGAACAATGCATTGGATCAAAACTCATGCCGATAAAGAGACTGCCTCAGGCACGTACTCTTGGAGAATTCGCCCTGGGAGTAACCAGGAAATGAATGACTTTATAAAACAATACGTAAAATAGGTTAAGAATGGCGAATAGTTAACATTTTTGTCTCTAGTTTTACATAAAGGGAGGAATTTTTATGAGTCAAGAAGAAAAAATTACAGAAATTAGCAAGCAAGAATTAGAAGACGAGCTTAATGACATTGCCGGTGGGGCGCAAAAAACAAGCAAAAGCTGTTGGATATTTGGTGGTAGAGATTGGTGGCCAGAAAATATGCCAGAGGATGTAAAGGTTGCAATACTAACAGAGGCAGCTCAGGCTGGGTCAACCAAGGCGGCAGGAAAAATCATAAAAAAAAGGCTACGAAAGTGGATGCTTACTTACGGTACTTTCGACACAAATACGTGGTACGTCTCCATTGGAACAGTCAAAAGCGGAGCACCTGCTTCACTGCTTAACTGCGAGTATATAAAAGATTTAGAATAAACTGGGAAAAAATCGTAATCTTCACTTTTTTTAATAAACAGTCAGAGTCCCCTTCTTTTGAGTTTTACAAAGACTCTAAAAGATGGGGATCTTTTATTTTTTTATCAAGTCAGTACCCATAAACTTTTGTAGCACTTTCGGGACTGTTACGGTTCCGTCTTCGTTTTGAAAGTTTTCTAAAATTGCCGCGACAGTGCGTCCAATAGCGACCCCTGAACCGTTTAATGTGTGGAGCACTTCTGCTTTATCTTTGGGTGAATTTTTGTAGCGCGCAGACATTCTTCTTGCCTGGTAAGACTCGAAGTTAGAGCAGGACGAGATTTCTACATATCGGTTATAAGATGGCATCCAGACTTCTATATCGTATGTTTTTGCTGATGAAAACCCAAGGTCTCCCGTACACAAACAGACTATTCTGTATGGAAGTTCGAGTAATTTTAACACTGATTCAGCATCGTTTGTAAGTTTTTCTAGTTCGCTATATGAATCTTCCGGCTTACAAAATTTTACAAGTTCTACTTTATTAAACTGATGTTGTCTGATTAGACCTTTTGTGTCTCTACCTGCGGCACCAGCTTCTGCCCTAAAGCAGGGCGAATAAGCGCAGTATTTTATTGGCAGTTCTTTAGCGTCAATAATTTCGTTTCTATGCATATTTGTTACTGGAACTTCAGCCGTTGGAATCATAAAAAAGTCATTGTTTTCGATTTTGAAAGCATCTTTTTCGAATTTTGGAAGTTGACCTGTACCAGTCATTGATTCTCTATTTACCATTAAAGGAGGAAACAGTTCCTTATATCCATTTTTTATGTGAGTGTCCAGATAAAAATTAATTAGAGCTCTTTCTAAGCGCGCTCCAAGCCCTTTATGAAAATGGAATCTAGTTCCCGTTACTTTCGCTGCGCGTTCTACATCCAAAATATCTAAATCCTTACCTATTTCCCAGTGCGCTTTCGGCTGAAATTGAAATTTTCTTGGAGTTCCGACAACTCGAATCTCTTTATTTTCGAGTTCATCTTTTCCAACTGGAACGCTTTCATGAGGAACATTTGGAATCGACAATAAGATTTCAGTCTCGTCCCTTTTTAATTTTGAAATACTCGAATTGTAATCAGAAATTGTATCAGAAAGATTTTTCATTTTTTTCATAATTTCAGTCGTATCTTCTTCGTTTTTCTTCATACGAGGAATTTCTCTATTTAAAGCGTTTTGCTCTGCTTTCATCGTTTCTGATTTACTCATGAGTGACCTTCGTTTAGTGTCTATTTCCATAATTTTATCAATTTTTTCATCGACGTCAACATTTCTAGTTTTTATCAATTTTTTTATTTTCTCTGGGTTCTCCCGTATTTGTTTTATATCAAGCACATTTATCGTCCCCTTCTATACTTTGATCTTCTATTCATCTTGTTATTCTTATGTCCAGAAAACATCAGATCTAGTGTTAAAAATATTCCAATTCCTAAAATCAATCCCCAAAACATAATCATTACGCTGTTAATTCCAGATATCATACCGTCAATTCTATAACCACTGTATCCCAGTAGAACCGATGAAAATAGGCCAGTAAAAAGTGGAAAAAATATGTGTTTTATTGTATCTTCGCAAATTACTTTAACTGTTGTCATGAGAGATAGACCAAATACAAAAAATTCTAAAAATGCAACTACGAGGACCGTTTCTTGTGGTTTTACTTTGGTCAAAAACCCTAGAAAATTCATAAATTCATCTAAAATATTTGAAATTACTGCTATTTTAGACATATCTCCTTGTCCGTTTGTTATTGGATTAAAAAAAATTAAAAGACATACTCCAATTGACATAAGAATCGATAAAAATTTTATTACCTTTGTTCTAAACATACAAATTTATTCTCCCATAATTTTATTTGCTTTTTTATGTAAACTTAGAAATGTTTTACCAAGCTTATCAAATCTTCTTCACTATAAAAGGGTATTTGTAAAAATCCTTGTTTTCCTTTATTTTCTTTAATTTTTACGCTTCTTCCCAATCTTTCTTTTAAGGAAATCTCAATTTCATCGAAGATAACTTCACGTTTCGTTTCGACTGCTTTACTTTGTTTTCCTTTACTTAGCATGTTTTTTACTATTTTTTCAGTTTGACGCACTGAAATTCCTTCTCTTCTTATTTTATCTATCAGAAAATCTAAATCAACTTTACGGGTTAGCGAAAGTAATGCTTTAGCGTGCCCAGCTGTCATTTCTCCTGCATCCAAAAGTTCGTACGCTTTTTTAGGTAAATTTAAAAGTCTTAGAGAATTTGCTACAGATGATCTAGATTTTCCGACTGATTGCGAGACTTCTTCTTGCGTAAGAGAATATTTTTCCATTAATACTTTATAGCCTTTTGCTTCTTCTATTGGGGATAAATCTTGACGCTGTAAATTTTCAATTAGAGCTATTTCCATCGCTTCTTCTTCGTTTAAATCCTTAACTATTACGGGAATTTCGCTCAATCCTGCCATTCTGCTTGCTCTCCATCTTCTTTCCCCGGCAATTATTTGATAACGACCATCCTCTATAGATCTGACAAGAATAGGTTGCAAAACCCCTTTTACAGATATAGACTGTGCTAATTCAGCGATCAATTCTTCATTAAAATTGATTCTTGGCTGCTTTTTATTTGGCTCTACATCAGAAATTCTCACAGTTAAAATTTCATTTTCTTTATTTAAATCTAAACTATTTTCCCTAAATATCAAATCTAAACCTCTTCCGAGTCCTCTATTTTTGGTTTTAATCATCGCCAAAATATTTCCCCCTTTAGTTTTTCACTTTCAAAATCACGATTACCTTCTTCCAAGTTAACAAAAATTAGAAGAATCAGAAGCAACCCACTTCAGTTTTAACCTTTTTATTCGCAAAATTTTCTGTCTTTCTCTGCAAAAAATTCTTGTTATTCTCAATAATTTCTTCGGCAAGTTTCAGATACTGCACAGCTGCTTTATTAGATTTATCGTAATAATAAACCGGCTGACCAAAACTGGGGGCTTCAGAAACACGAACACATCTACTTATCGTCGTTTTAAAAACTTTTTCCTTAAAAAACTTCTTAATTTCACCAAAAACTTGGTTAGAAAGATTTAACCTAGCATCAAACATAGTCATAAGTACGCCTTCTAGTTTTAATTTTTGGTTCAATTTTTTCATTCTCTTTAGCGTATTCATAAGTTGAGAAAGCCCTTCTAACGCATAATACTCAGATTGCATCGGAATCAAAATTGAATCACTAGCACAAATTGCATTGATAGTTATCAACCCAAGAGAAGGTGGACAATCAATTATAATATAATCATAATTCGACTTTATCACATCAATTTTAGATTTTAAGCGAAACTCTCTTTCTTCAATATCTATCAATTCCAGATCCAAAGCAGACAAATCCCCACTTGAGGGCAACAAATCAAGATTTTTAAACCGAGTTTTTGCTAGCACATTTTCAATGCTAGATCTATCAATTAAAATATCATAAAGCGAGCCTTCTAAACTTCTACGGTCAATCCCAAGCCCACTTGTCGCATTCCCCTGAGGATCCATATCAACAAGAAGAGTTTTTTTTCTATTTATCCCCATAGAAGCCGATAAATTAACAGCTGTAGTAGTTTTCCCAACTCCCCCTTTCTGATTAGAAACAGATATTATCTTTCCCACAATTCTCCCCCTTTTTTCAACGAGTATGATTATAACATTATTTTCATAAAAACAAAAGTATATTTCCCTATTTTATCATATTCCTTACAAAAACTTAAGTTCCACGTGAAACAAATTTACAGAGGTCTTTTTATTATTCTTGCAGAATTTCTAGGATATTTATCCGGAGTTGGTTTTTTCTTCGTTATAACAAGTAGATTCCTTGTGGCATTTTCATTTGGAAGAAAAAATTTCTCTATTTTCTTGATCATTCCTCCTAAAATATTGATAGAATTTTCTGCATTTTTTATTTCTTCTTCCGCATTCAAACCCTTCATTGCAATAAAATTTCCGTTCACCTTCAAAAAGGGCAAACAATACTCCATAAGAATGTTCAATGGCGCAACAGCTCTTGAAAAAACATAATCATAATTATCCCTGTATCCGTCTTTTTTAGCCAAATCCTCAGCTCTATTGTGAATAATTTCACAAGGTTCATCTATTTTAGAAACCAGTTCATTTAAAAATTTTACTTTTTTATTACAACTATCAATAACTGTTAGTTTGATTTTTGGAACTAAAATTTTAAAAACTATTCCTGGAAATCCTGCACCACTTCCAACATCTATCGCAGCATCACCATCCACTATTTTAATTGTTTTAGACAAAATTAAGCTATCTAAAAAATGTTTTATAGCCACATTTTCTGGATCTATTATTGAGGTTAAATTAGTATGACTATTATAGTCTAATAAAAAGCTGAAATAAATCTTAAATTTTCTCATTTTATCATCGCTTATCTTTATTCCAAAATTTAGTGATTCATTTTTTAAAATTTTTTCAAAAACATCAATTTTATCCATTTACCTCTTCCTGTTCCCTTCGATTTTTGGCAATCCAAATAATTAAAACTGACACGTCCGCCGGACTAACACCAGAAATTCTAGATGCTTGTCCTATGTTTAACGGTCTAATTTTTTCAAGTTTTTCAACAGCCTCAGCTCTAAGTCCAATCAAATTTTTGTAGCTTATTGATTTTGGTATCATTTGGCACTCTAACCTTCTCATTTCGTCTATTTGCCTATTTTGTTTTTCTATATATCCTTCGTATTTTATCTCTATTTCAGCCTTTTCTAATATATTTTTATCAAGCTCTTTTCTAGTCGGATCAAATTTTTCCAAAACTTGATAACTGATCTCCGGTCTTTTTAATAAATCATACAGTTTAACTCCAGTTTTAATTTCAGATGTTTCACGTGAAACAAGCTCTTTGTTTAACCCTTCACTCGGTAAAATTATGGTAGATTTCGCTCTCTGTATCTCGTCTTCTTTTTTCTTTTTTCTCAAAATAAAATTATTCCAAACGTCATCATTAATTAAACCAAGTTCTCTTCCAAATGGAGTAAGTCGTTCATCTGCATTATCTTGACGTAATACTAATCGGTATTCTGAACGCGAAGTCATTATTCTGTACGGTTCACTTGTCCCCTTTGAAACTAAATCATCTATCAGTGTCCCTATATAAGATGTCGCTCTATCTAAAATAAAAGCTTCTTTCCTTTTTACTTTTAATGCTGCATTTATTCCTGCAATGAGTCCCTGAGCCGCAGCTTCTTCATAGCCAGAACTTCCATTAAATTGTCCCGCACCAAATAAACCAGGAAAATTTTTAAATTCTAGCGTTAAACTTAAATTGGTAGGATCTATGCAGGCATATTCTATAGCATAAGCTGGCCTCATTATAACTGCGTTTTCGAGCCCTTTTATAGTTCTGTACAATTCGATCTGAACATCTTCTGGAAGTGATGTCGAAACTCCCTGTAAATACATCTCTTCTGTGTCTAAACCACATTGTTCAATAAATACCTGATGCCTTTCTTTATCGGAAAACCTAACTATTTTGTCTTCTATGCTAGGACAATAACGTGGACCAGTTCCACTTATTTTTCCACTATACATTGGAGATCTCTCAATATTTTTTTCTATAACTTTTTTAGTATTTTCGTTAGTCCAAGTTATGTAGCATGAAATTTTATTTTTATCCAATTTTTTAGTCTCATAAGAAAAAGGAACTATTTCACTATCCCCAACTTGCTCCTCTAATTCAGAGAAATCTATACTTGATTTCAAAACTCTGGCTGGAGTCCCAGTCTTAAACATTCTCATATTTATACCAAGTCTTTTGAAAGACTCAAACAATAACTTAGATGAAAACATGTTGTCAGGACCACTTTCATAATTAACTTCTCCTATATGAATTTTACTATCTAAATATGTCCCCGTAGAAATGATCACACAATTAGCAGTATAAATTCCACCAGTCCTAGTTTTTAATTTCCAAGACTCTCCTTCTTTACTAATTTCACTAATCTCACCCTGCTTTATTTCTAAATTTTCCTGAATTTCAAGTTTACGCTTCATAACTCTGCTATATTTATTTCTATCAATCTGTGCTCTAAGTGAATGAACTGCCGGCCCCTTTCCTCTATTTAACATTCTACTTTGTAAAAAACATTCATCTGCAGTTTTTCCCATTTCTCCACCTAAAGCATCAATTTCACGAACTAAATGCCCCTTAGCAGTACCTCCAATCGACGGATTACAGGGACAATTTCCAATAGAATCCAGGTTCATAGTAAAAATTACCGTCTTACACCCCATACGTGAACAAGCGAGTGCTGCCTCAATTCCCGCATGTCCCGCACCTATAACTATTATTTCATATTTTCCTAAAAAAAACTCCAAAATAAATCTCCTCTTCTTACTTTTTTATGTTAACCTACACATATAGTTCTTATTTCCCTACACAAAAATTAGAAAAAATCTTATCTATAACTTCTTCACTGACGTTTTCTCCCGTAATCTCTGCTAAAATTTCAACTCCATTTTGTATTAAAACTGTAACAGCATCCAAAGTTACTCCAGAAAAAACAGCATCTCTAGCTTCTTTCAAAACCAAAATACATCTATTTATTATGTCGAACTGTCTTTGACTCGAAGCAAAAACTCCTCCCACATTCAGCTTGTCCATTTCAACAATATTATAAACAGCATTCTCAATTTCCTTCATTCCGCTCCCATTTACAGTTGAAACTTGCACAATACTCTTAAAATTGTCACTAATTTCACTAGTTTCTATTTTGGTTTTCAAATCTGATTTATTCAAAATTGCAATAACGCTACAACTACCCAGAAGATTAATTATTTTCCGATCACTTTCATTCAAAATTTCAGAAGAGTCAAAAACCGCAAATATTAAATCCGCATCACGAATGTGATCTTTCGCTCTATCAACTCCCATCTTTTCAACAATATCAACAGTTTCGTGAATTCCAGCTGTATCAAAAATTGTCACCGGAATTTCACCGATCATAGTCTGCCCTTCAATGACATCGCGCGTTGTCCCAGCAAAATCTGTAACTATTGCTCGCTTATACCCAAGCATAAAATTTAAAAGCGATGATTTTCCAACATTCGGACGCCCAACTATTGCAATCTTCAGCCCCTCAGTCACTGCTTTCAACGCACTTTGCGCAGATAAATTACCCTGCAAATTAAATATTACTTCATCCAACTTTTTTTTCAACAGTTCTGGGCTAATATGTGGAAAATTTTCCTCCGGATAATCTGTCCAAACAGATAACTCTGCTATTATATCCAATAGTATTCTTTTAATTCTATCTATTTTTTTATTTAACTCTCCCTCTAGACCACTAACCGCTATTCTACTCGCTGCTTTTCCTTTCGCTGAAACTAAACTCATAACTGCCTCAGCCTGAGATAAATCAATTTTCCCGTTCAAGAATGCTCTTTTGGTGAATTCTCCAGATTTAGCTAAAAAAGCTCCATTTTTTATTGCCAAATCCAAAACTTTTTTAGTTATATATACTCCACCATGACAAAAAATCTCAACTGTATTTTCTCCAGTATAACTATGAGGTGCTTTAAAAATCAACACTATTACCTCGTCGATTACATCATTATTTTCATATATTTTCCCTAATTTAGCCCTATATCCTTTAACACTTTTTAGGCTAGTTTTATCTGAACTTGTGAAAAACTTATCTACAATATTTATTGAATCTTCCCCACAAACCCGTACCATTCCAACTCCTCCTGGAGCTAAAGCTGTTGAAATTGCAGCTATTGTACTTGTATAATTTTTGTCCATTTTATAAAAAACCCTTTCATATTACAATTGTTTTAAATTTTCCACAAAAATTAACCCCCATATGTCAATCTTAAAAAAATAGATTGCAAAATGGGAGCAAATATTTGTGGCTTGTGTGTTTTTTCTCTTTTCTAAATTTGAGCAACTTTGACAAGAACAAATTCTCTAACAGATCTCATATGGTTGTTTCAATAACATTTTCAGAAGATTTCTCAAACGAAATATCACTATCTTTAAGACATTCCAGTTCATAAGAATCAATCAACTCATTGGATAATTTTTTAGATGATGTTTCAAAATTTTTGGGAGAAATTACAACATGTCTCATTTCATTTTCACCCTCGGACCAGGAATCAACGCCCTCAATCCCCTGAATAGCAGAATGAATCAGCTTTCTTTCATAAGAACGCATAGGCTCAAGCTCGAGCTTTTGGCCCCTTTTAACAACATCATAAGCCATTCTTCTGGCAAAAGCCATAAGTGATTTTTTTCGCTTTTCTCTATATTCCCCAGCTTCCAAACGAATTTTGCAATACTTATCACGACGATTCTGATTGGCTGCAAATCCCGCCAAGTACTGAATTGCATCTAAAGTAGATCCATGCCGACCAACGACATACTTTATATCTCCGCCAGTTATTTTCAAAGTACAAAATTCCTCATCTTCTTCACTTATTTCAACAGTTACGTTCTCAGATCCCATGTAAAAAAGTATTTCTTCCACATATTTTTTAGCTATTTCACCCTTAGATTCACGCACGAATGCACGAACCTGCGCCATTTTCCCACCAAATAATCCGAACTTTTTTTTCTCCGGCGATTGTATTATCTCAAACTGAACTTTTTCTTCGTTTTCACCCAGAATCTCGCAAGCTTTCCGTTTCGCTAGTGCAATAGTTTCTTCAACTGCAAACGCTTCTCTTATCATACCCTGACCTCTTTTCTCTTTGTTTTCATATTCTCAAATTTCCTCCCAACCTTCATTATAACATATTTTCATATTCTTTGCCCATTTTTTGATTTCAATCTCATATATTCTTTTCCTCTAGCCTAAATCATCGACCCCATTTTCTGTTTTATGCCCGAGCTTTTTGCTTAAAATAGCGCTGCTATCGGGTACAGTCTCTTCAACAGCTTTAATCTGCAAAATACCCTTTTCGTGCTCTTTTATTTGTGCGAATCTAACAGCCTCATCATGTGCATTCATGATCGCTACGCTGTAATATTTGTTCATTATAAGACCCTGAATCGCACCAATAAGCGTGTTAATAATCCAGTAAACTCCAACTGCAGCCGGGATTGTGTAAACAAAATAAGCCATAATTCCAAAAGTCATATACGGGAAGAATTTCATCGGCCCCTGAACTCTCTTGTCCATCCCGCTAGATCTTTGCATGATATACATCGAAAGTGCTGAAACTATAAAAGTCAAAAGCGGTATTGTCCAAAGCATCTCGTTAAACGACGATTTGTTAGGTCTATTCAGCAGGTTTAGACCAAACAAACCGAATCCTGAACTATATTCTTCAAGGTCTGCCAGCTCAGATTCGCTAAACATCGCGAGATAAGGTTTGATTTCATCGAACATTTTTACAAGCTGAAGTTGCTCATATCCAGATGTAAACTTGCCTTCTGCTTCTGGCAGCGACGCAACCAAAGCTGTTGCCTCTTGCACTTTATCTTGGGAAATGTGAAGGGTATTTTGAAGAGGCTTGGTTACTGCACCAAATATTCCACCAGACAACAAAAGTGGCACTAAAAGCGTCGAAAAGCATCCCCCAAACGGATTTGCACCATCTTGCTGATACAACTTAACCATTTCTTGCTCATATTTTTTCCTGTCTTTTCCGTATTTTTTCTGAAGTTCCTTCTGTTTTTCGTTTAATTTGGCAGTCTTTGCCATAGTTTTTTGCCTTTTTATAGCTATCGGGAACATCAAAATGTTCACTATCAGGGCAAAGAGTGTCACCGCAATTATGTAATTTCCTACTAAATCGTAAAAAAACCACAAAACATGCCCGAATATTCCGCCCAAAAAATCAAAAATAAATCCCAAAATCTTACTCTCCTCAAGTCTACTTTTTATTAAAACCAACAACTTGTGCTGAAATTTTATCCCCAAAATTTTTTAACATACTTTAATACAAATTCCTTATGGAACTGGGTCATACCCGCCTTTAAACAGTGGATTGCATCTCAAAATTCGCCTAACTGTAAGGATTAAACCTTTTTTCCAACCGTGTTTCTCAACAGCCTTAACTGCATACGACGAACAGACCGGTACATACCTACAACTAGGCCGGGTGTAAACAGAAACATGGCATTGGTAGAACCGAAAGATCCAGATTAAAAATCTATTCATCTCAGAAGCCTCGCTTTTCCCATATGAATCAGCATTTCTTCTTGTATATCCAACATTTTAGCCTCTGCTGTGCAAGAGCGGGCAACAAAAACAAAATTATTACCAAACTGCAACCTGTTAGAAATAAGTCTGTAAGCTTCTTTTATTACGCGCCTAGCTCTGTTTCTTTTTGTGGCTTTACCTATTTTTCTGCTAGCCACAGCCGCTATTCTGTTGCTTCTACCCCTGCTTTTCAGAATATATGTAACAAGCAGCGGAGATGCAAACCTTTCCCCTCTCTTGTAAGCTACGCGGAATACCTTTCTGCTCTTGATAGTTTGCAATTTATTCATACCAAACCTACTTTTTTCGAGGTGACCTTGCGCAGCAGCACCAAGAAATTTAGCCTGACCTAAATCTTTACGCACAAAGTTTTTTCCTGCCTTTTGCCCTACGAGCCGCAAGTACTTTACGTCCGTTAGCAGTAAGCATTCTGGCTCTAAAACCGTGAGTTCTTTTTCTGTGAATTCTACTTGGTTGATATGTTCTTTTCATTTTAAATCTCCTTATCAAGCATCAAGATGGGAGCTCAAAATTAATCAACCCCCACTAACCCTGCAACATAATTTCTCTAAATAAAACTAAACGCTTCTTAGAAGTATAAACCAAACATTTAAAAAAGTCAACACTTTATTTTATGTAATCTTTTCATTAATTAGCGTGACTTTATCATCCCTTATATGTCAAAACTCGACTTCTTTACTTTTGTAAAAATATTTTACTTTGGAAATTTGTGTGATTTTTATTATTTTTTTGTATTTTAACTTTTATTTTTATAGTTTTAATGGTGGAAACTTTTAGGTTTTTTGCTTATTTCAACTTTTCAACATTTTCTGTTGAAAGTTTGAAATTGCTATGATAAAATACAAAAGCAATACTGTTTGTAAGCTTTTTTTGTTTTACATTTTGGGAGGGCTCTTTGTTTATGGAATCCTTTAACGAGGCTTGGGAGTTGATATGCGATTACTGCAAAACTAGGATAACGGATGTGGCCTATAGAACTTGGATTAGTCGTATTAAACCCATGGAACTTGACTTTGAAAAGGCAACTGCTGTTTTGGTGGTTCCAAACGAATTTCACCGTCAAACTATAAATCGTTGCTATATAAGTCTTTTAAATAATGCTGTTGAGGAAATTTTCGGATCCGGGATTGATATTTGTCTTACAACCCCAGCGGAAACAGATAAGGAAAACGCTAAAAATTCTCCAAATCTAGCTATAGATTCTGAGTATGAATTTACGTTCGATACGTACATTGTTGGTTCATCTAATAAATTTGCTCACGCTGCTGCACTTGCAGTTGCTGCTAATCCCGCTGGTGCATACAATCCACTTTTTATTTACGGTAACTCTGGTCTTGGAAAAACTCACCTTTTATATGCAATATGTAATGACATAAAGAAAAATAACCCCAAAATGTCAACTTTATATATTAAAGGGGACGATTTTACAAACGAACTTATTGACTCGATTAGAAGAAACTCCACTAGGGATTTTCATAATAAATACAGAAAAACTGATATTCTTCTCGTTGACGATATTCAGTTTATTGCCGGTAAAGATTCTACTCAGGAAGAATTTTTTCATACGTTTAACTCTCTTTATGAAGCAAAAAAGCAAATTGTTCTTACCTCGGACAGGCCACCAAAAGAAATTCAAACATTAGAAGATCGTCTTCGTACAAGGTTTGAGTGGGGATTGATCGCCGATATACAACCACCAGATTTTGAAACAAGAATAGCTATAGTTAAAAGAAAAGCAGAAATGCTAGACATAAAGATGCCCATAGATGTCTGTGAATATTTGGCAAAACAACTAAAAAACAATATAAGGCAACTAGAGGGGGCCGTAAAAAAACTAAAGGCTCACAACCTTTTGGGGGGTGAAATAATTGACCTTTCTTCCGCGCAAGCTGCTATTTCTGACATTCTTAACAACGATCAACCTCCGCCGGTAACTGTTGAAAAAATAATTGAAGAAGTTGCACGTACGTTCGGCGTAACTAGTGATGATATTAGGTCGTCAAAACGTTCGTCTGCGGTTTCGACTGCGCGCCAACTTTCAATGTATGTTGTAAGAGAAATCACTCAGATGTCTCTATCACTAATTGGAGAGGAGTTTGGTGGACGTGATCATTCTACAATTGTTTATGCCATACAACAAGCTGAAAAAACTATTTCACGAGATCAGCCTACCAGAGCCATGGTTGAGGATATAATAAAGAATATTCGTGATCGATGATCGCAAAAATTTGGCTTCAAGGATTCTATTCAACCTTAACTTAATCTTGGTTTCATATCGTTACATTTGACAAGACTTGATTTCAGTGTTGTTACAGATAATTTCATTTAACTTACAATTTAGACTTGTCTTTAGGTTTTTGACCTTAATTTAAAATTGATTTAGAAGCGGGATTTTCCCTGGGTTTTGTGTTAGTTGCAAGTGTTGAAAATTTTTAACTTTTCCACAAAAATTGTTGAATTAACTTTGAAGCAGTTTTCAACTCTCTCAACAACTTTTCAACATTCAACGATAAATTTTCAACAGCATTGTTTAAAAATTTTCACGTTCTTTAATTTTTCAACTTCTCAACAAGTAATTCACTCCAAATTCACAATATAAATTTTATTCACAAGGTGGTGTTTTATATTGGTTTTTAACCGTAGTTCAACTTTTCAACAGCCTCTACTGCTAATACTAAAATAAATACTACAGTTACTATTGCAAAGAGCATACAAAAGATAGAAAGGATGATTTCTTTGAATTTTACCTGTAAACAAGCAATATTAGTTGAGGCATTGTTGAATGTTCAAAGAGCTGTATGTACAAAACAAACTTCATCAGCTCTAGAGGGAATTTTAATTTCAGCTAAAAGTGGAAAAATAAAACTTTGCGCATATAACACCGAACTTGCCATAAAGACAAATATTGAAGCTGAAATTTTGTCCGAAGGAGAAATAGTTGTAAGCGCTAAACTGTTTGTTGATATTATAAGGCGACTTCCGGATGAAACTGTAAATATTGAAACACTAGAAAATTTAAGTGTAAATATAAGTAGCGGTATGAGCAAATTTTCATTAGCTGGAATTGATGCAAGTCAGTTTCCAAGTTTACCCGAAATAAAAAATGCTGATACAATAGAACTTCCTAGTATAGTTGCAAAAAGTATGATAAAACAAACTATTTTTGCAGTTGCAGATACAGATACAAAACCAGTGCATACCGGGACTCTATTTGACATTAGAGGAAATGAAATTAGCCTTGTTTCAGTAGACGGATATAGGATGGCTGTAAGGCGAGAGAAAATAAGAGAAGATTTAGACATAAGGTTTGTGGTACCGGGAAAAGCTTTACATGAAGTTTTAAAGTTAATCCCAGATGAAGAGGGAAAAAATGTACACGTTTCAGCTGGACAAAGACACATAATGTTTGATACTGGAGATTATTGTGTAATATCAAGACTTCTTGAAGGAGAATTTTTAGATTATAAAGTATCAATACCTGAAACCTTAAAAACTAGAGTAGAAGTAAATACAAGAGAAATGCTAAGTAGCGTAGAAAGAGTTTCGCTTATGATAACAGAAAGATTTAAAAGTCCAGTAAGATGTACAATTAGTAGTGGATTTGCACATCTTTCTTGTAAGACGTGTATGGGCGATGCTTACGATGAAGTTCCCGTCTCTATTAAAGGTGAAGACATTGAAATAGGATTTAACAGTAAATATATGGCAGATGCTTTAAAAAATTCAAACACAGATGAAGTTGCTATTGAAATGAACGGACCTCTTAACCCTATAAAAATTTTACCTAAAACAGGTGATTCATTCTTATTTTTAGTTCTACCTGTAAGATTGAAACTGTAAAAACAAAGTTTGGGTTAAAAGTCCATATTTTTTATGTGAATTTTATCCCCTTTAAAGCAAAAAACATGAAAAAGGCGAATGTTTATGAGGGTCTACAGACTAAGTTATAACAGCTATAGAAATCTAAAAGATGATACACTTGAGATGAGCGAAAAAATAAATGTAATCTACGGAGAAAACGCGCAAGGTAAGACAAATTTACTAGAAGCAATTTGGCTTATGACTGGAGCGAGGTCATTTCGAGGAACAAAAGACAAAGATTTAGTAAGGTTCGGAGAAAAAAAAGCACAAGTTGATTGCAAAGTAAGTTTTAATAATCAGGAAGAAAGTATAAAAATTTCGATAAGCGATGGAAAACGAGAAGCAGAAATAAATGGAATTAAAAGGGGACCAGCTAGCTCAATTATAGGTTTTTTTAAAGCTGTAATATTTTCACCGGAACATTTGATGCTTATAAAGGGGGGACCGGAAAACCGACGAAAATTTATAGACGCTGCGATTTGTCAGGTAAAACCAACTTATCCAAACTTACTTTTAAAGTATGCAAAAACCTTAAAACACAGAAATTTTTTATTAAAGGCAATACAAGCACATAAAAACTTAGAAGACACGTTGGACATATGGGACGAAAAACTTTCTGATTATGCTGGATTTATTATAGCGGAAAGAATAAAATATTCGGAAGAGTTTAGTGATTTTGCAAAAGAATTTTACTTAAAAATCTCTGGAAAAGAGGACTTCAGTATTAGTTATTCGCGTCTAAATCAGTTTATCAATATGAATCCGAATCAAATAAGCAAATGTATTTTAGAAGAATTAAAAATGTCTAGGAAACAGGATCTATTTAGAAGAACTACTAATGTCGGTCCGCATAGAGATGAATTTGAGATTAAAATTGACAGTAAATCAGCAAAACAACTTGCTTCGCAGGGTCAGCAAAGAACTGGGATAATTGCAATGAAGCTTTCAGAAGCAACGATGATAGAGAAACTTTCAAATCAGCATCCAGTAATACTCCTTGACGATATTTTAAGTGAACTTGATCAAAACCGGCAGGAAAAGATGTTTAACTTAGTTTCAAAGGCCCAAATATTTATCACAGGATGCCAAAAATTGGATTTAAGTGGAAGTATCAAAAAAATTTTAGTCAAAAGTGGAAACGTTTTTGCGTAAATAATTTTAAGTTTTCCTCTATTTTTTCAAATTAAATCAGGGAAGACTCTTATTATTAGGTCAGTATAAATACTTGCCAAACGGGTAAAAAAATGATAGAATAATACCTGTAACCTAAGAGATCCCCAAGTTATTGTAATTTACTTCGACTAAAATAAAAGGTGTTTTCTAATCAAGTTCTGTTCGGTAAGTAAGTTCTACTTTTCAGCAAAGCTTTAGCACTTAAGCACCGATTAGTGCATAAGGGGGTGAGCGGAATAAAGATTTTTTGTTTGCCGAGCTGTCCGTTTTGCGGTTTTAGACTTGGAAAACTCGAATCATTCATGATAAAGAGTAAACCTATATATAAATGCCCAAACTGCGGGAATATTTCTGAGGTTGTTTTAAAAGATAAAATATACGCTTTATTGATTTCGTCGCAGGTTTTATCACTTTGTATAGTTATCTTTGATGTGTTGTTCGGCGAAAATGCTTTAATGGTTGGCCTTTTTCTTGTTTTGTTTATTTTTGGAGTTTTTTACGGGCTTGTTCCCTATATGATAACGCTCGAAGGAGCGAAACTAATAAGAATAAAACCGAGATGGTACAAAAGAGTGATTAGTGTACTAAAAGTTCGAGCGGAAAAAGCGATAGAGAAAAGTAAAAATCTAGAAAAAAACAAGAATTTGGAGGAAGAAAGTTTAGAAAAGGAAAGTGATGAAAAAGGTAAGAACCCAGAAGGAATAGATAATCCCGAAACAGGAGAAAACAAAGGTAAAAAAGAAAGCTTAAAAAAAGAAGAGGTTAAAAAAAGCAATAAAAATTTAGAAACTAAGAAAAATAAAAAAGAGGATCTAATAGGAGGCGTGTCGGGAGGCATGGGTTCTAGAGGGGAGATTAGAAAGAGCGACGAATTCGAAGATATTTTTAGCAGTTAAATAGAGTTAATTATTGGAGGGGCTTTTTTTGGAAGATAACAAGTTTAACCGGGAACAAGAAGTTGAAAGTGAAGTAAATAATATTAGCAAAATAAACCAAGATGGCGGAAAATATGGAGCGAGTGAGATACAAGTTTTAGAGGGACTTGAAGCTGTTAGAAAAAGGCCGGGAATGTATATTGGTTCAACCGGCCCAAAAGGGCTCCATCATCTAGTTTATGAAATAGTTGACAATGCGATAGATGAAGCGTTAGCGGGATTTTGTACTGAAATAGTAGTTGAAATTCTGGAAGGGAATATCATAAGAGTTTCTGATAATGGGCGTGGAATTCCAACCGGAACACATCCAAAAATGGGAATTCCGGCTGTGACAGTTGTATTTACTGTTTTACATGCAGGAGGAAAGTTTGGTGGAAGCGGGTACAAAGTTTCTGGCGGTTTACACGGGGTAGGTGCTTCGGTTGTAAATGCACTTTCTGAATGGTTAGAAGTTAAAGTTTCAAGAGACGGAAAAATTTATAGGCAAAAATTCTCAAGAGGAGACGAAATTACGAAACTTGAAGTTATTGGAGATTCGGATAAAAGTGGGACTGTAATCGAATTTAAGGCAGATCCTGAAATATTTAAAGAGACTCTTGAGTATGATTATAACATTTTGCAGACAAGGCTCAGAGAACAAGCTTTCTTAAATGCGGGAATTAGAATTATTCTGAAAGATTTAAGAGAACAAGGTGAAAAGGAAGTTAGTGATTTTAAGTACACGGGCGGTGTATCTAGTTTTGTTGAGTTTATTCATAAGAAAAAGTTTTCAGAAGTCATAAATGAAAAAGTTATAGATTTTTCCGGAGCTCTTGAAGATGGAAGTGCTATGGTAGAGATTGCAATGCAGTACAACACTACATACACAGAACTTTTGATTTCGTTTGCAAATAACATTCATACAACCGATGGAGGAACACACGAGGAAGGGTTTAAGAGAGCTTTGACTCGAGTTATAAATGATTATGCTAGAAAATTTAATATCTTAAAAGAAAACGACAAAAATTTTTCTGGCGAAGATGTGCGTGAAGGATTAACTGCAATAATTAGTGTAAAACTTAAAAATGCACAGTTTGAAGGTCAGACCAAAACAAAACTCGGGAATACCGAGGTGCGTGGGCTCGTTGATAATATTGTTAGCACAAAACTTTCTGAATATTTAGAGGAAAACCCCGCGGTTGCACGCGAGATTATAGATAAAGCTTTGGCGGCGCATAAAGCACGTGATGCAGCTAGAAGAGCACGCGACCTTGTTCGCAGAAAATCTGCTCTCGAAAATACTTCTCTTCCCGGAAAACTTGCGGACTGCCAATCTAAAAACATGAGCGAAACTGAAATTTATATAGTAGAGGGAGATTCTGCGGGAGGATCAGCTAAAAGTGGAAGAGACCGAAAATTTCAAGCGATTTTGCCACTTTGGGGTAAAATGTTAAACGTTGAAAAAGCGAGACTTGACAAAGTCTATGGAAACGACAAATTAATGCCGGTTATAACGGCGCTCGGATGTGGACTTGGGGAAGACTTTAATCTTGAAAAGTTAAGATATGGGAAAGTTATAATAATGGCCGATGCAGATGTTGACGGATCTCATATAAGAACCCTTTTACTTACATTTTTCTTTAGATTCATGAAACCTCTTGTCGAAAAAGGTCATGTTTATATAGCTCAACCGCCTCTTTTTAGAATTTCTAAAAATAAAAAGCATAAGTATGCATTTTCTGATCGCGAACGTGACCAGATTTTAGCGGATGTTGGTTCCGGAGCCGAAGTTCAGCGTTATAAAGGTCTTGGTGAAATGGACGCAGATCAACTTTGGGAGACAACCATGAATCCTGAAACTAGAACGATGATTTGTGTCACTTTAGAAGATGTGAAAGCTGCTGATGAAATTTTCACAATTTTAATGGGAGATGACGTTGAGCCGAGGCGAATGTTTATAGAGCAGAATGCTAAATATGTACAGAATCTTGATGTTTAAAGAATATAAATTAAAAAGAGAAAATAGTGAAGAAGGAAGAGAGAATTGGAAAATAGTGATATGAATAATGGTAAAGTTTTTTACGTTAACATAGAAAATGAAATGAAAAAATCATTTCTAGATTATTCTATGTCTGTAATAGTATCAAGGGCGCTTCCGGATGTTAGAGATGGTCTTAAACCGGTCCACAGAAGGATACTTTATACGATGTTTGAAGATGGACTCACTCAAGATAAAGCCTACAGAAAATGTGCAACTACTGTAGGGTCAGTTTTAGGGCGATATCATCCACACGGTGATGTTTCAGTTTACGATGCACTTGTTCGTTTGGCGCAGGATTTTTCTATGAGGTATATGCTCGTTGATGGACATGGAAACTTTGGATCTGTAGACGGAGATCCTCCTGCTGCGTATCGTTACACAGAAGCTAGAATGAGCAAAATTTCATCAGAGATGTTAACCGATATAAATAAGAATACTGTAGATTTTGTTTCCAATTATGATGATCACTTGAAAGAACCGACAGTTTTACCGTCGAGGTTCCCGAATTTACTTGTAAATGGTTCAACTGGTATTGCAGTCGGTATGGCGACAAATATTCCTCCTCATAACTTAAGCGAGGTAATTGACGCAGTTTGTTTATTAATTGATAATGAAAATGCAGATATGTCTGAAATTATGAATTTTATAAAAGGACCAGATTTCCCAACTGGTGGAATTATTATGGGTCTGAGCGGGATAAAGAATGCGTATGAAACTGGACGTGGAAAAATAACAGTTAGAGCGAAAACTCATATAGAAACGGAAACGGGTGGACGCGACAGGATTATTGTAACTGAACTCCCCTACCAGGTAAACAAAGCTCGACTTATTGAAACTATTGCAGATATGGTTAAAGATAAAAAGCTTGATGGAATTTCGGGGATAGATGATCATTCAGACAGAGATGGAATGAGGATCGAAATTACTGTAAAAAGAGATTCTTCGTCTCAGATTGTTTTGAATAAACTTTATGCTCTTACGCAGCTTCAGTCGAACTTTAATGTAAATATGCTTGCCATAGTTGACGGAAGTCCGAAGACTTTAACTCTTAGAGATTGTTTAGTTAAATATATAAGTTTCCAGAAAGAAGTTGTTACGAGAAGAATAAACTTTGATCTGAAAAAAGCTCAAGGGCGAGCACATATACTCGAAGGGCTTAAGGTTGCAATTGACTTTATAGACGAAGTTATAAAAATCTTAAGAGCATCAAGATCAATTCCCGAAGGAAAAGAAAAACTTTGTGCGAGGTTTTCTCTTGATGATTCACAATCTCAAGCGATAGTCCAGATGCCACTTGGAAGACTTACCGGTTTAGAGCGAAATAAAATTCAAGAAGAAATAGACGATCTTCATAAAAAGATTGCAGAGTATAAAGACATACTTTCAAGTGACTTAAAACTTCTTTCTGTAGTTAAACAAGAAATCATAGAAGTAAAAAAACATTTCGGAGATGAAAGAAGAACTGAAATTGTTCCAGTTAGTGGAGAAGTTAATATAGAAGATTTGATTCCGAAAGAAGATTCAATATTAACACTGACTAGATGCGGGTACTTAAAACGGCAAAGTCCTGAAACATACAAATTGCAAAAGCGTGGTGGAAGAGGTGTTTCTGGTATGAGCCAGAAAGAAGAAGATGTTGCAAGCGAAATGTTTGTTGTAAATACCCATGATAACGTACTTTTCTTCACTGATAAAGGTAAAGTTTATAAAGTTAAATGTTACGAGATCCCAGAAGGATCTAGAATCTCTAAAGGAACAAATGCTGTAAACATAATTCCACTTGAAAATGCAGAACGTATCACTTCAATGGTACATGTTCCGGAATTTGTGGACGACAGATTTTTAATTATGGTGACAAGTGGAGGAATAGTAAAGCGAACTAAACTGCAAGCGTTTAACACAACAAGAAAAGCTGGTCTTTTTGCTATAGAATTGGACGAAAATGATTCACTTGCTTGGGTTTTAATGACTGATGGAGAGCGTGATATTGTAATTGCAACCAAGAAAGGTAAAGCTATCAGATTTAAGGAAACTGATGTTAGAGTGGTCGGACGGACGGCTCGCGGAGTAAAAGCTATAACTTTATCGCAAGATGATAGCGTTGTCGGGGTAGTTATAGTTGACAAGAATCAGAAAATTCTCACTTTGTCGGAAACTGGATACGGAAGACTTTCCGAATTTAGCGATTACAGATGCCAGTCTAGAGGTGGACAAGGCAGTACAAACTATCACACTAAAAAATACGGTGATGTTGCAGTTTCTATCGGAGTTGGCGAAGATGACGATATCATGATTATCTCGTCCAGCGGAGTTTTAATAAGGATAAAATCGAGTTCTGTTAGGCTTTGTTCTAAACCGTCGAAAGGCGTTAAAATTATGAAACTTGCGCCTGAGACTAAAATTGTCACTGCTGCGAGGTTTGATCCCGAAGAGGACGATTTAGATGGCGATAAAATGGAAAATTCTAGTGAAAGTGAAGAGTAGTTTTCTGGGGGTAAAAATTTTATACTGTAGAATAGTATATAAATAAAATACAAAAATAAAAATATTCTTTCTAAAATTTTATTATTTAGGGAGAATATTTATTATTGTCAAAAACTATATATTTAAGTTAAAATAAACAATAAAAAAACCGCTTAAATTCACGTAAAAATGCTAATTGTAAAAAATTTTACTAAAAAACTAAAAATTTTTTTCAAATTTTTATTGACAAAACACATAAACAGGTGTACAATGGATATTGTAGACTAACTACAAAAATAAATTTAAAAATGGAGGGATTTATTATGGCAGACGTAAAGGGAGATAACGGTAAGTTTACAATAGCGGAGTTGGCGGCGTTTTACGCTGAGCGGGCCAGTGAGTTTGAGAAGTGGGGATTCGCGCTTACTGGCTACGAGCCTAAAAATAAGTCACATTGTAGCAACGTTTTGGCGCAGGCGGTTAATAAATGGGCGGAAACTGCCACCACCGCTGTGAAAACAGCTGCAAAGAACATCGGTGCGGTTTCAAGTAAGGGATCAGGCGGGACCGGATCACTGACGGCGGTGCCGACGGCCACAAAAGAACCGGTTTTGGATGTGTTCGATAGTATTTCAGCAAACTTGGCGAGCTTGGCTCGTTTGCGATACAATAAGATAAACGCTTTGACCCAGGCGGCAGAGAGGCAAATAGATGCGATGAAAAATGAAGTGTCAGCTGCGGAGAACGCTCTTGAAAGTGCGGTCGGTGCGCTCGCTACGGCGAAAACAAATTTGGCAACTGCCAAATCAAACAAAGGGGAGTGGGGCAAAAAAACCAAAGACGACAAACAAGAACTAGAAACTGCGATATCGAACGCAAAAACAGGCGTGAAGAATGCGAAAGCAACTTTAAAAGAAAAAAAGAAGGTGCTTGCAGACGCTAAGAAAGAGAAAGAGTACATTGATATTTTAAAGAAAGAAAGTAAAGCCTTCTTGAAAAAACTTAAAGTCACTGCGAAAGTTACTTTAGGTGTTGCAAGCTACAAAACGTACGGAAATTATGTTAACAAGATGTACGATGAAATAAAGGTTGTTGCGGAAGCTATCAATAAGTGCGGCGGAGCAGGTAAGTGGACCGCCGAGGGAGCTAAAAACACAGCTGAATGGAAAGCCCTTATGAAGCTTCTGAAAGCAAGCCAGATGTCGAATTACGCCAAAGTACTGGCGGCGGACTTGAAGCCAGAAATTAAGGTGGATGCGAAAAATCTGGACGATGTTAACGCTGGTATTCAAGGTTATGTGGACGGGACGGCCACGAGCATGGTGAATTCTATACAAGCTAGGCTTAACAAAATAAAGGACGACAAGTCGCTTAGCAATAGCTTCCTTGATACACTTAAACAGAGCATAAAGGGAGCGGCGCAAAAATTTGCTGACGTCTTAAAGTCTAAAAAGGCTGATAAAGGTGGGGCTCCGGATGCAAGTAAATCCGATGCTTCGGATGATAAAGCTGTGATGAAATTGTCTGTAATTCTGGCGACTTGCGATAGCAACGTGGCGACGTTGTTAAAAGACCGAGGTGTAAGTTCAAAGAGCCTTATAGCAAACGTCCAGTTCGCAGTGAGAGTTGCTATTTACGCACAATTGCTAAGTGAAGAGAAATTACTGGAAAACACCACTGCTTCACAAATTGCATCAATAAGCAATTCCAAAGAACTCTTCCGTATGCTGGCAGCCGTGAAATTTTGGTATAAGTGCGTCTACGAAATGTTCGCACAACTCGGCGAAGTAGTGAAGGGAAAGATTCCAAAAAAACTTCACATCTCCTAGACAATCTCATAACAAACTCCGGGTTTCCCGGAGTTTTTTTATGTTTTTGGAAAACTGATGTCAACAAGTTTGTAGAAAAAAAACAGATGTGATATAATTCTTCTGAAAGGGTGGTGGAATAATTTTAGTTACTTTTTAATAACATGATACAAAGCCAGCAAAGCTTAAGATGGGAAAAGATGGGTGGTATTTACATATGAATGGGCTGTGGGCACTGATCTCGGCGCTTGTTTCGTTTTTGATAACAGTTTACACTGGGAAAAAAATTATACCAATTCTAGAGAGACTTAAGTGCAGACAAACAATTTTAAGTTTGGGACCGTCATGGCACGAGCACAAGCAAGGAACGCCGACAATGGGCGGGATAATGTTTATAATTGGTACGATTTTGTCAACGGCAATAAGCATACCTCTTTACTATTTCACGTCGAGTCTATGTAACGTACAAGCTACCGAGACACCGTTTATGATAATAAAAACTTATGCGGGACTTGTAATGGCGTTTTGTTATGGTTTGTTAGGCTTTTTTGATGATTATCTAAAAGTGGTTAGGAAACAGAACAAAGGTTTGGGTGCAAGGCAAAAACTAGTTTTGCAGTTTTTGATAGCGATTTCGTACATGTATGTGCTTTATTTATCGTCGAATTTAGTTGGTGGAACAGGGCTCACTCAAGTTAGTTTTCCGTTTATCGGGAGAATAGATTTTTCAGTTTTCTTTTGGCCACTTGCAGTCTTAGGAGTAGTTGGACTTGTTAACGCCGTAAACTTAACTGATGGGATAGACGGACTTAGCTGTTCAGTCATGTTTTTTGTCGGGATATTTTTGATGATAATTTCGGGAATTTCTGGGATGTTTGGTATTTGCATAGAATCTTCAGCTTTAGTAGGAGGATGTCTTGGTTTTTTAATTTATAATTTTTATCCAGCTAGAGTTTTTATGGGAGATACCGGCTCTTTATTTTTGGGTGGAATGCTTTGTGCAATAGGATTGGGGATGCAGGAGTATTTTATTTTAATACTTTTGAGTTTAGTTTACATTATAGAAATGTTGTCTGTAATAGTTCAAGTTACATGCTATAAGCTCACAGGAAAAAAACCCTTTTTAATGAGTCCAATTCATCATCACTTTGAAATGATTGGATTAAGTGAAGTGTCAGTTTGCACTATTTTTAGTTTATTTTCAGTATTTTTAGGAATCATATCTTTATTGCTAGTAATTTTCGGGATATAGTTTTAGTTTAAATTTTATGCTTTTGTTTATATTTAATTTTAAAGGGTATAGGCAGGCTTTTTAAAGAATTAAACAGGGGGAATAAAGCTTAAATGTTCTGGGAAAATATAAGAGTAAGAAGGGGAATTTTACGAAGGAATGAAGAGATCATAAAGGAAAAAAAGCAAGAAAAGAAGGTAAGTTTTTGGGAAAGATTTAAAATAAAAAAGAAAATTTCGCCTAAAAATCGAAAAAGTGTAAAAAGTACCAGTTTAGTAAAAAAGAATGAAACAAATAGCGGGAAAGTTACAAGAAACTTTATGGTGGATAAGATTTTTGTTTTAAGAAGTTCAGGGATAGATTTACCATTTCTTTTTTTAGTTTTAACCCTCCTTGTAATAGGGCTGGTTATGCTGTTTTCTGCAAGTTATCCGAATGCTTTTTATCTTCACAAAGGCGACAGCTTTTATTTTATAAAAAATCAGATTTTGTTTGCGCTTATTGGAACAGTTGCTATGATGGTGCTTTCGTTTTTAGATTACAGCAGGTTGAAAGAACTTTCGCTTTTACTTCTTGGTGTTTCGTTTTTTTTATTAACTTTAGTGTTATTTATGCCACCCATAAACGGAGTTCACAGGTGGATACAACTTGGGTCATTTAGTTTTCAGGCGTCAGAAATAACAAAGTTTGCAATAGTTGTATTTTTTGCAAGTAAAACAACTCAGAACTTCAGTAAAATGGATACTTTTAAGTACGGAATTTTGCCATTTTTAATTGTGCTGACTCCAACTCTTTTACTTCTAGCTTTAGAACCGCATATCTCGTGTACAGTAATAGTAATTTTATTAGCTGGTGGAATGCTTTTTATTGGTGGAATTAAACTAAGGTGGTTTGGTGTAGTTTTGGGCGCAATCTCGAGCGCACTCGTTTATCTTGTTATGTTTACTGATAAATTGACTTATGCAAATAACAGAATTGCAGGTTGGCTCGATCCTTTTGGAGTTAATTCAAGTGTAGATACTTGGCAGACTCGGCAGGGACTTTATGCCATTGGTTCTGGGGGAGTTTGGGGACTTGGTCTTGGAAACTCTAGACAAAAATATCTTTATATTCCGGAGCCGCAGAACGATTTTATATTTTCGGTAGTTTGTGAAGAACTTGGATTCGTTGGCGCTGTTGTAATACTTCTTTTATTTGCAATGTTGACATGGCGTGGGATTTTAGTTTCGATGCGGGCAAAAGATCGGTTTGGAGCTCTTCTTGGAATAGGTTTAACTGCTCAAGTTGGACTACAAGTAATACTTAATATAGCAGTTGTTACCAATACAATACCCAATACAGGAATAAGCTTACCGTTTTTTAGTTATGGAGGAACGTCGCTTTTAATGCTTCTTGCTCAGATGGGAATAGTTCTCTCTATATCAAGAACGTCAAAGATAGAAAAAACATAGTCTGGAGAAGGCTTAAAATTAAAAATTGGCGGATTTTAATGGTAAAAACCTAAGAGAATATAAAATTTTTTAAAAATTTAAATATTAAAGCTGGAAATTTGAAAATGAAAACTTTAAAATCTATATGGTCTTGTGAAATTCATTGTCCCGGAAAAGTGGAATTTCAGAAATTTTTATTTTTAGAAAAATTGAGAGGGGAAAAGGTATGAAAGTGTTGTTTACAGGTGGCGGGACAGCCGGTCATATTAACCCAGCAATAGCTGTTGCTGACTTCATAAAAAGGGAAGATCCTAATGCTCAGATACTTTATGTAGGTAGGAATAATAGTTTAGAGGAAAAGCTTGCAAGGAAAGCTGGGCTAGATTTCGAAGGAATTACTATTTCTGGGTTATCTCGCAGCATGAATTTGGATGGATTTATAAAAAATGTAAAAACTGCAGTAAACGTAGTGAAGGCACTCAACCAATCGAAAACAATTTTACGCAAATTTAAGCCAGATATTTGTATTGGAACAGGTGGTTACACAAGTGGACCAGTACTTTGGAAAGCTGGAAAATTTGGAATTCCATTTATAATTCATGAACAAAACGCCCTTCCGGGACTTACTACGAAAATTTTAGCAAAAAAAGCAAGAAAAGTTATGGTTTGCTACGAAGGTGCAAAGGAACATTTGAAATCTGCATCTGTGGAACTTACTGGGAATCCGGTTAGAAGTCAGATAGGTGCAATTTCAAAGGAAGAAGCAAAAAAGATTTTGGGGTTTGATTCCAGACCTGTGATTTTTTCTTTCGGTGGAAGTTTGGGAGCGAGAAAAATAAATGAAGCTGTAGCTGAACTCATTTATTTTAGTTTGAAGAAACAGAAGTTTAACCATATACATGGATACGGCAGAAATGGATCTAAATTTAGATCACTTTTAGAGAAAAAAGGTATAAATCTAAAAACAAAAGGACTTATAATACAAGAGTACATAGATGACATGGGTCTTAAACTTGCAGCTGCAGATTTAGTTATTTGTAGAGCCGGGGCGACAAGCTTAAGCGAGATTGCATTTATGGGTAAACCTGCAATTTTAATTCCATCTCCTAATGTTACAGAAAATCATCAATTTCATAACGCAAGTGAACTTTCAAAAATAGGTGCCGCAAGTATGATAGAAGAATCAGAGTTAACTGGGCGAACTTTAGTAGCTGAAGTAAATAGAATTTTTTCAGATGAAAATATTTTAAAAAGTTACTCTGAAAACGTGAAAAAAACAGCGAAAACTGACGCATGTAAAAAGATTTTTTCTATAATAAGTGATACTATTTCTAAAAAAGAATCTTAGACTCTCGGTTTAAATTCGTATAAATGATTCACGAAAAAACTTAGACTTTTGATCGGTAAAAAGTTTAAGTTTTTTTACTGCAAACTGAGTTAAATCGGAACCAATAACTTTATTTTGAATAATATGACGAGTGTAAAGGCTGTGTAAAACTAATTTTGGAGGGATACATATTGTCTAGGCTTGTCATAGAAGGGAAAAGGAGTCTATATGGAGAAGTAAATTTACAAGGAGCTAAAAATAGTGTACTTCCGATTTTAGCTGCAAGTGTAGCGTGTGAAGGGGAAAGTGTTATACATAACTGTCCTTCTATTTCAGATGTAGACGCGACACTTGAAATTTTAAATTTTTTGGGATGCAAAACTCGGTTCGAAGGAAGTACCCTTATTATAGACACAAAAGGAGTAAACAAAAACAGAATTCCAGTTAAATATATGAGAAAAATGAGATCTTCTGTCATCTTTTTAGGGTCAATAATTTCAAGATTAGGTTCAGCTGAAATTTCTATGCCGGGAGGTTGTGAATTAGGTCCACGTCCGCTAGATTTACATTTTAGTTGTTTAAGGCAGCTCGGTGCTATTTTTGATGAAAGTCATGGTAAAATAAAATGTGAGTCTGGAAAAGGACTTGTTGGTGCTAATATAGCTTTATCTTTTCCAAGTGTAGGTGCAACTGAAAATTTAATTTTAGCTTCGGTCAAGGCCAAAGGCACAACTACGATAACAAATGCTGCTAGAGAACCAGAAATAACAGACTTAGCTATTTATTTAAATAAATGTGGTGCAAAAATAAAAGGAGCTGGAGAAGGAACTGTAAAAATAGAAGGAGTAGGAAAACTTTATGGAGCAGAGCACACAATTATGCCTGATAGAATAGCTGCAACTACATATATGGCAGCAGCTGCAGTTTGCTGCGGAGATGTCATCATAAACAAAATTTCACCTAATCTTTTAACTTCGGTTATTCCAGTTTTTGAAGAATCTGGTTGTATGATAGAATTAAAAAATATGTCAGTTAGGGTAATTGCACCTCAAAAACTTATGTCTAATAAAATTGTTAGGACAATGCCGTATCCTGGATTCCCGACGGATGCGCAAGCACCAATTATGGCAATGCTTTGTACAGCTGAAGGAGCGAGTGTTATAGTGGAAAACATATTTGAAAGTAGATATAAACATGTTGATGAACTTTTAAGATTAGGTGCGGACATAAAAGTTGAAGGTAGAACTGCAGTTATAAGTGGAGTTAAAACTTTGTCTGGGACAGAAGTAAATGCTGTAGATTTAAGGGGAGCTGCTGCACTAGTTGTCGCAGGGCTTTGTGCCGACGGAACAACTAAAATAGCAGGACTTAACTATATAGACAGAGGATATGAAGATATAGAAGGAAATTTGTGTAAAATAGGAGCATACATAAAGAGGATGTGATATAATTAATCCATTACAACCTAAAAGAGGGAATATATGGATAAATTAAAGGAAAAAAAAGAAGGAAAACAGATAAAAGATCACAAAATAGAAAAAAATAGAGTAAAAAAGCGAAGATTAAAACCAGAAGTAAAACTGTTTTTGTTTTTTGCATCGGTTTCATTTTTGATAATTCTAATTTTATTTATGTTTTTCTTTAAAATAGAAAATGTTTTTGTGCAAGAATGCGAAAAATATTCACAACAGGAAATTGTCAATGCTTCTGGTATAAAACAAGGATCAAGTTTGCTGCTTTTGAATAAAAAAAGAGTCCAAAATTTAATACAATCACAGTTTTCTTACATAGAGAAGGCAGAAATTATAAAAAAATTACCAAATTCAGTTGAAATTAAACTAAAGTTGGAAGAAGTTGATTTTGCTTATGAGCAAAATGGAGAATTTTTGCTTGTAAGTAAAAATAATAGACTATTGGAGAGAAGTTTAGTCCCTTTTGACAATACATTAGAAATAAAAGGAATAGAACTAGAGATTTCAGACAACAATCAGACAATAACTTATAAAAATCCAGAAGATTTTGAAAAAATAGAAGAAATCAGACATTATATACAAAATATTTTTGGTAATAAAATAAATATAATTGATATCTCTGATTTTTCAAAAATAATATTGCATTACAGAAGTCAAATAAGGATAATCATAGGAGACGCGAGTGATCTAAGTTACAAATTGTTGACAGCAAAGGAGATAATCGACAGCAAAATCGATGAATGCGGGGCTGGAAGGCTTGATGTTAGTGAAGTGAGCGGCAGTAATACATCGTATTTTATGCCAGATTAATGGTCAGAACACACAAAAAACTTTTAGGGTTTTTGTAAAATATGTGTATAAAGAGGAAGTTTCATATTTTTAATATATGAGTGTTATTTTGCTTGGAAATGTTTGTAGTTAAGTGGTATAATGAAAAGAACAGTTGTTAAGTGTAAGAAAAGGTTTTGAATAAGTTTAAGAAGTTTAAAGGTTATGGAGGATTTGCTTATGGGTTTTGAATTCGATAACAGTTCAGATCAGCTGGTTCAAATAAAGGTGATTGGTGTAGGCGGTGGCGGCGGAAATGCCGTTAATAGGATGGTCGATTCGGGGGTTAAGTGCGTAGATTTTATCTGTGTAAACACTGATAGGCAGGCGCTCCTAAGGTCCAAGGCAAATCAAAAAATTCAGATAGGTGAGAAAATAACTCACGGAAAAGGCGCTGGGTCAAAGCCTGAAATAGGTCAAAGATCCGCGGAGGAGAGCCGAGATGAAATAATTGCTGCGCTTAAAGGTGCTGATATGGTTTTCATAACAGCCGGAATGGGCGGTGGGACAGGCACTGGGGCTGCGCCTATTGTTGCTCAGATAGCTCGAGAAATGGGAATTTTGACTATAGGAATAGTTACAAAACCATTTTCGTTCGAAGGTAGAAGGAGAATGGAACAGGCAGAGAGTGGAATTACAGAGCTTCGTGATCAGGTTGATTCTCTGGTCGTTATTCCAAACGAAAGACTGAAGTTTGCAAGTCAACAGAGAATAACTCTAATGAATGCCTTTATAGTCGCAGATGATGTTTTAAGGCAAGGTGTGCAGAGTATCTCAGATTTGATTTTGTTGCCGGGGCTTGTAAATTTGGATTTTGCTGATGTTACAGCAATAATGAAGGACGCTGGGTACGCTCATATGGGGGTTGGTCGCGCATCTGGAAAGGATAAGGCTGAGGAGGCTGCTCAGATGGCGATATCGAGTCCGCTTCTTGAAACTGCGATAAATGGAGCTAAAGGTGTGATAATTAATGTTACGTCTTCTCCGGATATCGGTCTTGACGAGATAGAGACTGCGTCTGCTATGATTGCTGAGCAAGCTGATGCTGGGGCGAATATAATTTGGGGTGCTGCGTTTGATGATAAGATGGATGATGAAATCAGTGTGACCGTGATAGCGACGGGGTTTGCCACAAGAGAATCTTACATACCGATTCCAGCAGCGAATAAAATGAATATTGGAAGGAAAAATGTTGGGCGTCAGGCTGTCGCGGTTGGGCGTGTGACTGAGTCGAGAAAGGCCGCCATGGACAAAGATAGCGATGACAATTTTTATGATATTATGTCAATATTTAACAGTAAACAACATCAGTGATGTATTGATTCCGAGTTGGAGAGCTGAATTTCTTGTAGAGTAGTTTTGAAATTTTGAGCTTGGAAGTGCGGTTTGTAGTGAATTATCGTAAGTATTTGTAAAGTAGTTTCTAAGAATGGACATATTTACAAAAAAATTGCTATATGTTAAAATGTTATAGTTATTAACTTTAATGTTAGAGAGGTGAGTTTTTTGGCAGGGAATAACAAAGTCACAAGTAATAAGAAGAGTGTGAAGATGGAGTATCCGCCGTATGTTGAGGCAAAGGTAAGATGCTCATGCGGATCAGAATTTACTACTATGTCAACTAAAGAAAATTTAGTTGTTGATATTTGTTCTCAGTGTCACCCGTTTTTCACAGGAAAGCAAAAGTTTGTTGATTCGGGTGGAAGAGTGGAGAAGTTTAATCGTAGAATTATGAAGGCGAAACAGTCTAACTAAGTTTTTTGTATTTGTGGGTAAGTTTGCGGGTTTAGATTGTGAAACAGATTTTGTAGCCTGAAAGGTCTTTTTGCTGCTTGTTTAGTGGCGCTAGAGGGGTGGATCTTGTTGTGAAGCCGTTTTTGACTGTGAAGGGTGAAGAGTCAGTGGAGTTTTGTGAGAGGGGTTCTAGATTTATTGGTTATGTTAGACAGGTTTCAACTCAAAGTGAAGCAGAAAAGTATCTAGATTTCATAAAGTCTCAACACAAAACAGCTAGACATAATGTTTATGCGTACAGGTTGAGATGTGGTTCTGTGAAGTTTTCAGAAGATGGTGAGCCCCAGGGAACTGCTGGATCGCGGGTTTTGTCTTATCTTGATAGGTTGGGGTTAGAAAATGTTGTGTTGGTTGTAACTCGCTATTTTGGTGGAGTCTTTTTGGGAACAGGAGGATTGTCCAGGGCGTACTTGCGGGCCGCAAAGATGGCCGTGGAAGCCTGTGGAATAACACAGATGGTACCCTGTATTGTGGCTAAAATTTATACAGATTACCCGTGTTTTGAAAGGATACGGAAAGTTATAGAGAGATTTAGGTTAAGAGTTTCTGATTTTACCTACACGAATTTTGTTGAGTCGACCGTTTACATAGACTGCGAAAGATATAATGAGTTTGAGAGTATTGTTAATCAAATATCGGCTGGAAGTATTAAAATAATTGTGGAAAAAGTAGATTATTGTTGCGTTGAACTAAAAGATTAGTTTTATAGGTGAGTGTGATTTGTGGATATCAACATAAGAAATAGAACCGAAGATATTGAAGAGCAAAATCTGAGTGAGTGGGCATCCTTATCAAAAAAGTGCAAGAAAAGGAAGAAAAATGAGAAAGATTGCCCCATTAGGACTTCGTTCCAACGTGATAGGGATAGAATCATCCACAGCAAAGCTTTTCGTCGGTTGAAGCGTAAAACTCAAGTTTTTATGTGTCCTGAGGGGGATCATTATCGTACTCGACTAACTCACACTTTGGAGGTCTCTCAGGTTTCGAGGAGCGTTGCGCGTGCATTGCGTCTGAATGAAGATTTAACTGAGGCGATTGCGCTTGGTCATGATCTTGGGCACACCCCCTTTGGGCACGCTGGTGAAGTAGTTTTGAACAATATTTTCCCAGGAGGATTTAAACATTTTGAGCAAAGTGCTAGAGTTGTTGACAGGATAGAAAAGAATGGTGAAGGGCTAAATTTGACATTTCAGGTTGTGGACGGGATTTTGAACCATACAAGAGGTCCAATACCAGCGACTATGGAAGGTCAAGTGGTCCGGGTTTGTGATAGAATTGCGTATATCAATCATGACATTGATGATGCGTTGCGTGCCGGAGTTCTAAAAATTAAAGAAATTCCTAGGGAGTTTTTGGAAAATATTGGTGCAAGTTACTCAAAAAGAATTGATGTAATGGTAATGTCTTTAGTAAAAAACACTATCAAGGGAAATGTTGCTTTGGATCCTGAAATAGGAAAAATTTTTTTCAAAATGCACAAATTTATGTATGAGAGAGTGTATCTTTCTGATATTGCTAAATCTGAGGAGAAAAAGGCTGTTTATATAATTGAATGGCTTTATGGGTATTTCAAGGAAAATAGTGAAAAGTTGCCGGATGATATGAAGCAGATTTGTAAGGATGAGGGGATTGAGCGAGGAGTTTGCGATTATATAGCAGGAATGACAGACGATTTTGCCATAAAGATTTTCAAAGATTTGTTTGTGCCTAAGCCATGGAAGGGGGTCCACACACTAAATATGTAATTGTTGTGCTAATGGAAAGGTACTGAGGGTTTGAAGAGAATGCGTGAACTGCATAAAATGTGTGGAGAAATGTAGAGTTAAATGGTTGAATAGGGAGAGAACTGCTAGATTTACTTGGAAAAGTGGGAGGTTTACAACTGCACACTTGTGGTAAGATTATGTTTAGAATAATCAAAATTTAGCAGAAAAAATTTACTTAACTGGAAAATGAGTACAAAAAATTTGAAAAAATGGTAAAATTTTGTAGTGGCAAAAAGGTAGCAGGGTATGTAATCGATGGAAATCTATGGTAGAGTTAAGGAGGGAAGCGGGTGAAGTTTTCTGACAGCTTTATACAGGAACTGAAGGATAAAAACGATATTTCTGATCTGGTTTCTAGTTATGTTAGTCTTAAGAGAAAAGGTAGGAATTTAGTTGGGATTTGTCCGTTTCATTCTGAGAAGACGGCCTCGTTTTTTGTTTATCCGGCAAATGGATCATTTTACTGTTTTGGTTGTGCAGTTGGAGGTGATGTAATTAACTTTATCAAGCTGATTGAGAATTTTGATTACATAGAATCAGTGAAATATCTTGCACAGCGTGCAGGGATACCTATAGTTCAGACTGAGCAAAATGATTTTGAACATAAGAGAAAATTAGTCATTTACGAGATTAATCGAAGTTTGGCGAAGTTTTATCACAAATGCCTTATGAGCGATCAAGGACAAAAAGGACTAAAATACTTGAAAAACAGAGGTTTAAGTCTTAAAACTATTCGTTCTTTTGGTTTAGGATATGCATCTGGATGTGGGTTTTCGGCGGTTGATTATCTTACAAAAAAAGGTTATAGTGCCGACGATTTGATTTCTTCTGGTGTAGCTTTAAGGTCAAAAGCTGGGAAAATTTATGATCGGTTTCGTGGTCGCGTTATTTTTCCGATAATGGATTTAAGAGGTAATGTCATAGCTTTTGGTGGACGAGCTATTTCAGGGAATATGCCGAAATATTTAAATACTTCCGATACCCCTGTTTTCCGGAAAAGTGATAATGTTTTTGCGTTGAATTTTGCGAAAAATAAAATTGATAAACATTTGATACTTGCAGAAGGATATATGGATGTGATATCACTCCATCAAGCTGGATTTGAAAATACTATTGCGACTCTTGGGACAGCTTTGACAGAAAGTCAAGTAAGGCTTATTTCTAGATTTACAAAAGAAATAGTTATTGCCTATGATTCCGATGATGCTGGTAAAAAAGCATCGAATCGAGCAATAAAACTTTTCAGAAATCAAGGAGTAAATGTAAGAGTCTTAAATATTCCTAAAGGAAAAGATCCAGATGAATTTATAAAATCGTATGGAAAAGAAGGAAAAACGAGGTTTGCAGATTTAATTAAGAGTAGCGAAAGTGACATAGAATATAGATTTGATAACATAAAATCCAAGTATGATCTTGAAAAACCAAGTGATAAAGTAAAATATTTAAATGATATTGTAAAAGTTCTTTGTGAAATTACAAATTTTGTAGAACGCGAAGTTTATGCTTCTAAACTTAGTAATGAAATAGGAATAGATAAGAGAACTATATTAATGCAGGTTGAAAGAGTCAAGAAAAAGCAAAGTAAAATTAGTCAGGAGAAAAATTTTAAGAGAATTCAAAAAGATCTTTTTAAGCGTCGGGACAAGCTAGAAAAACAAAATGGTTTAAGTTTACGGGCAGCAATGGCAGAAGAATCGTTTTTGTCTATTATTATAAATAATCTGGACATGGTTAATAATATATCAGATGAATTTAGTCAAGATCTATTTATAAGCAGTTTAAATAGGCGAATTTTCGAAGTAGTAAAACAGCTAAATCAAGAAGGAAGAAATATAAATGTTACCACTATTTCAAATGAAGGGTTTAATGAAATTGAAACTGGATATATAACAAAACTTATATGTTCTTATGTTCCGACAAATGACATTAAAAATAATATAGAAAAATATATTTCTGTTATGAAAGAGGAAAATGAAATTGTTAGGTTAAAAGATTTAAAACATATTGAAGATAGTGAGGTTAAGCAGTACATAGAAAATTTGAAACTGATAAAAAAATGAAGTTAAGGGGGTAAACTTATGGAAAATAATAAGAAAAAAGGTCCCGAGTCAAAAGAAACAGTTATTAAAGATATAATAGAACACGGAAAAACAAACGGACAAATTAGCACTAACGAAATTCTTGATGCTATGGGTGAACTTGATTTTGATCCAGATCAGATTGAACAGCTTTATGATTCTATGGAGTCTATGGGCGTTGAGATAATTGATGGTATTGATGATGATGGTGTAGATGAAGATATCGAATTTGATATAAAACTCGATATGGGAGATTTAGTAGACGGTGAAACAGAAGCTTCTTCTAATGTCCAAGAAGACCCGGTGAAACTGTACTTAAAAGAGATTGGATTTATTCCCCTTTTAACCGCTGAAGAAGAAATCGATTTGGCTATTCGTTCTGCTGAAGGTGACGAAAAGGCTAAAAAGAGGCTTACTGAAGCAAATCTTCGCTTAGTTGTAAGTATTGCTAAACGTTATCTTGGTCGCGGAATGCAGTTTATTGATCTTATTCAAGAAGGGAATTTAGGTCTTATAAAAGCTGTTGAAAAATTTGATTATTCTAAAGGGTTTAAATTTTCGACGTATGCAACTTGGTGGATTAGGCAAGCTATTACCCGTGCAATTGCCGATCAAGCTAGAACTATTCGTATTCCAGTTCATATGGTTGAAACCATGAATAAGGTCAAACGCGTTTCAAGTCAAATGATGCATAATAATGGTCATGAACCTTCTGCTGAAGAGGTTGCTGATGAACTCGGTATGACTGCTGAAAAGGTCAAAGATGTACTTAAAGCCGCTCAAGACCCAATGTCGTTAGATTCACCAGTTGGGGAGGAAGATGACAGCCATCTCGGTGATTTTATTCCAGATGATGGTGCAGTTGCTCCGTCAGATCGTGCGTCCCAAACCCTCTTACGTGAACAATTGCTTGAAGTTTTAGATTCACTAACTCCCCGCGAAGAGAGAGTTCTTAGAATGCGGTTTGGTCTTATTGATGGAAATCCTAGAACACTTGAAGAAGTTGGAAAAGAGTTTCATGTAACTCGTGAAAGAATTAGGCAAATTGAAGCGAAAGCGCTCAGAAAACTCAGACATCCGAGTCGGAGTAAGCGCTTGCGTGATTTCCTCGATTAGGTATTGTTAAAACTTGTCTCCTGGGAGGAAACTAGGTACAAAAACAGAACCCAGCCAAAAGCCAGAAAGTTCAACCAAAACAACTCAACTTTCCAAGGCTTAAAAGCTGGCTTCCAAACACCAATAAAATACTAAAAATACACCAAAAATCCAGAAGCTCAATGACAGAGCTCCAAAAAACTAAACAGCCTTATTGTATTTGCGCATAACCGAAGACTTCTTTCTGTCAGCCGTGTTGCGCTTTAAAATCCCTTTGTTTACGGAACGGTCAATATTACTTAAAGCTTCGCGCAAAGCAGCCTCTTTTTCAGCGCCTTCTAACGAATCAATTTTCTTTATACTAGTTTTCATCATCGACTTAAACTGGTTGTTACGCATCTGATTCCTCTTATTTATCTTAACTCTCTTCTTTGCTGATTTAATGTTAGGCAAAATCAATCTCCCTTTCTAACTTTTTATGATAAAATGAACCAAAAAAACCTAGCACAAAGGTTACCACAAAAATTTAACTAAGTCAAGTCCTATTTTAAAATTTATTTTCAAAACAGTCTAAATTAGACACATATTTAGAACTATAGAGCGAGTTGAAATTAAAAAATTCATCAAAAACAGCATATAAAAAGTAAAATTAGCACAAATTAAAAAAGATATGATCAATTTTTAATAAATAATATGAAATTTTCATTAGTTAAATATTTTTGTCAGAAAAACTAAAATTTCTATATCCAGTGCAAACTTTTTAGTTTACTGCAGATTTCTTTCCCCAACGGCATCATTTTTATATCGGATTCAGTTAAAGTTTTTGTGAGCAGTAAAACGGCAAAATAAATAAAAATAGATATTATTACTGAAACTAAAGTAGCGAGCTTTGATGAAATTACAATTGACAAAAGTCCGTGAGATGCATAAGCTGAAACAACGCTGCAAAAGGCTGAAAACAAAGGTTTAAGTGCTGTGGATTTTAAATCTATTTCAATTTTAGCTTCTTTACACAAAAAATACAGAGCCATTGACGATACAAAGACATAACAAGCTAAAGTCCCAACGCTTGCACCTTGAATATTTATTTGTGGAATTCCAACTAAAACGTAATTTAGAGCAATTTTTATAATCATTCCAACAGTTAAAAGTTTAACTGGTAAATCGACTCGACCGATTGCTTGGAGCATAGTACAGATCGGTGTACTTATAGAATTAAATATTATAGCAATACCGGCAACAGACATAATCTTAGCTGCGATAAAAACTTCTCCTGATTGACGAGATAAAGAACCGTAGACTAAATCCATTACAGGAAAAGATAAAAAAGAAAGCCCAAGGCCTGCTGGAATTGAAATCAAACACGTAAGCTTAAAAATAGCTTCGATACTTAACTTTATTTTATCTTTTGAATTCTGGACCCAAGCTGAAGTCATAGATGGCATTGCACTAATTGAGATCCCTTGAGATATTGCTGGAATCATCATAATTATGGTTGACATATACCCAAAACATCCCCACAAAAAAATATGAACAGTGTTTCGTTCTACTGCACTAGATGGGATAAAACCGTCATAACAGTTAAGGAGAATTTCTGGATGATTTTGCATTAAAGTATTTAGCCGATTCTGAATTAAAAGTGTATCTATAACTCCAGCTAAATTCATAATTATTGCACCGAGTCCTATCGGTAAAGATATAGATAAAAGCATTTTTACTAAAGTTTTTGTAGATCTGGGTTTCGGTGAGTTTTTTATCTCAAAATCTGTAATACCATCTCCGCCAATTTTATATTTAAGAAGCATGTATACATATCCGACACCTGAGGCTAAAGTGATTCCGAAAACTGCTGCTGCAGATACAAAAGGAAGAGCAGCAGCATGTGCAGAAGCAAAGTCTAAATATTCTTCTCCAAAGACTAACCCAGATAAATTAAATTTTTTCATAATAAGTTTCATAGTAAAATAGGAAAGTCCAATTCCAAATACTACTTTCCCTGTTGACTCTACTATCTCAGAAATTGCAGTTGGAATCATATTATGAAGTCCTTCGTAGTATCCTTTGTAAGTTGAAATTAGACATGCAAATAAAACTGTAGGAGCTAAAGCAAATACAGAATATATAACGCCCGGAGCATGGGTATATTTGGCAAATAAAAAAGAACCAGCAAACATCATAAGCATCCCGCTAGTCCCTGTTATTATGAAAATAGGAACTGAAATTTTGTGTATTTTTTTTATATCGCGGAACCTAAGAAGCGCCGCGTCCCCGGAAACCATTCTAGAAATTGCAATTGGAAGTCCAGCTGTTGCAAAAGCATAAATTGGATTATATAAATTGTAAGCAGAGTTAAAATAACCCATTCCTTCCCCGGAAAGTATAGTTGTAAGAGGAACTTTAAAAAATGCCCCCATAATTTTTACCATAAGCATCATAGAAGTCATAATCATAGCGCCTTTAGCAAAACTTTGTCTTTTTCTTGTACTTTTTGTTTCTTCCATATTTTTTCTTACAGCAAAGAACTGTTTCTCTGCCCAATTCTCCTTTCTTTTCTAGCTTTGAATTTTATATAAAAACACAAAAATTCTAAACTTTAAAAATAAAATTACCTAGTAAAAAATATATCTTTCACTTAGGAAGCTTATGTATAAAAAATATATAAAATCTATTTCTATTTTATTTCGCCTATTATTTCTTGGGTGTATTCTCTCATTCTTTTTAAATCGTTTTCTGACGGCAAAAAATTTGTTTTTATTATATCTTTATTTAATTTGAAACCCAAATCTTGAAGACGACTGTAAATCATATTTGGTGCTTCACCACTCCAACCATAAGAACCGAAAACCCCAGCAGGTTTTCCTCGAGAATTTATAGCACTAACTGAGGAAAGTACATCCCATATAACTTTAGGTGCATCTCGATTTATAGTACAAGATCCAACTAAAACCGCATGAGCTCTATTGATACTTTCAACAATTTTTTCTGATTCTGTTGAAAGTACATCTAAAAGTTTGATTTTTATTTGGCTGGAATTCTTTATGGAATAAAATGCTTCTTCAGCGAGTTTTTTTGTAAAGCCGTAGGCTGATGCAAATAAAATAACAACCTCTCTCTCTTTTTTATCTTCTCCTGAACTCCATTTTGAATAGTCAAACAGCCTTTCTTTCGCAGTTTCAGTCAAAAATGGACCATGACTCGGACAAATAACTTCAATATCAAGATTTTTTATTTTTTCAATCCCTTTAAGAACAAAACTTTTAAAAGGTGAGAATATACAATCGTAGTAATTTTTAAACTCCAGTAAATATTTGTCTTTGTAATGAAGCTGTGTATCAAGAAGACTAGATTCACAAAAATGCGCACCCATAAAGTCGCAAGAAAACAAGATTTTTTCATTTTCAAAAAATGTCATCATTGAATCTGGCCAGTGCAACATTGGTGCAACTATAAACTTAAGATTAGTACATTTAAAGTTTAAACTGTCTTCGTCTTTTACACAAATTGCATCAAAATCCATATTCATGATCTGTTTTAAATATTTATGAGCGGCGAAAGTACAGACAACTTTCGCTTTCGGAGCTATATCTAAAATTTTTTTCAAGCTTCCAGAATGGTCAGGCTCTGCATGATTGATAATAATGTAATCTATATCATTTAAATCTACTAAACTTTGGATGTTATATAAATATTCATCAAAAAAATCGACGTGAACTGTGTCAACAATAATGTTCTTTTCTCCAGTTATCAGATAAGAATTATATGAAGTTCCATAATTTGCTTGCATTACAACATCAAATATTCTAAGAGAAGGATTTAGAACTCCAATAAAATAAACGTTTTCACATATCTTTTCTATCACTTCTAAAATAGCACACTCCAAGAAAAAAATAACCCTAAAATTCAATTTTTGTTTCCCGATTTTCAGAAAAATCAGTCTTTATTTCAGTCTTTTTACATAAATTCTCGAAAAAATTTTTAACTTTCTAGATCAGTTGAAATTTCGTCACCAGACTGTTCTTCGCTTGTTGCCGAATCTTCGCTAAAAACATCTTTTCCCAAACCACAAAGAGGACAAGCCCAATCATCAGGTAAATCTTCAAATGACGTACCGGGAGCGATTCCATTTGAAGGATCGCCTTGATCCGGATCATATTCATAGTTACAAACTGTGCAAATATACTTACTCATACAAAATTTCCTCCAAAAAAATAATTGTTCTCACATAGAATAATAAATCTAAGAGGAAAATAAGTCAAATTTATTCATTAGTTTTAAATCTAAATTTGAACCCATGTAAACATTAAAATTTTGTTTCCATATGTATAAATTTTATAAAATTACTTGAGTATTGAAGAATAATATGTTAATATTATCAAAAATAATTATTGATGATAATTATCGAAGGAGAGGGTGATTATAAATGGCATTTAAACCGGATGCTAAGAGTATAGCGGAGCTTAGGAAGGTTGCACAGAGAGTGAAAAATGAAGCGAAAAGAGCGGGAAGCCATCCCACAAAAGATGGTGGGCTATCGAGAATCAAATGGATGTTTAAATATTGCCTAGATTTCATAAAAAAAGCTGAAAAAGCTAAAGATGAATTCAAGGAAACAAAAGATATCTTGGATATGCTAATAACTGCTGTAAGTAATTTTACAAAAGGCAAAGTTTGGGGTAAAGTAAATAAGGAAGCTAAGCTTGATACAGAAAGTGGTCAGAATCTTGCGACTGTAAAGAACATGCAGAAGAATATAAACGAGAAAGAGCTAAAAACTAAAAATCTTGAAATATTTGCGGAAAAGTTTGTAGATCTTTGCGTTATTGGTGCTGTGGACAAATTTGAGGAAGACAAGTTTTGGAGCTGGGTTACCCTTTCTGACGTGTTTTTGAAGACTTTTGCTGATCAGCTCGAGGAGCTTTTTAATGAGAGGCGCGAAGAGATGAAACAATTAAAGAAACTTGACCTTGATGGTGAAAGTGCGTTTGATGTGATGATAGAAGCAAAAGATCAGATTCTCGAACCTTGGAGAAATTCAAGAGAAGCTTTTAATTCTATAGTTAAAAAAATAGCTAAATTTCGAAAGCAGAAGGAATGGTCGTCAAATAACTTGCATATTGTATCGCACGCTGAATTAGTGGGAATAAAGAAGTTTCCAAGTAAAAAGAAGATAGAGGAGTACAGAGAAAAATATGAAGAATTGATGGGAACACCCGCATATGGTAATCGTAGAGGAGGAGCAATGGATGAAACAGGGGAAACCCTTGATACTTGGCTGGAAATTAAGAAGAAAGCAGGCATAAAAACAGCTGAAGATATGGAAAAGGAGGAAGCTGAAAGAAAGCAAAAGTCTGATGAAAGCTGGAATAAATGGCGAGAAGAACGTAAAGCAGAAGGAGAAAAAAGAGATAGAAAAAATAGAATAGAGGGAATAATAGACGCACGTCGTGATGACGGGTGGACTGATGAGCAGATTCGGGCCAGTTTGAAAAGTAAAGGTTATTCTGAAGAAGAAATAAATGAGCATTTAGGCGGCCCAGCAGAACGCAAAGAAGAACCAAAAGAACTGGATAAAGGTCCCGGCAAATCTTCGGAACCAGGAGTTAACGAGCCGAGTTCTGAGGATGATAGCGAAATTGATCTGCTCGATGAAAGTATTGTGAGCGGAGATATGGACGAAAAAGAAGTAGAGAAAATTGTCGAAGACTCTAGAAAAGATGTTGAAAAAACTATAAAAGAATTAGGTCTAAAGGACGAAGTATTTCAGGAAATAGCGTCACTGTTTGTTAAGGCATGGGCTAAACTGTACCTAAAAAGATTCTGGGATAATAGTGAGAAAGGTTATAAAAAGTTAACACAGAAATCTAGATCGTCTATTAGGCGTATGGTAAAAAATATGAACTCAAGAACTGAAAAGACATTTATAAAAAGAGTTGGAGGTTATGTAGAGAAGTATGAGGGAAAAGTGGATAATGCTGACGACAGAGTGGAGATGTATAAAGAACACGCGGCCAATTATTTATTTTCACTTCGTGACGATGAAATTTTTAAGTATTTGCACCCGAAAAATGCCAATGTAGGAAATAATGATGAAGATGTAAAGGAGGCGGCAGCAAGATTTTTAGGGGTAGTAAATCAGGTTGATAAAAAATTAGTAGAGAATTTCATAACATTAGTTTCACAAAAAGAGTATTGGGGCAATTTGTGGACAGCATTGAACCTTGTAGTTGCCCACTGTTTTGACGATATACAAGGAACTGCATACAAAAAGCATTTAGAGGTTCGTGGTAGTGATATAATAGTGGAAGGTAAAAATCTTGAATTTTTCCAGGATAGTGCTGCCACGTACCTGTCTTACGCAGATAAAAAGTTTGTAGTTGCTCTTATTAAAAGAGTATTTGTAGGTGCACAGGAAAGTGATATTAACGCTCTAGGTGAACGTATAGGGGCAAAAGGGGAAGCTGACACGGTAAAAGCTGTTGGAGTAGGCCTTGGAGAATTAGTACAAAAAGATAACGTTAAAGAGTGGCTGATAGGACTTGTAAAACAGAAAGCTCCGAACAGCGTGAGGAAAGAGGCTGGTTTGGATACGACGACAGAAGGAAGCGGACGGCAGACAGCTGGGGGGAGGAGCAAATACAAAAAGCCATCAAAAGAGAAGAACGCAGGAGGACGCGAAACACATCAACAGAAAATGAGTTCTGGCGGTTCTGTTGGTGCGCAAGATTCAGCTCAGAATGGGAATAGAGCAGTAGAACATAAGAAAACGGTTGAAGAAGTGTCTGGCAGAAGGAATTATGTGCAAGAGACGGAAGAAACGACGAGGGAAGATGGAAGCAAATTTAGAACTGAGCATTCCCGGGATAGCCAAGGCAATGTAATGGAGGGTCGCGACAAGGTCTATTGGAAAGAGAATAATTCAAGTAGCCAAAGTACTCAAGATAAAAAACAAGGCAATGTTATGGAGAGTCGCGACAATAGAATCCCTGAGAGAAATGATACTCCAAGTGGCAGGAGTACTCAAGGTAAAAAACAAGACCAAGAAAAACGTTTTGAAATGGATAGAAATGTATCGACGACTCAGATTTACAATGAAAAAGATGTAAAACCGCAAGCAAACGATGTCAAACCGCAAGAAGTGAAAAAAGCACTTGGTGAAATGAAAAACAATTTTAGTGAAATCAGACAGATGTTGGCTAATCTCGTGAAAAATGACACTGTTAATACACAAGTTAACAAAGCAAGGCGCAGTGATAGAGTTAACTACAATAATTAGAGGAAAGAGAGGTGAACCAAATGAGAAAAGATGGTGGAAATCCAAAGTTGGAAATGGGATCTGAAGTAGGGGGAACTAATGGTAAAGAGCCAAAAAAGGTGAACGTGGGACCGAATACTCCAGCAAAGTTGGAAATATGTCAAAATTATAGTGCTGACATTTATTCGGGTCTTGCCGTTTCTAAGGCGAATGTAGATCTTACAGAAGATGAGAAAAAATTAATTACGAATTTGAGCACACTTGCAGAAGAAACTATTGAATTCGGGGACGAGATTGTTGGAGAGTATGATAAATATATGGAAGAAGGAGGACAAGAAGACAAACTTTCGCCTCGTTTGAAACAAAAGTTTGCAGAATTGGGAAATAAAATAAAAAAGGTAAATGAATTAATTGCAGAATTAAAAGCTACTTTGGCTAAAAAAATTGCGGCTAAGACACAACAGGATGCGCAGAGCGGTCCTGCTAATTCTGTGGGAAGTCCCCAAAATCAGAGCACTAAAAAGTTACAGTTACAACAGGTGGGCGAGAGCATTGGAATTAATCGTACCGACAATACTAGTACTCTCAGTAGCGAAAGTCCTAGCTCCGGAGCGGGTGTTGGTTCTGGTTTCGGGGGCTATAAAAGTTTGTGGGATGCGGCATCCCGTGCAGCAGGAGATCTCGGTAATTATACAGTTCTTAGTGAATTAAGTAGTATCGTGAGCAGTAAGATAAGCGATAATATGGACCTCGGAAGCGTTGGAGTTGTAATAAACAAATGTGCCGCCAGTTATAGTTTTGACCTGGATTTAGACGCGCATGGTGCTTTCAAAGATCTAGCTGAAAATTGTTGGCGTAAAGGCTACACTGAAGATAATTTTTATGCAGATACCCGGAATGCTTTTAGCAATGCAATGAAAAATTACGCTAAGTCTGATCCAGGTGGGGGGGTTCAGAACTTTCAAGACGCGTGGCGTTTGGCATGCAAAGAAGTAAAAGGTCTCAGTACTAGTTATGTAGGTCTTTGTAAGTTCTGCAAACTCGTGGGCGAGGATATTTGGGCTGATGATACCCCCGCCGCTGTTGCAAACGTGATGGGCTGTTTTGTCAATACTACCGGGCTGAACAAAAAGGCGCAAAACAGTTTCAATGCAATAATTCAACGATTGTACGGTAAAGGCTACGGTCCCAAAGCGTTTCGTTTTGATGTCTTTCGTGCTCTTACAAATGCAGTAGAAAATTACATTAAGGCTAATTCAGATCGTAAGTTTCTTAACTATAGACATGCGTGGCATGAAGCGTGTAAGACGGTAACAAGTTTACACGACTATCCCAATCTTTATGCGTTCTGCGTAAATGTAGACAAAAATATAACATCTAGTTATGATGCCGACGAAGTTGCAACGGTAATAAGAAATCTTATCGCTGAAATCGAACTAGATAACCAAACAAAACAGAGTTTCAGTAAAATATGTAATGGGTTATCGGGTTATAATAGCAGTCCCGACAGTTTTAATTACAATGTCCTATGTGCTCTTAGAAGAGCAGTACAAAGTTACAATCCGGCTAATAAAGGTCGTAGGACTTGGGGGGACGCTAAATCTGGCTGGAGTGAGGTAATGGATGCGGTGGACAATCTCAGTAGTTCTACAATTGCTTATAACTTCGCCACTAGCGTGAACAGTAATTTAGACTCTAATAGTGATCGCACAGAAGTTTCACAAATACTAAGTAATCAATCTGAGATTTACGGACTTACAGCAGTAACAAGTCCTCGTTTACACGCTATGATTAGCAAGTTGGACGGTGATGCCAGCTACAGTTACGGCAGTTTTTGTTCAGATAGCAAGCAAGTGCTTAATGAGTTAGTTTCGTTAAATACAAGTACTGGGCAGTTTCGGGACTATGCAAATGCGTGGAATCAAGCGTGCGAGAGTGTACTTGGTACGGCCGCTTTCGATGATATTAAAAGATTCTGCAACTCCGTCGGCAATAGCATGGCCCTTGGGTCTAAGACTGATGGGAAGACGGTAGCCAGTTATATAGCACAGTTTTTCGACAAGAACAAATGTTTCGTCAACAACCTCGGGCAGTTTTATTCTCAAGCGGTGACGCCCTTTTGTGAACGGCTGAGAAAAGGGCATTACGACAAGGGCGGTCTCGCAGGGTTTTATAAGGATGTCTGCACTATTCTCCGAAATATGGTACAAATTTACGCTGAAAAGACTAAAAAATTAAATTCTCAAAACAGGCGAGCTCTAAGCACACAGTCTAGTTCATCTTCGGGGCAATATGTATATGATTATGAAGAAGATAGCTACAATACTTCAAATTATGAATCCAACAGTCAGTCTGGCGATTCAAATAATGGACTTGCAGGAGGTTCGCAGTCTGGTTCAGATTTTGGCTATGGTGATGACAGATCGCAGTCGGAAGAACCATCTGATATAAGTGAACTTCAAGATCCGAACGGGCTTATTACCGAAAAAGGTAAAGACAGTCTCAGGGGAATAGTGAAGCTTGTAAACGGGCATTTTAAGGGAGTAGAAATAGATAACGATTCTAGAACGCTGATAATGGAAGGAGAATCAAATGAGATAGTAAATTTTCTGTTGAAAAACAGTCGTGGTTCCATGGACGAAATTGGGGCGTCAATTAGAGGGATTATATACGACGAAATAAACAAGAAAGTTGGGAGAAATGTTATAGCAGATGACGACGACTTCCTAGGAAATTTAATGAATCAGGGTGTTGATTATAAAAAAATAGAAGAGAAGACCGGAAGAAAAGTCAACGAGATAAAGGAGAATATCGATAAACTGAAGTTAGCTTTTGTAGTGTGTTTGGCAAAAGAGTCAAATACAATAGAAGGCTTAGTTAATGAATTTACAGCTCCAATGAAAAAAGTTAAAAAAGTAGAATGGGATTTTACTGACGTTCTTTGGAGAATGGAGGATTACTACAAAAGAGTATTGGAATTTGCAGGTACAAAGTTTGCAGAGCTACTAGCGCAGTATTCTAATGCTGAGACTGGGGGCATATTTAAGAATCTTTTCAAGCCCGGCAAAAACAAGAGTAAAGATAGTGCTACCTTTGATTCGAAAAAAATGAAGAACTTAGTATTTAATTCTGTTAAATATGTGATTTGTGAAAATATAAAAAAATGGGCGGAACTTACAAAGAACAAGAATCAAGGTTTTGAAAAAGGAATTGACTTGATTGCAATCAATGGCATGGCGAAACTTACAAGTCCCGAAATGCCGAAAAATGTTATAGATTTGCTTGATCAGGCTACATCTTATTTTGCTGGAAGTCCGAAAGATATGGGAGAGTTTTGTGCTAACCGCGGCTTAGGGATTCGTGCGGGGGAAGCCCCTCCGAAGGAAAAACCGGCTTTCAGTTGGGACTTGTTGTGGGAACGTTGCAGCGAAAAGCTTGGCTCGGATGGTATGCCGGATAAGGAAACAATGAAAAAAGATTTCTTGCGGTTTACTGGGGGCGAAGGCGAAAATGATCTCAAAAAGCTGAATCTGCAAGATGGTGAAAGAGTGGAAAAGCTTATAAATGACTTTATAAAAGCGGAAGCTGACGACCTGTCTTGTAAAGATGCAGCGGGCGGAACGTTAGTAATTTGTGTGCCGAAAGACAAAACCAAAATAGGCAAAAAGGGCAAAAAGGGCAAAAAGGGCGAAATTCTGGTCAGTCCTCTCCACATAGCGTGGGCGGTAGAAAGGTTTGTAGAAAAGGTTAAGGAAGAAGGATATAAAAGCGAAGGTATGTTTAAATTTTTGAAAACAAAGAACCAAGTAATAGCAGCCCATGGGAGATTAGAGAAACTTTGTAAAAGTGGTGTTTTTAGTCGGTGGCTTAGTCAGGGGGTAGATAGTGTCAAATATGTGGATTTGAAGAATCCAAAAGGGATACAACATGATTTGAAAGACAGGGCTAGGGACGCGAAAGTTAGATTAAGAGTAATGGTCGGGACCGAAGAGATAGGAACATTCGGCTCCTCGAGATACCAAAAAATAATGAAAATTTCGCCCTATAGCGAAGCAGAACAGCGAGAACAAGCAGTAAGTTACACTTGGAGTCGCGCATACGAACAAGGTGGAGAATACAGCGGTCTTGATGCCGTTTGGCACAAGGGAAAACACAAAGCAGCTGTGCATTCTACAAGGATAGAAGCGTTCGCAGTAGAAATAGCGGATTTTGTAAATTCTAAGGGCGAGAAATACATCGAGAAAAAATTTAGTGAAAAAGCCCTAAAAGAGCTAAGAGGCGACAAGAAGGACGAAACCAACAAAGCAAACAAAAAACTGATACGCAAGCAACGTGACCAGAGAATAGACTTGTTTGTAAGATTGGCGAACGAGATAATCGATTACAGGAATAAACTAGGAAGAAAGCTCGAAGGTTATTTAAAAGACACCAAGATAAATTACAGCGAATTTAACAGTAAGCAGCATGGAAATGCATTTAGTGCCTATCACGAATCACTTCAAAAACTTTATGAAATATGGAAGTTGTGGTTGGATGCTTACCACAGCGAAAAAGGATTACTGAAATTCCTCGATGAGAAAACGTACGAGCGCCTTGAAAAGAAAGGGAGCTACAGTTATGTGTCGGCTGATGGAAAAGAGATTAATAAAACTGTCTGGGAAATACCGAAAGATAGAATAACTGTTGAAGAAATCAGGAAAGAGCCTGAAAAAGATGAAGACGAAGATTACAGTGAAAGTTCAGCAAACGCTTCACGTGGCAGTTTAGAAACTGGTAAAAGCCAATCAGAATATTACGAAAATTCCTGGGGTAGAAGTGAAAGAAAAACAGGAACAGAATCGCACTATGAATCAAACGTTAGTGAACTTACAGAATTGTCCGGCAAAATAAATGACGACAGCTCGAAAATTGAGAATGAGTACAGTGAAATACCTGTCACATCCAGACCTAGTTCCGGGAACATGAAACGAGAAGTTCCAAAAAAGGTTAGTAAGGATAGTGGTCCGCGAGTTAATGAAAGGGCCTGGGGGGCTAATGACGGCGCATCTGTAAACACTGTAGCAGGGGAAGCTAGATCGTTTAGCAGTGAAAGCTTAACTATGTCTGGGGAACAAAGCCCTATGACGGAGTTAGAAATTGCAGAATCAAAATGCGAAGCCGCGGAAAGCGCATACAGATCGTTAGATGAAGAAATTAAAAAAATAAAAGAAGATGAAAACTTGGGTAACGTAGAGAAAAAACAAAAGATCCAAGCACTCGAGACGGAATATGGATCGTTGAAAAAACTGGAGAAAAAGCACAAGGAGACAAAGAAACGTTACAATCAGCTTAAGAAAAAATCTGGGAAAAACAAAAAGAAGTAAAAACTACCCGTTGAAATAATCTAAAAAATTATAGGAGTGCAATCAAAAAAGGTAATTTTTCTCAATTTCTAGTTATAAATTTATAAATTTCAGACCGGGGGATCCCTGTTTTGTGGCTAGCTTTTTTAGCAGCTTCAGAACAAGGATCTCCATTTTTTACGCAAAGGGCAGCAAAGTCAACAGCATCAGTGAATGAATATTTAATCTCGGGTTCTACACCGCGAACTCCCGGTAAAATCACTACAAATTCACCCCTAGCTCCACGAGAATATAGATCTATTGCTTCGCTAATTTTTAAAATTTTGATCTCTTCATAGATTTTTGTCAGTTCACGAGCGATAAATATAGTAACATCTCCAAAAAAATCCAGAAAGTCACGCAAAGTATGAACAATTTTATGAGGAGATTCGTAAAAAATCATGGTCCTGTGTTCATTTTTTAGTGAATTGAGATGATTTATGCGGCTTTTTTTGTTTCGACTAAGAAATCCTTCAAAAGTAAAACGACCAGACGGCATTCCAGAAAGAGAAAGCGCGGAAATGGCGGCACTTGGCCCAGGAATCACTTTTATATCTATAGAATTTTCGTGACACTGCCGGACAAGATCCTCGCCAGGATCAGAAATTGCGGGCATTCCAGCATCAGTTACCAGAGCGCAAACTTCCCCGGATAAAATTTTATTGCAAATAATTTTGCCTTTTTCAATTTTATTATGTTCAAAATAACTAATAAGCGGCTTGCGAATCTGAAAATGATTTAAAAGTTTGGAAGTAACGCGAGTGTCTTCAGCCGCGATGAAATCCACACTCTTAAGGATTTCCAAAGCTCTAAAACTTATATCTTCAAGGTTCCCGATAGGAGTCCCAACAACGTAAAGTTTCCCACTCAAAACGCTCACACCTCGGTTCAGTTGTTAGTTTGCATCAGCTCATAAATTCCAGCCATAAATCCTCGAAACTTCCTCAGAATAACGCCCATCTTCAAGTTCAACAGTTAAGGAATTTTTGAGTAAAAGACCAGGTTTGGCCCCCTTTTTACCCTCCACCAAAAAAAGTCTGGGAACTTTTTTCTCTTTGTACTCTACAAATCTAAGAATTTTAGGTTCAATTTTATAACATTTCATGAAAAACATCACATCGCTAAGTCTCTCAACCCTAGAACATAGACATAAAGAACCTTTATTCTTTAGAAATAAATGTGAAAGTTTCACAACTTCTTCAATTTCAAGAGATACTTCACATCGAGCAACCTCCCGAACAGAACTCCTAAAAACCCCACCAGTAGGATAATACGGCGGGTTGCAGACCACCATATCGAATTTGCCGAAAAATACCTTATCACTAGAGAGGTCCCTGACATCTCGGTTAATGGCCACAATCTTTTCCTCTAAACCATTGAATTTTATGGATTTCATTAAAATATCAAACGCACTTTCACATATTTCGACGGCTGTAATCGAAATATGCTCCAACTTTTTACACCAAATAACAGGAATGATTCCACATCCAGAGCCGATTTCAAGAACTTTTGAATTGCGCTTTGGAGAAGAGAAATCTGCAAGCAAAACAGAATCGGTTGTAAAACCGACATCATCAGAAACGCATACTCCAAAGCCAGCGCCAAGAGGTTCAATCCTTTCCCCCAAGACAACACTCCCCAAAAATTCTCAAATTCGAAACAATTGTAACACTAATATTGCTGAAATGGAATATCTATTTTATATTTTATGAATAGTCATCTATAAAACAAACATAACATAAATATTTATATCTAAATAGCTCAAAGCAAGAATTATAGTTAGTGTATTTTTTATAAAAATTAAATATAAATCTCACACATAAAACAAAATATTTACAAATATTTTGTTTTATT
>CBCPMW010000002.1:0-18463 GCA_965120375.1 uncultured Eubacteriales bacterium | reverse complement strand
TATCATAAATTATATATACAAATTTAAAATAGAATAGAAGCATTTATATATAATTTTACAGAGTCGGGGGGTAAATCAATTGGTATTTTGTACGAAATTCACATATTTTATTTAGTTATTTTGCATGTCAAGTAGAAATTTTCTAAATCTCAAGGAAAAATCCACAATAAAAAAACGGTAGTAAACCATTACTACCGTCTCTAATTTTGTTAGCGTCTTCCTATTTTCCCAGACCGCTTCCAGTCAAGTATCTTCAGCACCATTGAGCTTAACTTCCGTGTTCGAAATGGGAACGGGTGTACCCTCAACGTCATCAACACTAACTCGTCATCCGACAAAAACAATACTAACACAAGTGAGACAGCGTAGTCAACACCTTTTTTAGAAAAAATGAAAGTTTAGATTTTTGCACAATTTTTTAAAAAAGATCGTATAAATATTATTTAAAACCTAAAATTAAGTGGCGTATTTTGCCTCTTTTTTATTTTTGAAATATGTGGTATAATACAAAGCAGATTCTGGTAGAATTTTGGTAGTTTTCACAAACAATAGGAGGAGGAATATGGAAAAAAATAGAATAAAAATCAATATAGCGGGCTCCTCGTACGTAATTTTGTCTGATGAAAGCGAAGGATATGTTAGATCGATTGCGGACGAAATAAATTCTAAAGTAGAGCTAATCGGAAGAAAGAGTTCGGATATATCAAATTTGATGGCGGCAATTTTAACAGCGATGGATTTTTGTGATTTGTATAAAAAAACGCTAAAAATCGCAGATGAAATGGAGAGAAACTATAAAAATTACGCTAGTGTCAACGAGAGACTTAGAAAGGAAAACAGTGGACTTAGGAGAATTATAAGCGGTTTAGAGGCCAAGTTAGAGAAGTTTAATGTAAATAGCGAGAAATAATCTGAGAATACGCTTAAAAACTGATGAATTTCGAAAATATTTGGTTGATTTAAAGTGTTTTTACGAGATGAAATTAAAATTGTATAGAGGAATTAACATGTTGAATGTTGAAAACTCTGTGGAAAATGTGGATAACTTGAAGTTTTCCAGAGTTTTTCACACTGTTTCAATAAGATTTTATCTAAAACTCAGTAAAAAATGTTGATTAAGATGAAAAATTGAAAAAGTTAGGTGTAATTGTGGAAAGTAGAACTGTGGAAAATAGAAAAATAAAATTTGTTAAATTATCTAAAGAATCGATTTTACCGACTAAGGCGACTGAGGGGTCTGCAGGAATGGACCTTTATGCGTGCATAAAAGAAGAAATTGTTATAAACCCTGGAGATTTGGTTAAGATTCCGTGTGGGATTTCAGTTGAAGTTCCAGAGGGATATGGGGCTTTTATTTTTGCAAGAAGTGGACTTGGAATAAAGCATGGAATTGGTCTTTCTAATGGAGTTGGAGTTGTTGATAGCGACTACAGAGGTGAAGTTTGTGTAGGTCTTTGTAACATAGGTAATGAACAATACACTATAAAAAACAAAGATAGGATTGCGCAAATGGTTTTGCTAAAGACAGAAAATTTTGTACCTTTTGAAGTGGATAAACTTAGTGAAACTGCTAGAGGTGAAGGCGGTTTTGGTTCTACTGGAAAATAGTAAGAAAACTTTTGAGGAAAAATTTAAATCATAAATAGGAAAACAACGTAATTTGTAGGTGTATTTTATGGTATAATTAATTTATACTTTATTGTTTTTAGGAGGAAAGGAAATAAAATGTTGTCTAAGGATATAGGAATCGATTTAGGTACGGCTAACACATTGGTTTTTGTTAGAGGGAAAGGGATAGTTACAAGAGAACCATCAGTCGTAGCAGTAGATGTTAGAAATGATACGGTTTTAGCTGTAGGTGCACAGGCGAAGGAAATGATAGGAAGGACTCCTGGATCAATAGTAGCTGTGAGGCCTCTAAAAGACGGAGTAATTGCCGATTTTGATATAACCTCCAGTATGCTTAAATATTTTATTAAAAAGACTGTACGATACAGCTTTTTTAGCAAGCCAAAGGTGGTAGTTTGTATACCTTCTGGGGTTACTGAGGTAGAAAAAAGAGCTGTAGAAGATGCGGCAAAACAGGCGGGAGCAGGGATTGTTGAACTTATAGAAGAACCAATGGCAGCTGCAATAGGTTCCGGGCTTCCAGTGTCTGAACCGACAGGCAGTATGGTAGTTGATATAGGGGGAGGAACCTCTGAAGTTGCTGTTATTTCGTTAGGAGATATAGTAACAGCTTGTTCTGCTAGAGTTGCCGGGGATAAGTTTGACGAAGCTATAATATCTTACATTAAAAGAAAGTATAATTTACTTATAGGTGAAAGGACAGCTGAAAATATAAAAATTAGTATTGGATCTGCAGCACCTTACGAAGAAGAAGGTGAAATGGAGATAAAAGGAAGAAATCTTATGGATGGGCTTCCGAAAAATATTGTGATAAAAGCTTGTGAAGTTAGAGAAGCGCTTTCGGATCCTTTAAGTAGTATAGTTGACGCAGTGAAGACAACTTTGGAAAATACACCGCCTGAACTTTCAGCTGACATAATAGATCATGGAATTATGTTAACAGGTGGTGGAGCGCTGTTAAGAGGACTCGATAAGCTTCTTTCGGAAGAAACTCATATGCCGGTTCATATTGCTGAGCGGCCACTTGACTGTGTTGCTGATGGAACTGGAAAATGTTTGGATTTATCTATGCCGAAAGGTTACTATAAAAGGAGATAAAGCTTAAAAGTTGTCGCCATTTTGTTTACTTAAGGCAAGAGGTCTTAGTTGTGTAAGATGTTTGAAAAAGTGTTAGCGTTTTTATTAGAAGGGTTGGATAAATTTGGGTCGAGCATTTAAAAGTACGGCTTTTAAGGTAATTTGCGGAGTATGTTTACTTGCTCTTGGAACCTTGATTTATACTTCAACATATAGCGAAAATATAATTTCGAGTTCCCTAAGCAACGCTTTTGTTCCAGTCCAAACGTTTTTTTTTGAAGTGTTTAGTGATATAACCGAAATGATTCCCGATTTCAGGCAAGCGAGCGACATAGAAAAGGAAAATGCTAAGTTAAGATCAGAAATTCAAGTGCTCAGGAATATGGCGGCAGATTACTATGAAATTAAAAGAAAAAATGCACAGTATGAAAAGTATCTAGGGTTTAAACAAGAAAGAGATGACCTTGAATTTATTTCTGCGTCGGTGATAGGCCGAGATCCGATTGAGCTTTTTTATGGATTCGTAATAAATAAAGGAACTGAATCAGGGGTATGTAGTGGCGATTCTGTTATAACTGAAAATGGATTTGTAGGTTATGTTTCGAAGGCAGGAAGACGTGCGTCGAAAGTAAAAACAATTCTTGCTCCTGATGCAAAACTTTCAGCTATAGACAGTTCCAGTGGAGACACTGGAATAGTAGCTGGGAACATAAAACTTTGTGAATACGGGTTTACAAGTTTGACTTTAATTTCAGCACAAAATTCCATAAAAGAAGGTGACATGGTTACAACCATGGGATACAGTGGAATGTATCCGAAAAATTTACCGGTAGGGAAAGTTATGGAAATAAATTACGATAATTTGAGCTCAATGAATTATGCAGTAGTTGAACCCTTCGAGAATATAAAAAAGGTAAGAGATGTGCTGGTTATAACCGGTTTTCATGGAGAAGGAGAAATTTCTCAATCGGCAATCCAAAATTAAAGTTTTAGGGTTTTTAGAAATCAGGATGGGATGATTTTAATGAGTAAATTATCTAAATTTGTTGATGGTCATAAAGTTCTAAGAATTTTTATATATATACTACAAATTTTTATTCTGTTCTCATTTCAACAGGTTCCGGGGATAATTCCGGAGGTAAGTGGGGGAAGACCTAACCTTATAGTATCGCTGTTTTTGGCAATTGCTTTGTTTGAAGGAAATTATGTTAGTCTAGTTTGGGGTCTAATTTCCGGGCTGATTTTAGATCTTTCACTAGGTAAATATATTGGCTTGAATATGGCGATTCTCGGGATTATAGGATATGCTGTTGGGAAAATAAAAGAAAAACTTTTTGAAGTTAGATTAGTAACATATATTTTTTTCTGTTTGATTATGCACCCAATTTTAATTTTTATTGGATTTTACACGACATATATTATAAACGGATTTGATTTTATAGATTTTGCGATAAGTAATCACGTTATTCCTTCTATAGTTTATACTATACTTGTTTCGCCTTTAATTTATTTGTTCAACCGTCCAATTTTTTATCTATTAAGAGGAAAAGGTGGTGTCAGAAATTAAAAACGAAAATTTAAATAGTAAAAGATTTTTAGTTTGTCTGATTATATTGTTTTTACCTTTTTTTCTTTTTACCGCAAGACTTGTTGACTGGCAAATTATTAACGCAGATCAATACAGAAAAAGAGCCCAAAATAATAGCGCATATTTAATAAAAACAAGTGCACCGAGAGGAGAAATTGTTGACAAAGATGGCGAAGGGATAGTAGTGAACTCGACTGGTTACAGAGTTATTATAGATAGAATCGAAGCCGGCAGAGAAAGTGAGAATTATGTTATATCTGAAGCGGTAAATTTACTTGAAATTCTAAATGTTTCTTGGAGAGATACTCTCCCAATAATCGTAGAAAGCGGTACTTATAAATTTTCAAACGAAAAAGAGAGCCAAGTTTTGGCCTTGAAAAAATATTTAAGGCTTAAAAGTGATGCAACTGCGGAAGAATGCATGGAAAAACTTATAAAAAAGTTTAATTGTGAAAATTTTTCAGCAGAAGAAAAAAGGATAATTTGTAGCGTTAGATATAATACAAGTAAGTCCGGTGGCGCAAGTGCAAGGGCAATGCCATATATTCTAGCCGATGATGTAAGCCGGGAAGTTATGTCGGTTGTAGCTGAATATTCTTCTAAACTAAAGGGACTGAGAGTCGAAGCTTCTGCTATAAGGACAATGTCGGACGGATACTTTGCTCCTCACATCATAGGTTACACTGGTTCGATGTCGTCTGAAGAATATGAAAAATATAAAGAAACTTATAGTATGGACGAGCTTATAGGTAAAACTGGAATTGAAAAAATTATGGAAAAGTATCTTAGGGGTAAAAGTGGAAAACGAATTTTGCAAAGAGTTTTAGACGGACATGTAATGGGATTTGTTGAACAAGAACCCGCAATTCCAGGAAATACTGTATACTTGACTATTTCGTCAAAACTACAAAAAGCGGCTAATAAATCTTTAGAAACTTGGATAGCAAAAGCGTGTGAAATGGGAGTTGAAGACTGCAGATCTGGAGCTGTTGTAGTGCTAAATATCAAAGATTTTTCGGTGTTAGCTGCGTCTACTTATCCGAGCTATGATTTAAATAGATTTATTGAAGATAGCAGTTATTATTCTGAACTTGTAAATGATAAAGAAGGGGTACCTCTTCTTAACCGTGCTTTTAATGGTTCTTTTGCTCCGGGATCAGTTTACAAACCACTCGTAGCAATTGCAGCCTTGCAAGAAAATCTTTTAGAAGATGACGAAAAAATAAATTGCAGTGGCGGATTTAGTTATTATAAAGGTTATACACTAAAATGTATGGGAAAACATGGTAGTATTAATGTCTTGACGGCTTTAGAAAAATCTTGTAATGTATTTTTTGCAGAGCTCGGAAGAAGACTTGGAGCGGAAAGGATAAAAAAATATGCTAATAGATTCGGACTTGGGGTACTGACGGGGATTGAACTTCCAGAAAGTACGGGAATTGTAGCAGGACCTGAACACAGTAAACTTAATGGGACGCACTGGTATGAATCGGGAGCTTCTCAAGCGGCAATAGGGCAGTCAGATAACATGTTTACACCTATTCAACTTGCAACATTTGCAGCAACAATAGCCAATAATGGTAACAGATTTAAGACTTATCTTATTAAAAAAGTAGTGGATCACAATAAAAACAAGATAATTGTTGAAAATTCTGTTGAAAATGTTAATAGTGTAAATGTGTCTGATAAAAATATACAAATTATAAAGGAAGGCATGAGAAAAGTTGTTACTTCTGGCACGGCCAGAGTTTTTGCAGATTATCCGATAGAAATTGCAGCAAAAACAGGAACAGCTCAAAATTCCGGATCTGACCACACGATTTTTGTCTGTTTTGCTCCTTATGAAAATCCAGAAATCGCGATGGCAGTAGTAATAGCAAACGGAAAACATGGCGTTATATCCAAAGGTGTTGCTCGAGATGTTTTAAATTCATATTTTGGAATAGAGGCTTGAAAACGAACAATTAGACGAATTTTAACGAAAAAATTTGAAATTATTTAAATAAAAAGTTTGACTAATTGTAATTAATATGCTAAAATATCACGTAAAGGTGGTTCCAATACTGTTGTTTTTGCAGACGGGTTCTATTTTGAGCGGTTTTTAGATGAGTTTTTATTGACTTTTACAGGTGTTAATACGGTTTTAGATGTTTTTTGTGAATTTTTAGGAGGAAGTTATAGATGAATATTGCTTTGATTGCACAAGATTCCAAAAAGGAGCTTATGGTAAGGTTTTGTATAGCTTACTGCGGAATACTTAGTAGGCATAAGCTGTGTGCAACTGCAACTACTGGAAAAATAGTTTCGGAAGCTACGGGTCTTAGAATTGTTAATTTTTTGAGCGGAGTACAAGGCGGATGCCAGCAGATTTCTTCTAGGGTTTCTTGCGGAGAAGTCGATATGGTTATATTTTTTAGAGATGGAGTGCATCCGGAAATGATAACCCCGGCTGATAATGATTTATTAAGATTATGCGATGTTCATACAATCCCCGTCGCAACAAATATAGCAACGGCTGAAGTGCTCATACATGGTCTGGAAAGAGGAGATTTGGATTGGCGTAATATAGGCAGGCCTCTGATTTAAGAAATCTGATAATAGCGTTTGCGTTTTGTAAATTTGGACTCCTCCGCCTGTTTGAATGATCAAAGCGGAGGTGTTTTTCGTTTGGGTTTGTACCATCAAGACTGATAAAAACTAAACTTTTAGTCAAAACATATTTTTGTATATAAAAATGTAATATTATTTTTGCATAGCTAAAACTGAATAACTTTTATCTAGTATGTTTTTTAGAGTTAATTGATATTCGTAAATGAAAGCTAAATAGGCAGCAAATGATGGAAAATGGAGGCTAATGAATGAAACTTATAGCAAACAGGATGCGTGGTATGCAAGATATTTTGCCGGGCGAGATTGAAAAGTGGGAATATGTTGAACGGGTAATGAAAGAACAAGCAGATCTTTACGGGTTTAAACTTATAAGGACCCCGGTAGTCGAATATACTGACCTTTTTAAGCGTACGACTGGCGAAGGTAGCGATATTGTTATGAAAGAGATGTATTCTTTTGAAGATAAAGGCAAACGAGATGTTTCTTTAAGACCGGAAGGAACTGCCGGAGTAATGAGAGCTGTTTTAGAAAACGGTTTACATAATACTGGTCTTCCACTAAAACTTATGTATTTGTCACCGTGTTACAGATACGAAAAACCACAATCAGGAAGATACAGGGAATTTTTCCAGTTTGGTCTTGAGACAATAGGCGGAAACGCTGCTATGGCAGATGTCGAAATAATGTCTGTTGCGCAATCAATTTTCGATAGACTCGGCCTTAAAAATATACGTGCTCATATAAATGCTATTGGGTGCGAAGGATGTAGAGACCTTTATATTGAAACTATCACACGCTTTTTTTCAGAAAAGAAAAAGTTTTTATGTGAAACTTGTCAAAAAAGATTTAAGAGAAGTCCGATGAGAGTTTTTGATTGTAAAAACAAAAAATGCCAGAAACTTACAAGAAGTGCCCCTTTGTCTGTTTCTTATATATGCAAAGATTGTGCACAGCGTTTCCAAAGAATTAAGGATTACGCGTATGATGCAGGTATTAAGGTTAGGGTTAATCCGTTTTTATTCCGAGGTCTCGACTACTATGTAACAACTGTTTTTGAATTTGTTGACGAAAGTGACGACGAACGCGTTGTAGTTTGTGGAGGTGGACGCTACGATAATCTTTCGAGACAGTTTTGTAGAGCTCAATTGACTTCTGTTGGACTTGGAATTGGAGTCGAAAGGCTTTTAGGAATTATGAAAAAACAAAATGCAAGTTTTCCAGAAAGTCCAGTTTGCGATATATATCTTGCTCCACTTGGAAAACCTGCTCGACGTGAATCTATGAAAATGGCTTATCAACTTAGAAATATAGGGATTAGAGCGGAACTCGATTTAGTTGGAAGATTTATAAAAGCTCAGATGAGATACGCTAGTAAAATAAAAGCCAAGTTTACTATGGTTATCGGAGCAAATGAAATGATTGAAATGAAAGCTATTTTGAAGAATATGATCACAGGTGAAGAGCGTGAAATGAATCTTGGTGAAAATTTTGTAGAAGAGTTTAAAAAAATTCTTGAAAAATTTAATCAAAGCTAAGAAAAACAAGATTAGATAAAGGTCGAAATAAAGAGATTCAAGATCAGGAAACAACTGAAAATACAGGAAAAAGGTGTTTTTAGATGAGAAAGTTTAATAGAACGGCTTATTGCGGGACTTTTAATATCAAAAGTGTAGGAAAAAGTGTTACTGTTTACGGATGGGTTCAAAAAAAACGTGAACTCGGAAAACTGGTTTTTGTAGATTTAAGAGACAGGACTGGAATCTTGCAGCTTGCAATAGATACATCGCTTCACGAAAATCTTGTATCCATTGTAAAAGATATAAAGCAAGAGGATGTGATAGAAGCTAGAGGAATAGTTTGTGAAAGAACAGCAAAAAATTTAAATATTCCGACTGGCGAAATTGAAATTGCAGTAAATAGTTTAAAAATTTTATCTTCAGCTCAAACACCTCCATTTGAGATATCTAAAGTGGCAGATGTCAACGAGGAAACAAGGCTGAAATACCGGTATTTAGAACTAAGAAATACAGATTTACAAAAAAAGATAATGGTTCGTCACGAAATAGTAAAGAAGGCGCGTGAATATTTTTTTGAAAAAGATTTTATTGAAATAGAAACCCCAATTTTAATTAAATCAACACCAGAAGGAGCAAGAGATTATTTGGTTCCTTCTAGAGTATTTAGCGGTAAATTTTTTGCTCTTCCTCAGTCGCCTCAAATATATAAGCAGATGACTATGCTTGCTGGATTTGATAGATATATTCAGATTGCGAGGTGTTTTCGTGACGAAGATCTTCGTGCTGATAGACAACCGGAATTTACGCAGATAGATCTAGAAGCTTCTTTCGTTGACATTGATGATATTATTGATTTAGCGGAGGGATTTATATCGAAAATTTATAAAGAAATTATGGGAATAAATTTAAAGACTCCATTTAGAAGAATTTCATATTTCGATGCTATGGAAAAATACGGGTCTGATAAACCTGATCTACGGTTTGGTTTTGAAATTATAAACCTCGAAAATTCTCTTAAAGATTGTGAATTTCGAGTTTTCTCAGATTCTATAAATAAAGGCGGAACGGTAAGAGGAATAAACGCTAAAAATTTGGCTTCTAAATTGACAAGGCGAGAAATAGATAGTTTAACTAGCGAGCTGAAGGGGTGTGGAGCTAAGGGTTTAGCTTTTACAAAAATAAACGAAGATGGAACGTCATCTTCTACATATGAAAAATTTTTAAAGGAAAGCGAAATAAACGAAATTCGCACTAAAATGAACGCAGAAAATGGTGATGTTTTATTTATTATCGCTGACTCTTGTAAAAACTTGGTTCTTGAAATTTTAGGAATTCTTAGACTAAAACTTGCTCAGAAATTCGGACTTTTAGAGAAAAATCTTGAGCCAAATTTGGTTTGGGTTACGGATTTTCCTCTTTTTGAGTTTAGTAGTGAAGAAAATAGATACGTAGCTAAACATCATCCGTTTACAGCACCTTGCGACGAAGATATAGATAAAATGCAAACTAATCCAGAAAATGTTCGGGCAAAAGCTTACGATTTAGTTTTAAACGGAAATGAAGTCGGAGGAGGATCAATACGTATAAACGATCCTAAAATTCAAGAAAAAATGTTTAAAGTTTTAGGATTTAGTAAAAAGCAAGCGATTGATCGTTTTGGTTTCTTGCTAGAAGCGTTTAAGTATGGAGTTCCGCCTCACGGAGGAATGGCATTTGGACTCGATAGATTAACTGCACTGATGCTTGGATGTAATAACATTAGAGAAGTAATAGCATTTCCGAAAGTTGCAAGTTCTGCTGAGCTTATGACTGATTCGCCTGGAGAGGTTGATGAAAACCAGCTAAATGAAATAGGAATAAAAATAGAGCCTTAGAAAAGTTTTTCTAAGGCTCTTACCTTATTTTGTGGTAAAAGCCAGTTCAGTTTGAAGCGAGAACTTTGAAGTAAAACTAAACTAGAAATTTAGATAAATACTCAATTTTACATAAAAATCTACTGTACTTCATATGCAATTATTCCAATTAAAGCGGGACCAGTATGAACTCCAAGTGCAGCAGTTACCGGAGTAATAGATTCTTGAACAACAGTCGAAAACTGGTTAATTTTATCCATAACCATTCTCGCAGTATTTTCTTCCATTCCGTGAACAACTTGAACAATTACCTTAAGTCCATCAAATTTTTCCTTAAAATGATTTATCATAATTTGTATAGAGCGAGAAAATCCAATCGATTTACCGCTAGTTTCATAAACGCCATCATCGTTTACTCGTATAACCGGAGAAATCTTCAATAGACTTCCTATTGTTCCGGCAATTTTGTTTATTCTTCCGCCTTGGGTTAAATAAGTTATATCTTTTACAACAAATTCAGCAAACATTCTGCTACGGATATTAATTAAAGTCGAAAAAATATCGTTCATTGCCTTGCCCTCACGGATCATTTGAGCAGCTTTTTTAACTAAAAGACCGAGTCCTGCCGATAAAGTTTTAGTATCAAAACTATAAAACCTATTTCCGAAAAACTCATTTCCTAGCATTTTTATAAAATTGTATGTTCCAGAAAGACCGGACGAAAAACCCACATACAGGACGCTTGTAGCATCGCCTATAGTCTTAAAAACCGATTCTACATCCTCACTGCTTGGAAGCGATGTCTTCGGAACTTCGGTTTTTAGCATTTCATAAATTTCAGACGAGGTAACATCCTCTCGATCTCTCAAAGATCTGTCAGAAAAATTTATCCTGAGAGGTATTATTTTTATATCATACTTTTTGAGCGTTTCACAAGAAAGGTCACAAGCCGAATCTGTGATTAACGTAATACTTTCCAAAACTTATCTCCTCCGAGCCTCTATTTACAATTTTTCTAAAATTATATCATATTACTATGCACAGTCAAATACAAAAAATTTAGGTTAATTGATTTTTGTAAGATTATCGAGTAAAAGTTTAAAGTCATCTAGACTGTTCATTGAAAAAATTTGTTTCCTCATAGAAGAAATGCCCTTTATACCTTTTAAATACCACGAAACGTGTTTTCTAGATTCTTTAATTCCAATTTCAGCACCTTTATATTTGATGATTTTTTTAATATGTGAATCTATAACTTTTACTCTTTCTTCCAAGATCGGTAAAGGTAAATCTTTTTCCAGAGCTAAGCTTTTAAAAATCCATGGATTCCCTAAAGCACCGCGTCCAACAGCAACAAGTTTACATCCAGTATAATCCATCATAAACTTTGCAGTTTTATAATCAGTTATATCTCCGTTGCCGACAATCGGTATTTTTACACTATTTACAACATCTTTTATTATATCTAAATCTGCTTTTCCTGAATACATTTGTTTTTGTGTTCTAGCGTGTATTGTAATTGCATCTGCACCATAAAACTCGCATTCTTTGGCAACTTTTGTAGCATTTTTAGAGTTTGAATCTATACCAGAACGAATTTTTACTGTAACCGGTAAGTTTGTGTTTCTTTTGATAGAATCCACTATTTTTCCGCAAAGTTTAGGATCTTTCATAAGATGCGAACCAGCGCTGGATTTCAATATTTTTGGAGCAGGACACCCCATGTTTACATCAATTATATCTATACCCAAATTGCACACGATTTGTGTAGCTGCGGCGAAATCATCGGGACTATGACCAAAAAGCTGAACTGCAAAAGGAGTACCTGAATTTTTATGATCGATTAACCTTAAAGTTTTTTTACTGTCAAATATAAGACCTTTTACGCTTATCATTTCACTTGTAAGAAGGCAAGCGCCAAAAGTCTCGCAAATTTCGCGAAAAGCTCTGTCGGTAACTCCAGCCATAGGAGCAAGAGCAGCTATTGAGTCTAGTTTTATATTTCCAATAAACAAACAGCATTGCACCTTTCATTTTTGTTAAATTAAATTATACGATAAATTCTATAAAAAATAATATTTTTTATATTGATTAATATATATTTGGGATATATAATCTAAAAACGAAAATATATTTTCATTTTTGGGGATAATCTTTATGTATGATTTTATTAAAAGAACCTGGGCTACTATTGATTTAGATTATCTCTGCTGTAATTTTAAAGAAGTTCGGAAAAAAGTTGGCAAAGATACGAAGATTATGTGTGTGGTAAAAGCTGATGCTTATGGCCACGGAGCTATGCATATAGCGAAAGAACTCGAAAATCAAGGGGCAGATTGGTTTGCGGTTTCGAATATTGACGAAGCAGTCCAGCTTAGAAATTACCAAATCAACAGACCTATACTAATTTTAGGTTATACCCCTTATGACATGGTGGAGAAGCTGTGTAACTTTAACATTTCTCAAACCATTTTATCTTACGACTATGGCATAAATTTGTCAAAGGCATGTAGGCTCAAAGGCGTAAAAGTAAAGTGTCATTTGAAAATAGATACTGGTATGAACAGAATAGGATTTTCTTGTCAGTCTAAAGAAGAAGTTGAAAAGTCTGCTATTTTGATAGAAAAACTCAAAAGTAACAACAAAGAGATCGATTTTGAAGGCATTTTTACTCACTTTGCAACTGCCGACCCGTTAAAAGACAGCACAGATTTTACTAGATTGCAATTTAAAAATTTTGAATTAATTATCGAGAAACTTCAGCAAATGGGAATAGACATCCCTTTAAAGCACTGTTGTAACAGTGGGGGGACAGTTTTTTATCCATATATGAAACTTGATATGGTGAGGGCTGGTATAGTTCTTTATGGTCTTATGCCGAATTTAAAACAATCAGCGAACCTGGAACCAGAGGTAAATCTAAAACCCATTATGGAGCTTAAAACGGTAATTTCTCAGATAAACAAATTGAAAAAAGGCCGCACTGTAAGTTATGGCCAGACTTTTACAGCCGAGCGCGACATGACCATTGCAACTGTTCCAATAGGATATGCGGACGGATACAGCAGAAGTTTTTCTGGTAAGGCTAGCATGTTAGTTTTGGGGAAAAGAGCCCCTATCATAGGGGAAATATGTATGGATCAACTTATGCTTGATATTACAGATATAGACGGCGCTCAAGAAGGAACAGAAGTAGTAGTTTTTGGGCATCAGGCAGATCAAGAGTTGTCGGTATGTGAACTTGCAGAATTGATTAACACGATAGGTCACGAAGTTGTTTGTCTTATAGGGAAAAGAGTACCCAGGGTTTACTATAAATTTGGTAAAAAAGTAGGGAAGCTGAGCTACATTTAGAAGTTTATATGTTTTACTAAATGTATAAATGATTTTATTTCTAAAAGTTAGGGGATGTTGTTATGTCTATTTTTAAGTTTATAAGTTCAGTTGGAAACCGAAGAAAGGTAGCGGTTATCGCAGCACTCATCTGTGGTTTTGCTATTTCTCCAGCTTATGCTAAGTTTGATTTGAATAACACCAAAATAGAAGATCTTTTTCGTAGGAAAAAAGATTCTAAGGCTGAAGAAAAGCAAGAAGATAAATCGACGAAATCAGAAAAAACTTCCAAAAGAATTGTAAGGACTGAAGAGGATGAAGAAAGTAGCAACAAAAAACAAAAAGAAATAATACCTATAGGTGGCAATTTCTACAAAAAAGTTAAAGAAAAATTCGAAACCATTTTTAAGACTAAATCCGGGGAAGATCTAGATACAAATTGGTTTGAAGCTCTTGCTATGCAATTTAATGAGGCAATGGGTAAAAGTACTGATAAGACTCTGTTGCAATTTAGTTCGGTAATGAAGAGTGACGACTTGAAGTCTTTTGAGTTGCTTTTGCAGAAAACTCTGAAAAGTCTCATAATGAGGTTGGTTCCACAGATAGTAGAGGGGATTTTAAGTGGAAATATAGCTGATATTGGGGTTGTTGTAACCGAGCTCATGTCGGAAGCGGTCAGAACAATAATCCTATCTGAATAGATGTAATCGTATTAAATTAGGGGTGTGATGTTGATTGATTTCAACGTTGCGCCTCTGTTTTTGTATAATAAAAATCTACAATATGTGTATCATACAAGAAAATAAAAATAAGTCTTTAATCCACATAAAATACAAATATATCAGTTTTTTTTAAAAAATTATATGGATATATACAAAGTTTTGAGAAATTATTAACTTTTCCTTGCTTTAATCACAAATTATAAGATATAATTTGCATGGAGTGTAGTTTTTGAGTTGTGTTGCTTCAGTATTTAACATTCACAGACAAGGAGACCGGAATTTGGAGTTTATTCATAAGACTGTTTTGTTAAGTGAAACTTTGGCTCTTTTGAACGTAAAGGAAAACGGGGTTTACTTGGACGCCACGGCTGGAGGTGGTGGCTGCTCTGCGGCGATCCTTTCTAGGTTGTCGGAAAAGGGCAGGCTCGTTTGTTTGGATTGTGATCCCGATGCTGTTAGAGTGTGTACTAGAAGGTTTCAATCTCGCAAAAATGTTAAGGTGATGAACTCCAATTTTAGCCGAATGGTTAGGGTTGCGGATGAGCTTGGAATAGAGCAGTTTAATGGCATAGTGCTTGATTTAGGAGTTTCTTCGTACCAGTTGGATTATGCCGACAGGGGTTTTTCCTACCAGAAAGATGCACCTCTTGATATGAGGATGAGTAAGAGCGGGAAAACTGCTGCAGACGTAATTAATACATTGAACAAGGAGTCCCTTGCACATATCATCAGCCGCTACGGGGAAGAAAGGTACGCAGAGAGGATTTCAAGGGCAATAGTTGGGGAAAGGACGAAGGGGCCAATTTTGAGGACATTTCAGCTGGTTGAGATTGTTAAGAAGTCTGTTCCGGCGGCAGAAAGAAGAGGTTCTCATCCTGCGAGAAAAACGTTTCAGGCATTGCGCATCTACATAAATTCTGAGCTTGACAATCTATCAGAGGGACTGAGTCAGGCGTTTTCACTCCTCAAGGTAGGCGGGCGTTTAGCGGTCATCACATTTCACTCGCTGGAAGATAAAATAGTGAAAGATAAAATGAATGAGTTGAGTAAGGGTTGTGTGTGTCCGCCGGATTTTCCAGTCTGTACCTGTGGAAAGAAGCCAAAATGCGAGGTTATTACCAAAAAGTTTTTAAGGCCGACGGAACGGGAAGTTCAGGAAAACCACAGAAGTCGGAGTGCAAGACTTAGGGTTTGTGAAAAGATAAGGGCGAGCTAAGATGCTTGGCAAATTTTGTCTGGTAAGACAGTTTTGGAGATGTGGTTGAATGTATAATAAAAATACCGCTTATGATCTCTCGCTTTTTGACGTAAGAGTCAAAAAAAAGAAAAATGTTGTCAAACTTAATGTGAAAAAACTGAGAAAACTGAGGATTTTAAAAGCAAAAATTGCCTTGATTGTGAGTGCAGTGGCTGTTTGTGCCAGTGTTGGTTTTGGAGTTATAGCTTTTATAAGTGGACAAGCCCAGCTTACCGAATTAACTGCCAGAGATGCTGATTTAGCCAAGCAAATTCAGGAGTCTGAAAGTTTGTACATACAACTTAGTGTAAAGAAGAAATCCCAAGTTTTAGATGAATCAATGATTTCTAGGTTAAAAAGTGAGTTTAATATGATCGAAAATAAAAAACCAGAATATATAAGCGTTGTCAGTGCAGATAGTGCAGAATTAGCTGAAGAATACGGCGAGTTTATCCAATTAAAGGGAAAGTTTTGTAAATTCTGTAATAATTTGTTTTCCGTATGAGTAATTATGTATGAATAAAGATGAGGAGTTAAGAAATGGTCTTAGCTCTTATTTTTAGTAGAAGGTCAGAATAAATTTTGAATGGAGGATTTTGAGTTGGCAAAAGGTAAAGCTGTAAGGATGTGGCGGAGAAGTTTAGTTGTTTTAACTTTGCTTTCAATAGTGAGTTTCTTGGTGCTTGTTTTCAGGCTAGTGAAACTTCAGATTGTACAAGGACAAGAGCTCAGAAAAATGGCATCGGAGCAGCAAATGGCCGACACAAAAATAAGTGCGCAAAGAGGAACGATATACGATAGAAACATGAAACCGCTAGCTCAAAGTGCGACAGTATGGACTGTTGTTTTGGAACCTGCGTACCTTAAAACAGATGAAAAGAAAGAATTAGTTTGCAGTGGTCTTAGTGAGATTCTGAACATAGATAAAGAGAGACTTGCTGAGATGGCGTCAAAAAAGACGTGTTATGTTGTGGCTAAAAAAAAAATTGAAAGTGATATAAAGGATAAGATAATAGAATTTAAAAGTGCAAACAAAATTTCTGGAGGAATTAGACTTATAGAAGATTACAAAAGGTATTATCCGAATGGGAAATTTGCATCAGCTGTTTTAGGTTTTACAGGAGCAGATAGCCAAGGTCTTGCAGGAGTTGAAGCTTATTACGAGCGAGTTTTAAAAGGTGAAGACGGACACATTGTTACAGCGCAAAATGCAATAGGAACAGATATGCCGTTTGATTACGAACAGCTAATTCCAGCGAAAAATGGTAAAAATTTAAGACTAACTATTGATGAGACTATCCAGCGAATAGCAGAAAAAAATTTATGCGAGGGTATAGTTAATAACAAAGTAATAAACCGAGCAGTTATAATAGTTATGGATGTAAATACCGGAGAAATTCTTGCAATGGCGGTAGAAGAAGGGTTTGATCCAAATGATCCTTTTAGACTTTCCGAAAAACAACAACAAAAGATAGATGAACTTCCTGAAAATGAACGCGCTAAAGCGAAAAATGAAGCACTTGCGAAGCAGTGGCGAAATAAAGCTGTAAGTGATGTTTACTATCCAGGATCAGTTTTTAAAATGGTAGTCGCATCCGCGGCTTTAGAGCTTGACTTAATTGATGAAAAGACGTCGTTTTATTGTTCTGGCTCAATTAGACCGTGCGAAGGTGTTAGACCAATAAAATGCCATAAAAGAGGCGGACATGGACCGCAAACTTTTTTAGATGCACTTTGTCACTCTTGCAACCCAGCATTTATAACTATTGGTCAAAAAATCGGGACGGAAAAGTTTTTTGAATATTATAAGCTTTTTGGATTTCATGAAAAAACTGGAATAGATTTGCCGGGCGAAGCAATGGATATTTTTTTTAGTGCAGACGGAAGTATGACTATTACCGACCTTTCAGTTGCGTCTATAGGGCAAAATTTTGGGGTTACTCCCATGCAAATGATATCAGCAGCTTCTACAATTGCAAACGGAGGTACACTTGTAAAACCACATATAGTAAAGGAAATTCTCGATTCTGATTTAAATATTTGTGAAAATATAGCTCCCCAAGAAAAAAGAAAAGTAATTTCTGAGCAAACTTCAAAACGAGTTATCGATATGCTTTACCAAAATGCAACCACTGGTTCGTCTAAAAATGCTTATATTCCAGGTTATAGAGTTGCAGGGAAAACAGGAACATCTGAAAAAATTGGTCTTAGTACTCCGGGACAAAAAGATTATATATCTTCGTTTTGCGGATTTGCGCCGGCAGATAATCCAAGAATAGCTATGTTAGTATTTTTCGATACGCCTAAAGGAGATTTTTATTATGGGTCGGCAGTTGCAGCTCCAGTTTTTGCTAAAGCTATGCAAGAAATTTTACCGTACCTTGGTGTAGAAAAAAAATATACAGAGGAAGAAACTCAAAAACTCGAAGCAGCGACTCCAAACCTTGTAGGTAAAAAGACTTATGAAGCGGTCAGTACTGCAAGAAGTTTATCTTTAGTTCCAATTGTACTGGGTAGCGGAGATTCGGTAATTTCACAAATCCCTCAGCCATCAGAACGAATCCCAAAAGGCGGAACAGTTGTTGTGTATACTGACTCAGATATTGAAGGAAGTGAAGTGAAAGTCCCAAAACTTACTGGAATGTCAATATACGGTGCAAGTAAAGCTGCATCTTTAGCAAATTTAAATATAAAAATTTCTGGGGCCGGAAACTTAAAAGAAGGTGCAGTATCAGTAAGCCAGGATATAAGCGAAGGGACTGTTGTAAGTAAAGGAACAATAATAACAGTGAACTTTGTAAGTAAAGAAGATCGAGGTTAGCTGTGAAAAAGGACTAAAAAAGGAGGAGTGAAGTTAAAAAAACGATAAAAAAGAGAGAAGATAAAAGAAAGATATT
>CBCPMW010000001.1:0-32095 GCA_965120375.1 uncultured Eubacteriales bacterium | reverse complement strand
GCCCGCTCCGTCATCTCGCCGTTTTCCAAGTTCTTTCATATCCATTAATATCACTCCTATTCAATAAATTTCTCAGGTGCCAACGCATCCTGTGATATTTATTATATCATATGTAATAAAAATGTCAAGATATATAAGTTAAATATATGAAAAATTATCAAAATTCTAAAACAAATAAAACTTTATATCTATATATATCATAGTATTTGGCATTAATTTATTGAATTTACATATATTTTTACGAGATTTCTTGTTTTTGTGATATTTTAACATAAAAATTTATATTTACTGAGAAAATTAACAAAATCTAACCAAGTTTATGTGCATAATAAAATTTCCTCGCTGACATATTCCGAGGAAATTTTCTGAAAATAATATGGATCTTCTATTCACCGTCCGAATTTTTATCCGGATTTGCATTATCGTCCGAGATATCGAGTCCGAGGTCAAGTTCAATTTTTTGTCCGCAGTTTGGGCAATCTAAATCCTCGAGCATAATCTGTTTTTCCGGCATACAGACTGTTGTGTTACAGGCAGGGCAGCTTACCTCGTAAAACTCGCTAGTTGAGTCACAAGAGTGGCACTTATCTTCCTTGCAACAGTCTGTATCATAATTTTTGTCAGTGCTAAGGTCCATCATATCGCTACTTGAGTCACTAAAATGAGTGCACTTGCATCTTTTTTTACCAAGCAGTTCGTCGCTGTCGCTGTTGATATCACTGTCGCTACTAGAACTCGAATCGCTCAGCTCAAAGGAATGACATTTGCAGCGATGATGCGGTCCGTGCATATGACGAGGATGCATGTGGTGATGCGGATGATGAGGCGGGCAACCATGCGGACCAAAATGGTGCATATGATGAGGTTTATGATGACAACCGTGCATATGACGAGAATGCATTTTCTCTATATGATCGATTAAATCTTCTATTCTGTTTTCAAGTTCTTCGACTGACTCTGATATATCGCACAAAAGGTCCACTACAGACAAAATCATTTTGCTTTCCTTTCTCTCTTTATCAGGCTCCAACCCTTCAACCAATCCTTTGACATAAGATGCTTTTTCACCTATTCTCATATAATTTCCTCCCAAAATTTGATTTTTATAAATATGTAATTCTAAACTCGTTCCATGTATTCTCCAGTTCTTGTATCTATTTTAATGGTTTGACCTTCTTCTACAAAAAGTGGAACTTTTATTACAGCTCCGGTTTCAAGAGTCGCCGGTTTCATGACATTTGTCGCCGTGTCTCCCTTAAAGCCTGGGTCAGTTTGAGTAACCTTAAGTTCAACGAAAAGGGGTGGCTCAACCCCGAAAACATTTCCTTTATACGACATAATTTTACATTCCATGTTTTCTTTTACAAACTTGAAATTGTCACCTAAAACTTTTTCATTGATAGGTATCTGTTCAAAAGTTTCAGAATCCATAAAATAATATATTCCACTGTCACTATACAGATACTGCATTTGTTTTCGTTCTATAAAAGCTTCTTGATACTTTTCGCTTGGATTAAAGGTTCTTTCTACAACACTTCCTGTAATAACATTTTTAAGTTTTGTTCTGACAAAGGCTGCTCCTTTCCCTGGTTTTACATGCTGAAATTCAACTATGGACACAACCTCGCCATCAAGTTCAAATGTCACTCCATTTCTGAAATCTCCTGCGGATATCATAATGCTACCTCCGAATAAGTTTAATATTTCCTATTTTACATACACAGTAAAATAAATTCAAGTAAATTATGCATTTTTATTGGAGTTAATTTTAACTATTATGAAAATCCATACCGAAAAGATTAAAACAATAACAAAAGTTATCAAAAATTCATTTTCAATGACCCAAGTTGCAGTTCTCTGTGCAAAATTTGCGCTAGATGAACTTGTGTTTGTAGAAGAACTACTACTGCTGCTAGAGGAACTGCTTGAAGAATCTGTATCGGATTCTTCGTCGTCAAGTAAAGAAGATAGATAAGAACTTATTACTGTTGTTGCTTCTTCATCGTCCACTAAAGACCCAAGTGAAATTGTTATATCGGAAGTGCTTTCGACATAGTTTGGTATTTTTTTCGCAGCAACACCAAAAACACTAAAAGATGTAGTTTCAAATTTTGCGTATCCGCCACTAATCAACAAATCTAAATATTCAATACTTCCGCTCGACTTTTCATGAACAATAACTGTATTTGTATAACCTTTTGGCATCTCAAGTGGAAGCACCACTGAAACTGGACTCTCTTCACTCGGTTCATATTTTTCACCTGTTAGCGAATCGACTAGCGAAATTTCATAATGAGAAATTATCTCTTTTCTACCCATTTTTTCATTGAGTCTTGTAACGGATTCAGCGTCACCATCAAGTGCTGTAACATTAACTTTTATCTGCCATTCTACTCCGCTAACTTGTATATCTCCAGAAACATGATGTACACTGGACGCTTCAGTTTGAAGAGATTCAAGTTTGCTGGCATTTGTTACGAGTTCTTGTTCCTCCTCACTTAGTTCATTAAAAGCTATGCTAGCACTAACAACTTCTGCCGCATCTTCTCGAGTATTTACCGAATCTGGAAGAGAATCAATTAAACTAATAACATATTCTTCTGTATTTTTTTCTGCATTTTTGACGCTCACTTCACAGTCAGCACTAAGACTTGTAATCTGATAAACTCCTCCGTTTTCAACAAGTGTTTTGTCTCCATCTAATAAAACTTCTATATCAGAGGAATCATATTCATCTTCAAGAACAATTTTAAAGTTTAAGGAATCTCCATACTCAACTTCAAGGTAGCCTGAAAAATCTTTATTTTTTTCTGTCCTGTATATAACCCCCTCTGCCGCTTTAAATGTTACTTTATACGTGTTTTTCTGGACACCTAAAATTTCAATTACTGTATCTGACGTAATATTTTCTACTGTATATATATTATTGACCGGTTCTACGTAATCATCACGTCCTCTGACGCTAACTTGTGGAGTAGATTTATCGTATGCTCCAGATATCGAGAGCCTAAATGAAAAATCTTCACCATGTTCAACAGATTGAGTTGTGTCCATAGTATCACCGTAATCGTCTATCATATATGCTCCATCTGAAATACGTACCTCTACAGTATGAGTTTCTTTTTGTACTTTACTTACAACTATGGTATAATCCGTAGTAACGTTTGTAATAGTATAGACACTATCAACTGGAGTTAAGGCCGTTTTTGTACTGCTTGTTCCTTTAGCCGAAACTTCAACATTTGAAATATCATATCCATCTTCTGCATAAAGCATAAATTCAAAATTTTGACCGTGTTTTACTCCTTGAGTGTCAGATAATACTGTGGAACCGTATGAATCTTTATATATAACCCCTGTAGATTCAACTAAGTTTACGCTATATGTGTTCATTTCTACATTAAGGACACCAATTTCGGTATCTTCTGTTATATTAGACAAAGTATATACACCTCTTTTAAGTGAAAGTTCAGCACTTTCCGTGGAAATAGAAATTTCAATATTATCTTTACAGTTGGTATAAGCACTGCTTAGACTAACTTTAAAACTTAAACTTCCAGCATAGTCAACTTGAATTTTTGTGAGAGTAGAAAGCTCCGTTCCATTTTCGTCTGTGTAAGTGACACCGTTTACATATTTTAGTTTTACGTAAACCTCGGTCGGAACAACCCCAGAAATTCTTACGTCTATATCAGACGTTATATTTTCTATTGTATATTTTCCATCTTTAAGAGAAACTACTTCGTAGTTCGCAGTCACCGTAATGCTGTCTACGCTATAACCATCTTCGGCAGTAACCTTAAATGCAAAACTGCTTCCGTGTTCCGCTTCCCCAGATGTAATCTCCTGATAAGACTCATCTAAAAATTTAACTCCAACAAGACCGGTTGGTAAATTTATATCGTAACTATTTTTACCGACAGATCCAATTGATACAACTAAATCCCCCTGCACATTTGATATTGTATAGTTGTATGTGCTAGTTTGGGCTATAGCTGTTCCCTCCGGAAGTGTAGCAGCTGTTACTTCACTTGTAACAGTTACTGTGTCATCTCGTGCATTTGTTAGACTGAGTTCAAATCCTCGATCTAAATTATATCCCGCAGAAGATTGGATTAAAAACGATATACTTTCTCCATACTTAACAGTTGCACTTGAAATCGGCAACCCATCAGTTCCAAAAAACGCTGCTCCGTCGCCTTTAAACGTAACTCCGTAACCTTGAGTATTGACTTGTTCAACATAAACAGTGATATCCCCTTTTACGGATTCTATTGTGTATCCTCCATCTATATTTTTAAGCGTTCCATTTGAAACTGGCTCCATTATAACAATTACGGAACTTACATCGTACCCTTCGTCAGCAACTATTTCGAATTTAAAGTCCGATAGATATTCAGCTTTTTCTGTTTCACCTAAAGGCTCTCCTTCCGGAGTTTGAAGGTTGGCTCCTTCTACAACTGACGGAAACGATATAGTGAAAAACCCTTTTGTTGCACCAGAAACGTTTATCGATACGTTCTCTTCTACATTTGAGATGGTAAATTCACCTCTAACGTTCGGACCGCTAATAATAACGCCGCTACTACTTTCTGTACTCATTGTTAAAACTTCATCATCAATTTCAAAAACGACATTGTTTAAGTCTATCTCATATCCATAAGACGCTTCTATAGTAAAGGATAGTTCAGATTTGTATTTTATCGTAAATTCATTTTTCGATTCAGTTTCATCCAACTCATAAAAGTTTAAATTCTCTCCTCTGATAGTTACAGTATAACTTGCATAATCTACACCTTCTACATATACAGTAGTATTTTTTCTAACTTTTTCTATGGTATAAACTCCATTATTTGGATTTATATATTCTCCCGGACCTGTACTTACTAACATTTCAGAAATATCATATCTATCATCGGCTTTTATACAAAAACTAAAGTCACTTCCAAGATCTACTATATTTTCCCATACAAGTTTAAATGACTCTTCGCTTTCTTCTAAATTATCGTCGTCAGCTTTTAAAAACGTAATTCCTTCGGTATCTACTGGCAAGTAAACTGCAACTGGTTCAGCACTTATTCCACTTAAAGTTACATTTATATCTGATGTAACTTCTTTTAGCACAATAAGTCCTTCTAATTCTCCATCGCTATTAATATTCGGAATTTCCACTTTTGCAGCACCTTCAGGCTCTACATCGACTGAAAAAGAATCTGAATCTATAACATATCCACTTTCTGCACTTGCATAAAAACTAAACTCTCCAACTTCATGCTCTACAGTTCCAGAGTCAATAGTGTCTGCTGATATAGATGTTTCGTAGAAAAGTATATTTTCACCAGACAAAGCTATGTTGTGACTTTTTCTTTTTACATTTTCAATTTTTACTGTCATTTCTTGAGTAATATCGTCTATTATGTATCCAGACGCCATCTTTTCAACTTCTTCTTCTATCGTTTCCCCAGTTACTAAAGCTTTTACTACAACTTCTGAAATATCATATCCGTTTTCTGCTACGACATTGAATGTAAAGCTTCCTCCATAAGTTGCAACTGATATATCATTTTCATTACTTTCAGTTACTTCAGTCATAGTAACTTGCCCTGATTCGTCTCTTACAGGTACTTCAAATATTACTCCATCTTGCTCAATCGGTAAATCTATAAAGTATTTATTTTTTTCAACTCCTATTACCACTATTGTATAGTTATCTTCTACAGAATTTATTTTATAATTTTTAGCACTATCAATAAAAAGTTCTATTGCCCCTGAATTTATAGACGAAATATTATAGTCGGAATCCTCCCAATCTATATACGACGGCACTGCATAAACCTGCATACTACTACTGCTTAGCTGATACAATTCGTCAATTATAATTTTAAAACTCATCGACTCTCCATAGCCTTTTTCGACAGAAGTTATATAGTTCCCAGACGAGTCGACGAATGTAACACCCTCGACTGTCGACGGGAAAGTAACTGTATATTTACTCTTATTTAGAGATTCTGTTGTTATATATATATCCCCCGATATATTTTCCAATTCATAGTAACCACTTTTTAATTTTAAGGAAGTTCCATTTGCTTTTACGGAATCCCCCGATAAAGAGTAGCCGTCACCAAGTACCGGCTTAAATCTGAAAGTACTTCCGTGATCAACACTGATGTCTCCACTTAAAGTAACTAAACTTTCTGTCTGTTCTCCATTTTCATCGACAGTTACTTTTCTAAAACTCATTTCCTGAGTTGGAGTTGGAAAATTTACATTGTAAGTATTTATTTCTAAACCATCAATTAAAATTCGTCCTGAATCTTGCACTTTTTTTAGAGTATAAAGATTTCCACTTGGACTAATATTTGTACTGGATCCTGTAGTGCTATCAAGTCCTGGTCTATAAGAAACTGAAAGGTCCGATTTGTTATATTTATAGTCAAGATCTAATCTGAATTCTAGATTTTTTCCTTTTTCGACAATGTAAGTAAATGAATCATCACTATTTGAGGAATTGGAATCGCTGTTTAGTGTTTTATTTGTATCGTTTTCATAAATGTACATTTTTTCTATATTTGGATATGTTAAAGCCTCTGAACTATCCTTTGCAATTTCCCGGACAGAAAACTTAATCTGAAGTTCCTGACCTTTGACAGAAACTTCCATATCTATATTTTCTGTAACACTATCTAGCTTTACATCTACTTCTTTTTCTTGAGCTAAATCCGTTTCATACTTAACTTCTGTTTTATCAGATTCAGTATATTTTGCATAAATCTTCTTTATACAATCTTTTTCCGAATCATTTGACGAAATTTTCATATTTATACTTTTTCCGTATCCCACAAGAATATTCCCATCGGATGAAATCTCAAAATCACTGTCTTGAGGGTCAGTTTTATCAATTGCGTACTTTACTGTAGTACTTGGCAGACTCGAGAAACTTACACTATAAGAATTCGGTTCAATCCCAGACAAAATAACTTTTGCATCTTCTTCAACCGTAAAAGTATAAATCCCGTCATCATCCGGGCTTAAAATTCCAGAATCAGCTCCATTTCCCTCTAATTTAAAAACTACATCGGATCTATTATATTTTCTCCCTTCTTCATTTTCTGAATCTTTAAACTTAAATCTGAACTTTATATCATCTCCATGCAAGATATCTGTAATTTGGTACCCTCCGTTTTGCTGAGAATAAGAAATTTCTTCTTCTATTATTTCACCTGTCGAAGAGTCTACTGATTTTACTTGATACAAAGATACAATGCTCGATATTTCAGTGCTACTATCCAAAAATGTATTATCTGACGAAACTATCGTAGCACTATGTTTATCTTCCGGCAGTCCATCAAATTCAATAATAACATCTTCAACCGGATAGTAAAATTCTTCAGTTTCATATTCAACATAAGCCTCTATGTATTCACTTGTAGATCCTGATACAGCCTCAAAACTTATAGTTTTAAGAAGATCGCCTTTTTCATAGGAACCCGAACCAGAATTTACTCTATAAATTTTTAAAGCAAGACTTTTATACGGTATTGTATATATATCATTGCAGCTTTCAACTCCATCCTCAAATGCAAGTTTCAAACTAAATTCTGATCCGTAAGACATCTGCAAAGTGGAGTCATTTATGTCATCATAATCTTCTTCATTTACAGAACAAACAAAATACGGCGTATAAAAACTGATGTCTGGAAAATTTACTGAAACTTTTTTATCTTCAACTGCAAGTTTCAAAGTATATGTCCCGGTTTTTACAACACCTTCTGTAAAAAGTGTTACAACTGAATAATCATCATAACTTGAATCGACTGAAATCGGCATATCTTGGGAATTGCTCCAGATACTTCCCTTTGAAATTCCATCAAAATAAACATAAAACTTATAATCAGTGTCAGCTCCACCTAAAACTATCTTTTTATCTGTTATTTCAGACTCAAATTTTCCGTCTTCAGTTCTATTTTCGTAGTAAACTACACCAGGAACGTCAGGTAAATTTACAGTTGTAGTTGAAACATTCGGAATTATAGTAACGTCATCTGAAACTTCAGAAATTCTACAGCAAATATACCGTTTTCCGTCCTTACATTTTGAATTTGGATCGGAAAAAGTAATGGATCCGTCAGGATTTGCGCTGTCGTATAAAAATTCAACTTCGGCGGTATCGGCTTTAACAAAACTTTGTACGTCCCTTATAGTGGTGTTACTGTCAACTTCCACAGAAAAATCTAAATATATAGCTCCCGGCAAAGATTTTACATTATATGAACTTTTGGACATCTCAGAAACTATCTCAAAATTTGACTGACCAGATCCATCCGTGTATGTTGCATTGTAATATGACACTTGATCATTTTCTGTAAAAGAAATATTTTTCTTAACTCTAAAATCTGCATCACAACTAACCTCTACAGACACATTGAAAACCCAAGCAGATAAATTACTGTTATAAGAGTAACTGTTAACAGTAGTTTCGTTGTCCCCGCATCCAAACTTTATATTTTTAGCAAGATTTTCACTAATTTTAAAGTTTTCATTATCCTTTATTTTAACTTCAAAATTTAAAGTTGATCCCACTACCGCAGTCACCGTTCCAGAACTTACCACAGAGGATGAAGAATTAGATGAATCACTAACCACTTCATCAGTTGCATCACTAGTTAAATCACTAGATACATCACCAGTTGTACCGCCAGATACTCCACTGTCTGATTCCTCAGGTGCACTAGCTACGTCACTAGACGCATTATTAGCTGCTTCATCAAAATCTTTACTAGAAGAGTCACTAGATGTTTTTAACTCAACAGTATAGTAATTTGTATCTAGGTCAAGTCCTGTCTCATAAGTTATATCAGCTACAAGTACCGCTAACCTAGAAGTCTTATCCATTCCATAAACTGTATAAGAAGTTCCGCTTTGCTGTACGTTTTTTGCCTGTACTTCTTTACCGTCTACCATAAATCTAGGAAAAACAATCTCTTCGTCCTCTAATGAAAAAGTATATTTTCCACTTCCAGCAACAGCTTTTTGTTTACTTCTTAAAAAATCTTTATCTCTATCTTGAACTTCAATTATACAACCGTTTTCTATATTCATACTGCAACTTTTGTTTATTTCAGTCTTCACAAAATAGTTAACATAGTTAAATTCGTCTATATAGTATCTGTCTATAAAAGTAGGATTTTCTTGTCCAAATGAAAATTTAATTGTATCAACGATACTTTGTTTCATTCCAACAAGGTCTGAAAACTTAATCTTTACCCAAAAACCAAAATCTGAACCTTTTAAAATTTTAAGTTTTCCACCTTTAGATTCAAGTTCTAGTTTTTGATCCGAGATTTCTTTAGTAATTTCATCTGGTTTAAAAAACTCTACGTTCAAATAATTATAATCAATAAAAACATCTAAAATTTCAGGAATTTCAACGGTAAATGAACTTTTTACATCAAGGATTTGAACTTTAAAAACTTTATAGTCTTCCAGCTGAAAATCATGCTGAGTAGACATTATAATATTTTCGTTTTCACCGGCATTTAAATCGAAAAATTGTAAATTTTCACCTGTTTCTATTTCATTTTTATCGAATGCAACATAAAAAGTAAAACTTCCTCCTTTGCTTATAATTAAATAATCTACTTCTTGAGTAATTTCCATTTTATCAATGTCAAAATATTTTACTCCATTATAGTGATTAAATCGCACAGTTTTCTGGCTAATTTCAAGTTTAGTATCCTGGTTTATATTAAACAGACGAACATTATATTTTATTTTCCCAAAATCATCGTCATCAAACTCAGAGTAACTTTCATCTTGCCACTGATCAATTTGAGAACCACTTGACAAAAAAGAAACTCCACTTAAAGCTAAATTTGAATCTAAAACCGCACTAAAATTATATTCTGAATTTTTCCCTACAAGTTTATATGACACTTCATCTTTTATTTCACCAGATCCATCAAAGTATTTTATTCCCGCTTTATCCGGGAAATAAATTTTAAAAAAGTCACTGCTAATAACGGAAGAATTATCATTTATATTTTTTATAACTACTTTATATTTTCTAGATTTCACTCCGTTTTCATATATATTTTCTGTGTAAACTTCATTCGAGCCGCACGAAAAAGAAATCTCTGGATCTTCTGAATTTAAAGAAACTGTATCTGCTATTTTTACATAAAAAGTGTAAGCAGAACCAACAACAAAAAGTTTTTCTGCATCTTTTTCAAAAATATCAGAAAAATTTTCATTTTCACTATACTCAAGTCCTTCAATTTCAGGGAACTTTATTTTAAAAAGCATCTTTATGTCGATACTTGCACTTTCCAAAACCTCATTTAATCTTACGGTGTAAACTAACTTCGATTCTTTTTCTTCAATACTAATTATGCTATACTCATTTTTCCCAGTCGATATTTTAAAATTTTCATAGTCATCTATATAAATTCCAGATTTATCAAGCTCTATTTTGAAATCAAAACTTTTTCCTAAAAGTACAGCCTCAGCTTTGTTGCTTAAAACTTTATTTTGCAAAGAGAGAAACTTAACCGACTTCGACTCTAAAAAATTTAAAAATAATGTTTTCCGCTCAGATAAATTCAACTTTAGCTTATTGATTTTTCCTACATTTTTAGTATTTGGCTTAATTTTTAGATTCCAAAAATTTGAATCATCAAGACTATTTTCAATTTCAAGGTTCTCTGCAAAAAATTCCGGATCTTTTAGACCATACCTAGGTTGAGCCTTTCTATCCTCACCAGAATAATATTTATCATTGTCAATTTTAACTTTAAGGTTTAAGACTTCATCTTTACTAAAAGAAATTACTTTTTTCGTATATTTAATTTCAATTTTTTGAAGGTCACCTTTTTCATTGTCTACTTCATAAAAATCAACACCTTCAATATAAGGCACGGAAAGGTTTATATTTTCGCCGCCATTATTCTGAGCACTTGCAAAACCCATAACCATAAATGCAGAAAAAAATGATATCAAAAGCAGAATTATATACACTTTTTTTGCTATATTTTTTTGTCCAACTTTTACATCCATTAACGAAGTCCCCTCCTAAGAAGAAAATTTCATAGCTTTTATCTATTATAACAACTCTCTGTAATATTTTCAATAATATTTTATAATTATTTATAAATTTTTTGTTATTTATCATCTGAAGTCGCACACTTTTAGGAAATTATTCATTTAAAAAATTTTTATATTTTTTGTATATATTAATAACTTTTACAATTGTCTCTAGAAACAATTGTAAAAGTTATGTTTGTTTTTTTAAGTTAAATTTACATCTTTAATTTACTAAATTTTCTTTTGAAATTTTGGAATTTTATCATATTTTCCTGCACTTTAGGGCAAGCTATTTAACAGCTTTTTTGCAAATGAAAATTTAAATTTATTTATAAATAAATATTAATTTTAAAGAAAATTTTGTGTTTTTGATCAATATTTTATAAAGTTTTATATATACTGCATATTTTATGCGTTGACAAAATATAAATTTTGCGGTATAGTCACTATATATTTACTCGGTTTTTAACACAGTGCCCCTTCATCGGAAATTGAAAATAATGCTATAGAGAAAAGAGGTGATAAAATTGGGATTTTTGAGTGATTTTAAAAATATTATTGAGATTTTTCCTTCCCTAGATATTCCAGAATTTAGCCGAAGTAGACACAGGCATCCATGCAGCAAGGAATGGTTTATTGACGTAAAAGAAGCTATTGAAAACTCCACCGAAAACAGTAAAAAAAGTGAATTCAAACAAGCAATAGAAAGCACTAAACGCCTGATAGATTACCTTCCCTCTGAAAAATGTTTAATGCTTGCACTTCTTGAAATAACACAAGCTAGAAATAAATACGAAATCACAAAACAGTCTTGGGAATTTTTGTTTTCAAGAAACCAAAGTTCAATAATTTCTCTGGTTAAAGAAATTTCTTCTCTTTCAATTGCTGAAATTAGATCGAGAAATTATCCTTTTAAAAAAAATACAGATAAAATTTCAGTCTTAAACTCAATAAAAAGGCACATTTTGTTTTACAGAGACAATAAAAAATCGTATGAGGTCTACGGAAACTATTATTCTTTAGAAAATTTATCCCTTTTCAATAGTTTTTTTAATTCACTCAAGAATTTTTGTAAAACCCCCATTGAAAACATGCAGTCTGAAAAACTAAAACAAATTGAAACTATAACTCATAGAATTACCAGTTATTCTATACTGACAATTGAATCCGAACGAGAAAAATTAGGTAATCAAGTCAGTGGTCTTCCCGCATGGGAGGGAGACAACTTAGATAGGCTAATGAAACAGATCGATGAAACTGCAACTTGTAAACTTGACTCTATATCTGAATCGTTAATTTTCCCACAAACTAGAAGGAATCCAAAAAATAGGTATGGACTCTGTATGGACACCTCTTTATTTAGAAAAATACTTTCGATCATGAAAGATAATTATCATCAAATAGGAGATTACTCTCCGGCTTTACAAGATTTTTTAGAGAAGTTAGAAGAGCATTTAAAAAATAATAGAAATCGCGATTTTATAATAGAGCTAAAGAAATGTAATTATAGCATATGTAAATTCCATGGTTTAACAGAAAGAATGAAAAAAGAAGGTGCTAAAATGTTAATGGAAGGCGCCGAAGCTTTTGAGATTTTTTCTAATGAACTTGAATCTGCAGGAGAATTTATAATATCAAAAAGCTGGATCGATCCTGAAACTAATCGAGGAAAGATTTCAGTTCATGAAAAAGCTATCCTTGAAATTGAGCTGAAAAAAAATTCTTTTGTAAAAGAAAAAACCGATTTAGAGAATAAAATTAAAGATTTAGAAAAGGAATATAATCTCATAAAATCACAGATAGAAGACATAGAAAAAAGAAAAGCTTCTATTAAAATAGAAGTAAAGGAAGCTTACGAAAAATCCCAGTTTCCTTTAAGTTTTCTTGAAAGGTTTCTTAGGTTTCTCGGATTCAATTACATTTCGAAAAAGAGAAAAACTTACTTTGAGCAGCTTAAAGACGCTCAACACAGCATTTTAGGATTAGGTGTTGCAGGAAAAGAACTTGAAAAAGATAAAACTAAAAACCGAGAAAATTTATCTAATTCTTCTAACAAACTACGGGATGTAGAAATACAAATTGTCAGTCTAGAGAAAGAAATAAAAGAGATAGAGATCGATCTACAAAAAGAAAGAAATCGAGTCCAAGAAGCCAGAAATCATGCTGCCATTTTAAAAAGTACAGCAGGAAATTTAGCCCCCGGTATATCGTATAAAGCAACGGGTGCTCCTTGGAGAAATGGACTACCAACCCAACTTCAAGACTGTAAGAAGACAGGAGAAGACATGGCAAAAAAAGTAAAAAGCTGGATTATGAAAAATGCCGGCGACCAGTACGAAAAAAGCGTAGAAGACTACGTTAAAACCGGAGAAGATTTACTAAAATTTTTAGTAACAGTTCAGGCCTTCTCTACAATATATTTAAATAGTTTAAGCAGCCCTTCCAGTTCTTTTTTACTTTTTACTACCCAAAAAAGAGCTGAAATCATCCGGGAACTTGACAAAAAAATTAACTCCGATAGAAGTCACCTTGCAGATTTATTGACATCTTCGAAAGGCAGTGCTGAAAAAATGTGCCTCTGCCTTAAAGATCTCACAGACTAAACTTTCTTGTTAATTTATACTCTAAAATTTTTTCTCTTCCAGGCATAAAATTTAAAAAAGTCTAGTTCCTTTCATTTCCAGTTTTATATTACTCCTTTAATTTCCCGGTTCTATAAGTCCGTAAGTCTCATTTTTTCTTCTGTAAATTAAATTTATTTCGTTTGTGTTTTGGTTTCTAAAAATAAAAAAATGGTGACCCAAAAGATTCATTTGAAGTATTGCTTCTTCTGTACTTAAAGGTTTTACTGTGAATGTTTTTCTTTTAGTTATTTTATACTCTTCATTTTTATCTTCTAAGTTGTCCTCTTGATACTCGATGAAATCCAGAATGTCTAGATGACGCGATCTTGCAAGTTTTGTTTTATGTTTTTCGATATTTTTTGAAATTAAATTTAAAGCTATGTCAAGCGATTTATTTATATCCTCGCTTTTCCCTTCTGCTCTATAAATTATAGATTTGTGATGTATAGTAATTTCTAGGTTTTGACAATGTTTTTCAATGGTAACTTTTACATTTGCAGGAGTATCTTTTCCAAAAATATTATCAAACCTTGCAAGTTTCTTTTCAACTAACTTTTCAAATTGTTCACTGATATGAGCCTTTAAGCTATTCAACTTGACATCCATGCCAATTCCCTCCAAAAATATTATGACGCAAGGATATCACAAAACTATAAAAAATACTATTAAATTTTAAATGATAAAAATTACATAAAAGCCCAAACAAAACTCTCAATAGTTTAGTATAGTTTAAAGCACCAAACTATTATTCCGTAAACTACCGACGAAATTATCCCGTAAACTATAACTGGTCCTGCTATAGTAAACATTTTTGCCCCTGTTCCTAAAATTTGTCCTTCACTTTTAAATTCTATAGCTGGCGAAACTACAGAATTAGCAAACCCGGTTATAGGTACAAGAGTTCCTGCCCCTGCATATTTTGCAATTTTTCCGTATACTTTCAGTACAGTAAGAAGTATCCCGAGAAAAATTAAAGTTACAGAAACAAATACCCTGGCTTCTTTTTGGCTTATTCCAAATGACATGTAAACATTCATAATAATCTGACCCAAAGTGCAAATTACCCCGCCTGAAATGAATGCTAAAGCCATATCCTTCCAAATTGGACTTTTAGGAGAAGCTTCTTTGTACATTTTCTCGTACTCTTTTTTATTTACATCCATACTTAATTCCACTTTCCTTTTAATTTTTTACTTGTTTTCTATTATAATTCCCTATTTAAGCACCATTTATCCTTACAAGTTTAACTAAAGTCTCGACAAAGAGTATTGACTTTAGAATTATTTCTGCATTAAATTGTTTATAACATAAAAACTATTTGGAGTTGATTTTTTGGAATTTATTAGCAAAAACAAAAGATATATTTTTCTCTCGTTAGTATCTTTATCAATTCTTGGAATTTTTTGTTTATATTCTCGCGCTACAACTACTACAAGTAAAAAACCAGATCCAAAAATTTCTGTTGTTTTACCTATATACAATGTGGAAAAATATCTTCCGAAGTGTTTAGATTCAATTTTAGATCAAGAATCTTCGGTTCATGAAATAATTTGTGTAAATGATGGGTCTTATGATAAATCGCTTGAAATTTTAAAAGAATACGCAGCAAAAAATAACAAAATAAAAGTTATAAACAAAGAAAATGGGGGAGTCTCTTCCGCTAGAAATACTGGAATAGAAGCGTGCACTGGAGAATACATACATTTTTTTGATCCAGATGATTGGATTGACAGGAATGTTTATGAAAAGTGCATAGAAACTATAACAAATACGGGCGCAGAAATAGTCGTTTTCGATTATATAAATGAACCATCTGGAAAAGAGTGGACTCTTCTTGAAAACAAAACATACGACGATCCGTTTAAAGCTGTAAAAGATACTACTATAAATTCCGGCTACATTTGGAATAAAATTTTCAAAAAATCCTTAATGGTTGATAATAATATTTTTTATAAAGAAGACATAAAATATGGTGAGGATAACTTATTTGTTAATATGATACTTGCAAAATCCAAGTTAACAGTTACACTTCCAAAATTTTATTATCACTATTTATCGCACGAAGATTCGTCTGGTAACTCAGTTTCATATGAAAAGAGAGTTGCCGACTCAATAAAAAGGTGCCGGTACTTGGTTGATTTTTATATTGAGAACGAGTTTAAAAATAATCTAGTTTTTGTTTTGGATTACTGTTTGTGCATAACAAAACATTATAGGTTAAATATTCCAGAAATAGACAAATTTTACGCGTCTGTAATGTTAGAACTAATCGAAAGTAAACTTCTAGACAAAATACCTCATGTCCCTGAAAATCTAAATAAGTTAGTTAAAGAATTAAGAGAATTTTCTAGCTAAATAGCAGAAAAACTGTGTAAAACAGTTGCGTTCTCATTTGAGTTTTTAGTTAGTCTTGCAAGTCAATTTTTATACTAGAAAAATTTTAGAAAATCAGAAACTTTTGTTTTTAGAATCCAAAAAAGTGCAGTTCAAAGGGGGAATTACAATATATACACTAAATAAAAAGCGTAAAATAGCACTTTCTTATAATACTATTTATTTGTTCCTTGATAGGTTTATTTTTGGTAGTTTTATTTTTTACATTAAAGAAATTTCTTAGAAAACCAGAGCTTTCCGTAATAATTCCTATTTATAACACAGAAGAGTATCTTACAAAATGTCTAGATTCAGTTGCAAATCAGACTTTTAAAGATATCGAAATTATATGCGTTGACGACGGATCTACTGATAACTCTCTTAGCATTTTAAATGAGTATAAACAAAAAGACACTAGAATTAAAATCATAAATAAAGAAAACGGAGGTGTTTCTTCTGCTAGAAATTCCGGAATAGAAAAAAGTCGGGGAACATACTTAACTTTTTTAGATTCTGATGACTGGATAGATCTAGATTTATATGAGAAATGCTTAGAAAAAATGAAACTTGAAAACGCTGATATATTAAACTTTGGTCTTATGTTTGAGCCAAGTCACACATACGGAAAAACTGTCGAAAGTAAAACATTTACTGATCCCTTTTATGTTTTAGAAAATGATTTCATGAACTGTAGCGTCTACACAAGAATTTTTAAGTCGTCTCTGATAAAAGACAACCATATAACTTTTATGGACGATGTAAAATACGGTGAAGACAGTCTTTTTTTGACTATGGCTTTTCCACATGCTAAAATTATAACTAATCAACCTGGTGTTTATTATCACTACTTCATGAGAGATTCTTCAATTGAGCATACATTAGGAGTGGAGTCTCGGTTAATTTCTGCTATAAGACGTTGTCACTACATGACAAAATATTATCTAGAAAATGAGTATAAAAACGCCTATGATTGGCTTTTGTGCCTGTGTTTAGACATTACTTACTATAGAATAGCTGAACTAAAAGACGCGCAAAAGCAGGCTGAATATGCAAAACAAGTTTTAGATATTTTAAATGAAAATTTGATAGGAAAAATTGAAAAAATTCCAAATGATTTACAGGAAATAATTGATAAAATGGGAAACTACGCCAATTTTGTTTAAAAATAAGGAGGAGTTTACTTTGTCAGGGCATTCTAAATGGAACAACATAAAAAGGAAAAAAGAGAAAACCGATGCACAAAGAGCAAAAATATTTACTAAAATAGGTCGAGAACTAACAGTTGCAGTAAGAGATGGAGGTGGAGGCGACCCAAATACAAATTCACGTCTAAAAGATTGTATAGCCAAGGCAAAAGCTAACAATGTCCCAAATGAGAATATAGAACGAATTATAAAAAAAGCAGCGGGTAGTTCAGACGGGGCCAATTATGAATCTATAGTATATGAAGGATACGGCCTTAGCGGAGTTGCTTTTATTGTGGAAACACTTACGGATAACAGAAATCGTACTGCCGGAAATATTCGTCATTATTTTGATAAATACGGTGGAAATTTAGGGACAACTGGTTGTGTTTCATTTATGTTTTCTAAAAAAGGTGTAATAGTAATAGAAAAAACTCCGAACAAGCCGGAAGAAATTGCCGTGGAAGATGCTTTAGAAGTTGGCGCTTCTGATTTTAATATTCAAGATGATTGTTTTGTGATAATTACTGATCCAGAAGATTATTCTGAAGCTCACGCTAGTCTTTCGGAAAAAGGATATCATTTTGTCTCATCAGAAATCGAAATGGTTCCTGAAAATTACATAGAAGTTTTGGACAGTGTGAGTTTGTCACGCCTTCAAAATTTTCTAGAGATACTTGAAGATGACGATGATGTGCAAAATGTTTGGCATAACTGCGAAAATTTAGATTAATTTCTTGTTTTACTCTAAATTTTTTAGATTTTTCTGGTTTTTTCTATAACTTTAATCAATGAAAATTTCTGGGAATTCTTCGTAGATGCTATCTATAATTTCTCTAAAAACTGGACCACAGCTTTCTCCTCCACCAGATGTCCCTTCCGACATTATAACAATTGAATATTTGGGAGATTCTGCTGGGAAAAACCCCCCAAGCCACGCATGTATAATATCATTTCCATCTAAGTCTTTTATTCCGGTTTGTGCTGTAGAAGTTTTAGCTGCAGCTGACATTTTTTCGGGTTTCCCTTTCATACTAGTTCCATATTCGAGAGATGATATCATATATTTTTTTATTTTATCTGCTGTATTTTGAGACAAAATTCGCTCTTGACCTGGTTTTTCAAGATGAGTAATTTTCATATTTTCGTCGGCAAAACCACAAACAATCCAAGGATCAGTATAAAATCCTCCAGAAGCTATAGCGTTCATAATTGCAGCTACGTGAACAGGAGAAACCATAAGTTTTCCTTGTCCGAACGAGAAATTAGCAAGTATTCCAGAATTTTCCAAACTTTCTATAGACGGAAGTACTGCACAGCTTGTTTTTATATCGTTAGCTAGAGATATACTTTGATCTAGTTTAAATTTTTTTGCCATAGACAAAAGTTTTTCTTGGCCCATTTTATTTGCAAGTTCAATAAAATAACCATTACAAGAGTAAGCTATTGCTTTTTCAAGGTTTTCTTCCCCATGAGCTTTTCCAGCGAAGCATTTAAATTTTTTGTCTCCTACTTCATTAAACCCTTTACAGTTATAAATTGTTTCTTCATTTATTCCGGATTCTAATGCAGCTGCAGCTGTAATAAGTTTAAATATTGAACCGAAACTATATAAACTAAATGCTCGATTTATCATCGGTGAATTTTTATCATCCAGATACTTTTCTACATTTTGAGGAGAAAAACTCGGAAAACTTGCTATAGCTCTAATTTCACAATTCGGAACTTCTGTTATTACAACTGCTCCTTTGGTTATATATTTATTTGCAATTTCTTCAGCTAAATCTTGAAGTCTTTTATCTATATTTAGAACAATACCTTTTGACAGCATATACGATCTATCATTTCTAAAACCTTGTGCACCTAAAAGTAAGTGATTTAAAGCGTCCACATTGTAACAAATACAAATATCATTTTGCTTACTGTCTAAATAATCATCATAGGCTTTTTCTATTCCACACACACCTTTATTGTCTCTGGAAACGTAGCCTATTATGTGTGCAGCTTTTGCATTTATTGAATATCTTATCGGAACTTCAAATGTTTGTATTCCGCTACATTGTATATTTTTTTCAACTTCTACTGCAAAAGGTTTATTTAGCGATATTTCTTTCCAAACTTCCGCAAGGTTGCTCTCTTTCACAACTTGTGAAATTGCACTTATAGTATCTTGTCCCGGCACTACTGCAGCTATCAACTTTTTACTTCTATTTACAAGTGGAATCAACCTAAAATCATAAATTGTTCCGCGAGCTTGTGCAATTTTTAGCTTGTATAACCTCTGATACGCAGCAGCATCGTGTAAAACATCTTTTGTAGATATATTATCCAGCACAATAATACACATACAAAAACAAAACATTAATATAGAAAAAAATATTATTATTCTTCGTTGCATTAAAAAAAGGCCTCTACTTTCAGGTAATTTACCTAAAGTATTGGCCGTCTCTTCTAAGTTTATTCTAAAAAGCTTTAAAAACTTATAAAACTTTTGTTTACAAAAAATCTTTATAACCAAAACACAGAATCTTCAAGAAGTTTTGGTCTTATGCTTGGCTCTGGACTGTTTACTGTTTCTGCCATTTTGCTGGCTAAAGTTATAGCACCTGTGTTACTGGCAAAACCTGCAGCCGCATTTTCAAAAAACTGATCAGGTAAAGCCTGTTTTGTGGAAAAAGCTTTTACCATTTCGATAAAATCATCAATCTCTTTAGCACTTAAAATGACACCCCTATTTTTGAAAAGGCTCTGCATTCCCTTTAAAGTTTTCTGAGCAAGCAAATGTTCAACAAATTCTTGGTCCAAAGCAAGTGCACTCAGTGCTTCTTTTTGGTCACTTAAAATCATTTCAGTCCCAGCATCACTCACTCCATAAGGAGAAATCCGTTTTTCATTATTATGTAAATCCATAGCAAGCCTCCTTTACATGACCACGTTCACCCTTTCCTCTTATGTTCCCCTTTATCCTTTAAGATTATATCTATAAAAATTTGGTTTTTTTAGTTTAGTTATGCTGTCTAGCCAAGTTGCCACAAATCCCTGGATTTTAAATATTTCTTTTTCACTTTAAATATCAGGCAGGCAACAGCGAATATTCCTGTTGATATCGTTTCCGCACTGTAAAGAGGTTGTTTATTCAAAAAAAAATTTTCAGGGTACTTCTCTTTACTGCCGTAAAAAAAATTGTAAAGATCCTGATTAAAATCCCCTTTACCTCCAAGGTTATCTCCTGCATGCTCAATTATCTCTAAATCCTCTTTTGTAAGTATATCTTCATTTTCTTGCAAATCATAAACAATATCTTTTATTTTTTTTATCGTATCAATAGAAAAATCAATGCCTTTACTTTTAAGTGCATTTTGAACTTTATCGTAGGATTTAAAAGTAAGGAGACGACTCAAGAAATATTCATCTCTGGATAGAATAGATAAATTTTTGATGTTAACCACCCCCCTTGTATTGAAAATATATATTTACGTAACATATATTACAATATATTACACATTATGTCAAGTAAATTTTGATTTATTTTGTGAAATTTACAATCATGATATTTTTCCAGACTTAATGCTAGATTGTAGATAAAATCGAAGCTTTTTGGAAAAACTTTATAACTTCAAGAATCACAACACTTTCTTTTTTCTGCAATTTAATCTATATAAGCTCTATTTTTTAATTAGAACAAAAACAGAGTTTAAAGTAATCCACTTAAAAATTTAAAACCTCTAAACCTAGATTATACTAGTCCAGCTTTTTTTAAATTTATCATATGCTCATTACTAGTTTTAGCGTAGTAACTTTCCTGCGAGCTTCCGTGACAGAAATAATAATATTCCGTATTTTCTGGATTTAACGCTGCATAAATTGCTTCCAAACCAGGGTTACAAATTGGCCCCGGAGGCAAACCTACAATTTCATAAGTGTCGTAACTACTTTGGAAAGTGTTGACAATATTTGATGGGACAGCACTTTTTGTTTTATAAGGATACCAAACAGTAGAATCGATCCCTAATTTCGAAAGTCCGAACTCACCAAACTTATTATATCCATCAGACGAAATTGTTTCTAAGCGATTATAAATTACAGATGAAACTTTATACATATCACTTCTGTCGGCAGCTTCAGCTTGAATCATAGAAGATATATTTAAAATTTCGTCTAAAGTTTTTCCAAATTCACTACAAATTTGCTTTATACTTACTTTTTTATCGTAACCTTCATGAATGTTTAATTTTATTATTTTTTTCTGGAAATTACTTAAAAATCGTCTAATTACACTGCCTGGATCTTCATTTTTATAAAACTCATAAGTATCCGGAAATAAATATCCTTCAAGTTTGTAGCATCTTTCACTTTTATTTTCTATCTCTTTCAAGAATTCATATTTTTCGTCAAATTCATCAGACTTACATTTTTCTAAGAATTTTTCTTTACTACAAACTTCCTTTTCTTCTAAAAGCTGAGCGTATTCTTGTATATTCATTCCTTCAAGGAATGCAAGTTCTACAACATCTTTTTGCAAAGCACTACTTTTTATATTATTAATTAAAACCTGATAATCCATATTAGGTTTAAGTTCATAAGTGCCAGCCTGGAATTTTTTTGCATTTTTAGTTACAATTGCATAAATTTTAAAGAAAAATTCTTGTTTTATAACTCCACTTGATTTTAAAATTTTCGCTACTGTATCAACATTGGCTCCTTCGGGAATATCAACAACAATTATTTCGTCGCCTTGACCTAACCCCAGCATATCATTCACTGCAATTATAGAATATCCGGCAAGCAAAACAGAAATTAAAGTCAAAAACACCAACCATATAAAGTAGAATAAAACTTTATTTTTTTTCGGCTTATATATTTCTAGATTTTCCTTTTCTTTATCAGAATTTTCACTAAAAATATCATCCATTTTTTTTTCATCTAGATTTTTTCTCAAATCGCTAAAAATTTCATCTTCTTTTTTTTCATCTTGCCGAGACCCCGAGTAAATATCGTCGTATTTTTCGTTTTTTCCCTCTGCACCACCAAAACTTTTATCTTCTGAATTTTCTTTATTTGGATTTTCTTCTAGATTCTCTTTACTGGTTTCAAATTCACGGTTATTCTCTTGTTTATCTAACTTGGTTTCATCATTTTTCATGAAATTTCCCCTAAAATAACAAATTATTTTTAAATTATATTTTTGCCTCTATTCGTATAGTTGTTATGTATTCTCTTGATATATTTATCGTTCACTATTACGTCAACTGATTTGTCGTATTTTCCTCTAGGTAGGTAAAACTTCATGCAACTGCTGTAGCAAATTCCAGCAGTAAATCCACCAAATCTATGGAGAAATCTATCATAGTACCCATGCCCGTACCCGAGCCGATATCCATTTTGATCAAAACAAAAACCCGGAACAATACAAATCCCTTGAGAAAAACTAGTAAAAATCTCACACTGACCTTTTATCGGTTCATAAAGACCAAAAGCACCTTTTTCTAGATCATTTCTTGATTTTATATAATAAAAATCCATACTCCTGTCGTCCATATTACATTTTGGAACAGCTACACGTTTACCTTTTCTCCAAGCATCTTCTATTATTATGTCCGTTGACACTTCTATATTTTTTGAAACATATACCAAAACAATATTACTAAACTTATACTCTTGTAAAGAACTAAGTTTCTGTAATATTTTCTCGTCCATACTTTTTTTTACTTCCAGTGACATATTCTCTCTGATAGCTCTGTATTTATCCCTAAGATTATTTTTAAACTGCTTAAGGTTTTTTACTTTCATTGCAATCCCAACCTCACTTGCTGAGACTTTTTATATCCAGACATAACTTCGACTATTTTTAAAGAAAATTCTATTGCAGCTCCTGGCCCCTTTCCTGTAATTATATTTCCGTCCAATAACACTCTTTGGTCTAACACTTCTGCTCCCTTTAACTCATTTTCAAATCCAGGATAACAGCAAGCTTTTCTCCCATTTAAAAAATTCATCCTACCCAAAATCATCGGAGCAGCACATATCGCAGCTACCAACTTGTCCTCATCAAAGCAATACTTTACAACCTCTTTAATTTTTTCACTTTTAAATAAATTCTCAGCCCCCGGCATTCCTCCGGGTAAAACAACTCCATCTATACTACTTTTATCAAGTTGATCTAAGACCATATCAGCTTCAATTTTTATCCCGTTTGTCCCTGAAACAGTTTTTCCCAAAATTGAAACCGTTTTTACATCTATTCTCGCTCGTCTTAAAATATCAACCGGAGCTAAAGCTTCTATTTCCTCAAATCCTTCAGCTAAAAAAACACAAATCATAAAAAAATCCCCTCCTAAAAAAACTCTCACTTTTTCTAAAAATAGACCAAAACCAACAATTAAGTGTAGATTTCTTCTTACTTTCCGCTCGATTCTGAAACTTAAAATTTTTGAATTTTTTTATAATACTAGTTTTCTTTAACCTAGCCTTATTTATTCGCACACTTCATACCGATTTTGTGCCTCAAAAGCTAAATTTTATCAATTATTGTATCTTAAATTCTTGATTTTTTCAATTTTTTTAGTCTTATTCCCTCAACAATAGATATTATCTCTCTGTGAATATTCTCGATAGTTTTTAAATTGTTTTCTTCTACACAGTTCAACACAGTCCATCCATCCCGTAGTGCCGCGTATTTTGCCGATTTTTCACATAGTTTTAGGTAATTTTCACACGATTCGTGTAGGTCCTTCATCGACTGGTCCCCTTTATACCGCTTATCCATGAGCTTTTGTGAGATTTCAACTGGTGTATCAAGATAAATAACCAAGGAAGGTTTTGGAAGTTTAAGTTTATTGTATTCGTAATCGTACAACCAGCTTAAATATTCTTCCCAACAATCCCTTCCGAGTTTTGACATTTGATATATGGAATTTGACGAAGTGTACCTGTTCGCTATAATCCATTTACCTTCTTCATAATCACGCTGCCATTTTTTTTTGTAACTAGAAAACCTGTCTACAGCAAAAAAGGACGAAACAGCGTAAGGGCTCACTAACATTGGATCTTCGCCATATTCTCCATTTAAGTACATTTTTACAAGTTTTGACGAGTCACTTTCATAATCTGGAAAAGAAACACAAACTGCACTTTCTGGATCTTTACTGTTTAAATAATCTAAAAGTAATTTCGATTGAGTTTCTTTTCCACTTCCATCCAGACCTTCTATATCGATTAAAATCCCACTCATCTAGTGCTCTCCTTTAATCTAGCAAATTCTTCCCGGACTAAATTTGGTTTCATACACGACATTTTACCTTCTTTACAAGTTCCACGTAAACAAGAAGGTCCTGCTTTTTTAAATATATTTGGTGCAACATTAAAGACAAGAGCAAGCATTTTTTTTGCCAAATTTTGTATTTCCCATTGAGCTCGATTACATCCTCGAAGTGAAAAGAAGTTTAGTAAACTTCTTGCGTTAAGTGTGCAGATTATTTTTGTTGCGCATGCGTTTGGTAAAACAAACCTTGCATCTTCTATAGCTTTTTTTTCAGCTTTTTTCTTTGCCTCTTCTTCAACAAAACCTTCTAAAATAAGCTCTTTTTTGTGCTTTTCGGTTAATATATTTGCAATTCTTTCGTAGCTTTCTTGAGCTTTTTCCATAGCGCTAATAAATTCTTGTTTTGCTTCTTTTGTATTTTCTATTTCCGGAGGAGTTACATATTCAAACTGATTTTCTTTTACATAACGCTGACTTTGTACACTATAGGATGCAATTCTATGACGAGTAAATTGAGCTAAAAGAGCGCGACTCACCCCTTCTATTGCAAAAGTAAAGTTTACATGTTCAATCGGACTTTCGTGCCCTATATTTGATAACATATTCACAAACGAACTAACTTTTTCATCTGTCAAATTTTCTCGAATTTCTTTTATTGAACTAGGCGAATAACAAAGTTTTGCAGCTTGCGCTACAAGTTTTTCAGCATCTGGTGTATATGAAATTAATTCCACCTTTAGCAAAATAAGCCCTCCCAAGGTCTTAAAACCTCTTAAAAATTCACGCAAGATTATATCAGAACAAATTTTTATATTCAAGCACAACAAAGCAATTTCAAGAATAAGATACAAAAAAACGAGCAGAATAAATTTTATATAAATATAGTTAAATTTGTCTAAAAAGAAAAGGAGTGGAGTTTATGAAAAAAATTTTTGTAGTTATGGGAGTCTTTTTAACTTTTTGCCTGTTTTTTGTACTTTTTTATATAAATCAGCCAGAAAAAGTCAAAGAAAATACCACTTCTCCAGCTCCTTTAGATACAAAACCTAATCTTGTCTACGTAGTAAAAGAATACTCAGGAAACATTGCAATATTCGAAGAAAATAGCGAGTTCCCTTTTAAAGTTACAGATATAAGGTTAAGTGAGCTCCCAGATGGGGACAAAAAACTTTTAAGCAAAGGGATTATAGCTTCCAATTCTCAGGAACTAAACTGTATTTTAGAAGATTATTGCAGCTAATTTTTAAATAATTTTATCAAAATTTAAATATAAATTAAAACAAAAATAGGAAAAATTAGTTTAAAATCCCTTTTATGTTTTGTATCTCGTTTTGATTTTTTTCTGAAAATAGATATACACTGGAGTAAAGTGCAAAACCGTCATAATTTATTTCTCTTATTTGCTCAATTTGATTCCTAATTATATCCGTTCTTTCTTCCCAAGTCCCATCGTCATATTCACTACTTCCCGTTTTATAAAGTCCCAGTCCAGCGTAAAGCTTTACTTTTCTATTTGGAATTAGATCTCTCCATGTATGGATTGCTTTATCGAACGGTAAAATAGGATTTTTTGAGTTTGTATATATTTCTGGGCAGATATAATCCACGTATCCTTCTTTTTCTACCCAAGTTTTTGGATCAACTCCAGAAATTTCTAGATTTTTAAAATTTGCTTGAGGACAAATCCCAAATAAAATTTTTTCTTTCAACACATTCTGTGTAGTTGATTTCTCATCAGTCTTATCAGTGATTTTAATTTTATCTTCACTTTCATTAACTCGCGTGATAGCAGAATAAACTTGGGATATGAGCTTGTTTATGTTTTCTTTTTTCTTCTCGTTTTCAACTTTATTCTGATTTTTTGTTTCTTCATTGGGATCATTTTTTGACACGATTTGTGTAGAAAAACTGTCGATCTGATGATTATTCCCTGGATAGAAATAATCATCAAAATTTATTCCATCTACATCATAATTTTCAGCTATTTCCAAAATTCCATCTGTAATAAGGTTCCGGACCCATTCGTATTGTGGATCAAAGTAAGTGTATTCTTCAGAAGTCACAGTATATTTTTTAAAGTTTTCTGGATCCTTTTCTTTCAGGAGAACATAAGGATTATTTTTATCAAGTTTACCAGGGAACTCTTTATTTTTAATCCTCATTGGATTAACCCAAGCGTGAAATTTTATACCGTTTTCATGAGCAAAACTGATCATAAAATCAAGTGGATCAAAACCTGGATCTTCACCTTGGTTTCCAGTTAATATATGTGACCAAGGAAAAATTCTTGATTTGTAAACAGCATCATTAAACGGCCTTACATGAACAAAAACAGTATTAAGTTTTAACTCTTTAACTTTTTCAATTATATTTCTATAATTAGATTCAAATTTTTCTCGGCTAAATGGCCTTACTTGAAGCGCCATAAATGGAATCCAAACAGCTCGCATTTCATATTCTTCAATATTTTCCGGTATTTTTTCACTTTCCTCACTCATTTGAGCAAAATTAGTCATTTCTTCCTTTGTTGTTTCCGCTTTTTTATTTTCACCATTTACTAGAGAAAATACAAAAACAAGAATAATCATTATAAATATTTGAAAAATCTTCATCCAAAATGTTCTAAGTTTACTAAAATTCATGAGTGTTTTTTCATCTCCCTTAATTTTAATAAAAATCCAAAAATCCAATTTTTTCTTTTACATCTTTTAGCGTTTTTTCAGAAATTTCTATAGCTTTTTGTTTGCTTTGTTCGCACATTTTTTCTATATAGTCTCTATTTTTTACATAATCTTTAAACTTTTCCTGGATTGGTTTTATTTTCTCTATGACTATTTCTGCAACTCTAGTTTTAAATTCTCCATATCCTTTACCTTCAAAATCGTTTTCAACATGATTCAAATCTTTTTTCTCTATTGAGGCATAAATATTCATAAGGTTATTTATTCCAGTTTTCTCATTATGATTAAACTTTACCTGTGAATTTGAATCTGTCACCGCTCTTTTAAATTTTCTTAAAATAGTATCTGGATCGTCAAGTAAAAACACGCAGGAATTTGGATTTTCTTCTGATTTAGACATTTTAACTTCTGGATTTTGGAGAGACATAATTTTAGCTCCTGACTTCGGAACAAATGGTTCTGGCACTGTAAAAGTTTGACCATATACTCCGTTAAATCTTTGCGCAATGTTACGAGTAAGTTCAATATGTTGTTTTTGATCTTCACCGACTGGAACTAAATCTGTACCGTATAAAAGAATATCTGCTGCCATAAGGACCGGATATGAAAAAAGACCGGCGTTTATGTTATCTGTATATTTTTTTGATTTATCTTTAAACTGAGTCATTCGGTTTAATTCCCCAAACTGAGTATAACAATTTAAAATCCAAGCAAGTTCTGCATGAGTGTGTACTTGACTTTGAATGAAAAACACACTTTTTTCCGGACTAATTCCACAAGCAAGAAGAAGTGCGTAAAGCGCAGTTGTGTTTTCTTTAAATTCATCTGTTTTTTGTCTGACTGTAATAGCATGAAGGTCAGCAATAGCAAAAATACAGTTAAATTCTTTCTGCATTGATTCCCAGTTCGTAATAGCACCAAGGTAATTACCAAGAGTCAACGCTCCACTTGGCTGCACTGCACTAAAAACAATTTTTTGATCACTTTTCATAGAAAATCACTTCCTTAAAATTTTTTATTTATTTATCAGGAATAATTTTACTAAACTAAAAAATATTTTACAAAACCAACTTCATCTGTAAATTTTTAAGTTTTGTTGGTTAAAACAGTTCCAGGATAGTACCATTTTAAAATTTTTTTATAGTCTGCTCCTTGTTTTGCCATAAACTGAGCCCCATACTGACTCATTCCAACTCCATGACCATATCCTCTGACTTTAAATACAAATTTATCATTTTGATATTCTACATCGAAATCAGCTGAACGAAGTGAAAAAAGGCTGCGAAGTTCTCGTCCATTTGTTTTATGCGAGCAAACTACTATACTTTTAACCATTCCAGATTCTGTTCTTTCTATGTCTCGTATCCAAAAGTTTGGATTTTCATCAAATTTACAGTCGCTCCATGCACTTTCTAATATTTGTTTTAATTCTTCAACACTAAACTCCGCAGATGTTTCATAATCTTTCGCTTCTTTGTCTCCAGGGCTAGAAACACTTGTAAGGTAAGAAAATTCCCCTCCAAAAACGTCTTTTGATTTTTCTGTCTGACCAGACGACATAGCATGGTATACAGATAAAATTAAACTACCTTCATATTCTAAAGTTTCACCAAAAACACTATCGACTGCGCTTTTTATTTTATCGTACCTTTCCAGAAAATTTTCTCCCCATTTTTCTTTCATCTGATCAACTGAAACATAATACTTCCAGTTTTTAGAATTTATTGTGATTTCGCCTTGACCCTGTCCATTTTTTCTCCTAAATTCTTCCCTTATACGACTAAAATACGTGTAAGCTGCAACAGTTTGAGCTTTCAGTGCTTCTATTTCGAATGAAACTGGCATTTCAGTTGCAACAGTTCCGTATATAAATTCTCTTTCCGGGATGTTAACTATTTTGCCTATGGATTCGTCAAAAACACAAAAATAATTTTCACAATTTTCTTTAAAATCAAAACCTTTTATATTTTTTTTATCTTGATTTATAATAAATGCTGGAAAAACAGGAATAAAAATCATAAATAAAATCATAAAAATTATTAAAAATAATATTTTTTTTAGCTTGGATGGCGCCTTTTTAAATTTAGATTCTGTCTGCACTTTTATTCACTTCCCAGTCAAAATGTGAAAACTCTTTAGATTATTGACTTTTTAACTTCACTGATGTTAGAATTACAAGATCTCGTGTATTATATGTGTATGACTTTTGTATCACTTATATGACTTTTTATTTCTAGGAGGTTTGTAATGGAATTAGATAGAATTTTTTCTATGTTCCTTTTTGCGTTTTTTACCTTGGTCCCTTCTAAATTATTTTTTACATTTTCAGCGCTTGCATATGAGAAATCTGTTTTATTCTTTGCAGTAAATGTGATAGTTTTTTTGGTTTTTGCTGTTTCTTTGCATTTTTTGAAAGAAAAAGAAGAAAAAATTTATATAGTAGAGTCAAATGTTTGTCTTGCTATAACTAGTCTTTTAGTTTGCATTTCATTTTTATGGCACGCTTTCACTCTTCTTGTTGATACATCTACCAGCTATCCGTTTTTTCAAAGCATCCTGACATTCATTTCGTCAAGTGTTTCTTCAGCGGCATTTTTTCTAGTGTTTCTAAGTTTCTTTTATGGAAAAAACAAAATATCAAGTGTTCCTATTTTACTATTTTTCCCAGTTTTTTGGTTTATAATAAAAATGGTTTCCTTTTTGTCGATTTCAGATGAAACTCCTGACCAATACGAAGTTTTTTTAGATTCGTTTCTGCTTTTATTCTTGCTAAATCATATAAGAGTTTTTGTCAATGTAAACAGGAAATATGCTATGAAAAAACATCTTTTGTTCGGTTTTGAATCTGTTTTACTTTCGTTTATGTTCTGCTTTCCCGGTATAGTTTTAGATCTTAAAAACTACAACGGTTTAACAAGCGTATCTTTAGCATCTTTAGCTGTAAAATCTTGTTTATGTTTCTATATACTGGCGTTTTTGCTCAGTATTTGGTCTAAGTTTCAAGCAAAGAAATCAAAATATTTTGCTTAAGGTTATAGGTTTTAGATTCTTTCTATATATCAAAGCCTTATGATTTTAAACAAAAATCCTCCCTTTTAGAAATTTTAGTTTGCATTTTTACTAATTTTTAGATAAAATTGGGCATAGTAATGCTTATATATTTAGTTTTTTTTAAAGTTTAGTGTTTAGGGGGAGTTCTTCGTGCCAATTAAGATCGGTATAAATGGTTTTGGACGTATTGGTAGACTAGTTTTAAGGGCTGCAGTAAAAAATCCTGAAAAATTTGAAATTAAAGCTATAAATGATCCATTTACTGATGTTGACTATATGGCTTACATGCTAAAACACGATACTGTTCATGGAAAATTTGACGGAAAGATAGAGACTAAATTTAACCAATTGGTAGTAAACGGCTCAGCTATAAATGTTTTTTCTGAGAAAAATCCTGAGCAGATACCTTGGGGATCATCTTTTGCTGAATATATAGTTGAATCAACTGGTGTCTTTTGTACAAAAGAATCTGCACATAATCATATAAAAGCTGGAGCAAAAAAAGTTGTGATTTCTGCACCGGCAAAAGATACAGAAACTCCGACTTTTGTTTGCGGAGTGAACTTAGATAAATATTCTAGTGACATGACTGTAGTTTCGAACGCTTCTTGTACAACGAACTGTCTTGCTCCCCTTGCTAAAGTTATAAACGACAAATTTGGTATAGTCGAAGGGCTGATGACAACTGTTCATGCAGTTACAAGTACGCAAAAAACTGTAGATTCTCCTTCTGTTAAAGATTGGCGTGGATCTAGGGCAGCTTTTTCAAATATTATTCCAGCTTCTACCGGAGCTGCAAAAGCCTGTTCACTGGTTATTCCGGAACTTTCTGGAAAACTTACAGGCATGTCGTTTAGAGTTCCAACTTTGGATGTTTCTGTTGTTGATCTTACGTGTAAACTTTCGAAAAGTACAACTTATGAAGAAATTTGCTCTTCTATAAAAAGTGCTTCTGAAACTGAACTTAGCGGTATTTTGGGTTATACCGATGAACTTCTAGTTTCGTCGGATTTTTGCGGCGATCCTAGAACTTCTATTTTTGATGCAAAAGCTGGTATTATGCTGAACGATAGTTTTGTAAAACTTATTTCCTGGTACGACAATGAATGGGGTTACAGCAACAAAATTCTAGACTTGATTTTTTATATGCACTCCAAGGACAATAAAAAAAGCTAGAGTAAAATCTAGCTTTTTTTACGTACGACTACTCTTCTCGAAAGCAATCTGCAATTCACCGATCATTTTATAAAGCTCCACCTCTGCATCACTCCTGTGTGCGTAGGTGTAGGTCCATGCTTTATCAGCATTGTCAAGAAGCCATTTCAACAGCTCGTTTATTTCTCCCTCTAACGTGCTTGCATCAGCACTAGATGAGTCTTCAACCTTTATTCCTTCTTTTTTAAGGATCTTACCTGCATAACTTGATAGACGAGCCGCCACATCCCGTAAATCTCTCCCCATTTCTCCTTCATACCCTTCAACGCAGGCTGCAAAGAGGTTTTCTCTCGCATTAATTAAGTTACCTATCAGTTTTCGTGCTTCTTCGCAATTTATACTGTCAATTTTTTCTTTGTACTTGCCTTTTTCATCACGAACCATATCTTCAAGACGTTGCTTACAGGTTTCCAATTTTTTAATTCTACCCTCTAGTGTTGTTTCATCATTTTGTTCTGTTCCGACATTTGGCCTATATTTAACCAGACATTCTATCATTTCATCAAAGTTCCAGCATTGTTCATTTCCATCTTTATCGAATGCTCTCTTGTTTATTTCATTCCTTACTTCTTCTAACAACGAACTATAATTACGACTTTTGGCATACCACTCCCTTAGTTTTTCGTT